>WFSA01000101.1 GCA_015486215.1 Anaerolineae bacterium | reverse complement strand
GGTCTAATCGTCTTGTATGAAAATCCCGCCACTCTACAGGGTGATTAAGAATTTTGAGCGCGTATACGCGATTTTATCAAGGAGTTTAACGTAATATCTGTCAGGTCTCCCCGGAATATTGAGAAGATACATAATTTTTATAAATTACTACGGAATGTAAACTCGTCCTCGGCCGCGATGGTTTTGTAAATCAAGAGCGATTTCAACCAGCATATCCGCGCACCGTTTACGATAGTTTGACTCGGATAAACGCTCAACATTGCCTATTGTCAACACGGGTAAAGAAGTTGGTAAATTTTCTTCTCGCAGCGTATGTTCCAAAGAGGAATCATCTTCCATATTTCGATTGTTGGTAATCAAAATCATTCTGTTTTTTTGAACAAAACGCCATACTTCTCTATCGTTGCTGTTGATGGGTAAGCCAACTTCATAAAAAGTTGACAATTCCAGAGAAACAATTTCAAGCCATCCCAGTGATGCCAATGTTCCCCACAGCAGTTGGGCATATCCTTCAATGTCATGGTCACTCAAAAAGCGTATTAATGTTCCGTCCACGTCATCTTCCTGGCTCTTAATTTAGCACGCATTTCTTCTTGTTCTGGTGGATAAGGCATGGCTGCAATTTTGGCAAAATGTTCTCGGTTATATTCCCGCCAATACCGTTCTGTCTCTTCTGCTTTTTGCAATACTTGCTGATATTCGTCTTCTACTTTTTTGGGATGTGCGTGAATGTAATCTAATACGCCTTGAATTTGTTGGTTTGATAAATTAAACCAGTCACGAATCAAATGGGCAGGCCATTCTGCTTTAAGATGATCCATAATTGTATACAGCGTAATGCGTGTGCCAGCAATTGTCAGCCCCTGCCCTGTTCTAATTACGATTGTTGAATTTATGGTTGATGTACTCATCTGTTCACCTTTTTTACTAATGAAATTGTCTTCTATGGGTATAGTATAGCAGGTAACCGTCGCTTTTTCACAATCGCATCAACAAAAAATGGGATGCGGATATAGTGGGGTAAACGGCCGTTTCTACGACAACAACGGATATTAGAAATAATCGGATGGGGATGGATATCCAACTCAAAAACGGCCGTTTTCCCTGCATTAAGAACGCTCTGACGCATAGGTAACAGTAATACCAACAAGGTCTTGATCGCGATAACGCAATAAAAGCCCATCGTCTGTCATAACTGAATCGGTTGCCTCTTGAGGGTGTTGAAAATTGATGTAAAGAACATCCACTTCTTGATCATAATCTACCGAGAAACGTTTTTCGGGGAAACCAAGCATCAATGGTACAGCTTGAAGAATCGAATCAGAAAGTTTGGGGGAGGTGTTTAACTTGTCCATATTGCCTTTTTATGGTCGATTTTACTGGTGAAATAAGCTGAAATGGCATCTTCTCAATATTTCGGGGTGAGTACAACCAATTAAGAAAGGAACAAATTACGTTAGTCGAGTAAATTCGTTCCTTTCCTAATTAGCTGTACTCATGCCCCCAGCTTTTTGAGAAGTTACGCTTGGGGCGTATTCTGTACTTATTTGTGCTAATTTGTAAACTTAATTATTCTTGACTTGATCGTATCTTCTCAGTATTCTGGGGAGACTTGACAAATTTTCCTAATGATACTCGTGTAAAATAAAGTGCTGATGAAATTTGTCAACTCTTGTCCACGATTTATTGAGAAGATACACTTGATCGTATTTCGTGATCGTTTTCGTGATCGATTTTTTCGATTTTCGATCACAAAAACGATCACGATCACGAATTAAGGCGAGGTTGCAATCGCCCTAGTACACACTGGCGGAAGTCCTTATATGTTATTTGTTGCGGGAATCGGAATTCCCGCAACTCCCATAAATAGGTATCGGGAATTCCGATTCCCGATACAGGCAGCGTATATCATCTAAGAACTTAGGCCAAGTTATACTAGCCATTGTCCAAGTTAACTACAAAGACACGAAGAACACGAGATTTTTTAAGATTTTCTTTGTGATCTTTGATTCTTTGTGGTGAAATAATTGATAGGCTGAGTAGTTACCTTCTATGTCAATAATAGTAGCGGGCAGGTATGAAGATGATATGAGGAGAATATGGGGAATTGATAAAGAGGGGGTGACTGGCAGTTGCCGAGTGCCTGTCACCTAAACTGGTAAGCCTTTTCAAATAAGGGGATAACCTGCCGCCAATCGTACTGTTGGGCAAAAGCAACGGCCGTTACCGACAAACGTTCACGGGCGATAGGATCATCGAGCAGAGATAAGACGGCCGTTTCCATCTCCTCCGCCCCATCAGCCAATAAGAGTTGACGGCCGTTTTGCACCGGAAATCCCTCCGCGCCCATCCGTGTACTGACAATGGGCTTACCGCTCGCCATCGCTTCTATTAGTTTGAGTCGTGTTCCACTACCTATGCGAAACGGCATCACATACACCATCCCGCCCGCCAAATACGGCTGCACCCGCTCCACCCAGCCCGTAACCGTCACCCCGTCCAGTCCGCGCAGACGATCCAAACGAGGATGCGGCTTTTGCCCGACGATTGCCCATGTGGTAGACGGCCGTTTTGCCAAAATACGCGGCCACACCTCATCCGCAAACCACAAGACCGCATCCACGTTAGGGCGATAATCCATCTTGCCGCTAAACAACAAATCAAAGGGAATGGAGTTCAGTTCATCCCCGACCGCATAATCGCGCACATCAACACAATTGGGGATGACGGTGATCGGAATATGGGGGGCACGCCGCTGTAATTCGATTTTATCAGGGACGGAAACGGCCGTTACCCCATCAGCCAAGCCGCACGCCCACGCCTCAAAACGAGCCAGCCGCCCCATCTGAACTCTGGAATAAGCCGCCGCCAGCCAACGGCGCGGATTGCGCTTGTCCGTTTCAAAATTACGTCGCTGCAACGCCGTTTCCGCATTATGATTATCGAAAATGAGTTGACTATCTGGACTGACTATGCGAATTATCTTTCCATACCGTGCTAACTCAATCCCTTCAATCTGCACAATGTCAAACGCCGTTTCTGCCAACAGGCGGCGCAGAGCAGCCTCAAAAACAGGGCTGTACAGACGGTGTGCCATATCAGGCAGCCGACTGATGACAAGGTGGCGCAGGCGGCTGAATTTGCCGTGCGGCGGCGCAGGGATGGTCGTGATTTGTCGGCAAAGGGCGTGTAACGGAGCAATAGCTTCACGCTCATCACTCTGGTTTTCTTCCAAAAAGGTGAGCAAATGAACAGTATGCCGCTCTGCCAGCCCGCGCAAAATATTAAGATTACGCAAACTCGTCCCTTGATGGGCAGGATAGGGAAGCTGGGGGGTGAGGAGGAGAATTATCATAATGAATTAATAATCAGCAATGAACAATTATTGTTGACGAACTATACAGCCTCCGCAAGGAGTTGTAAATGTGGGCATCTTTACAGCTTACAGATTCTTCTTGATTTATCTGCGTTTATCCTGATGATCTGCGTCATCTGCGTTCTATCTTCAATCCGCATGCGAAGCATCCGCGTTCCATTTTTACAGTTCATTTTTACATAACATCATGCAACAACACGCCCTTTGATTTATGTTATAATCAGGGGGCATTATTATTTCTAAACTGGACGGCATACAATGGATGAACACATTTTTGACATACTCGCCAACCCAATCATTATCAGTATGCTATTGATCATTGGCGTGCAAGCGATTCTAATTGAACTCAGTCATCCAGGCGGATGGGTCATTGGCTTCGTGGGGGTTCTCTCTTTAAGCACGGCTCTATATGGCATGACATTGATCTCTGTTAATTGGCTGGGGCTGGGATTGGTCAGCATCTCATTTATTTTCTTCATGCTGGAAGCTAAAACAGTCTCATTTGGCGGCATGTCTATCATCGGTGTGCTGCTGATGATGTCGGGATTATGGGTAACATTTAATTGGGTCGATTCGGTGACAGCGGCCGTTTTAACATTACCAGCCGCCTTTTTTATCAGCATCTTGTCAGGGGCGATATTTGTTTTTGTCGCCAGCAAAGCGTTACAAATACGGAATGCGGCCACCAGCACGGGGGCCGAAGGGTTGATCGGTCAACATGGCGTTGTGCGGCAGACGATTAAGGCCAAAAGGGACAGAGCGGCGTATCGCGGCACTGTCTTGGCGGCGGGGGAATTATGGACAGCGGGCGCGGATGAAGAGATTGATGTGGGCGAAAATGTGGTCATAACGGCCGTTCACGGTCTATCCATCACTGTAGCAAAGCAACGGAGCGAGCTAAATGGCGAAGTTTAAGATCGGAATCAATGATGAGGAAGTTGAAATTGAGGTGACGCGGCAAGGGAACGTTTTTCGCGTCACCCGTGACAGCAAAACGGCCGATTTGCAACTATTGCACCAAGACGGCCGTCACTTTCTTTTAGAGCAGCAGGCGGCTGATGGCACGCGCCAACAGATTCGCGCGGCTGGTCACGCTGACGGGAACAAACGGGCGATGTGGGTCAACGGCCGTTCCTTCACCTATCAAAAAATAGAGCAGCAACGGAGAACGACCATTGATGACGACAGCACCCTCTCTGCCACTATTCCCGCCATCGTCGCCAACATTTTGGTCAGCGAGGGGGATGTGGTGACCGATGGTGACAAGCTGATTTTGCTCGAATCTATGAAAATGGTCATCCCCATCCAAGCGCAAGCTGACGGCGTAATTAGCAGTATCAACTGCGCCATCGGCGACTCTGTACAGCCGGGCGTAACATTGATAGAAATGGACACAGAGCCTATGGAAACAATCGCATGATCACTTTTTATGAAGTAGAAGAGCAGGCAGGCCGACGGCCGTTACGCCCCCTCCCCGCCATCACCACCTTTGACGACCTGCCGCCCGACAGCATTTACTCCAGTTTTCGCACATTCAACGGCAATACTTTTCTCTATTTGGAAGAGCATTTAGCCCGCGCCCGCCGTTCGGCCGCACGACTGGGCTGGCAGCCATTGAACGAGCCGATCTTGCGACGAGCAATCCATGCGGCGCGTCTCCCCGACGAGCCAGATGTACGCATCCGCTTTGATTTTTGGGCAGACGGCCGCGTCCTCCTCGCTCTCATCCCCTTCACCCCACCGCCCGCCGCCTTCTATCGGGACGGCGTGCAAGTGCAGACAGCGCAAGGGATTGGCCGCCGCGATCCATTAGACAAAACGGCCGATTTTGTTCAAGCCCGCACCCATTACCGCCAAACACATAAAAATGTATACGAGTTTTTACTAATAGATGAGGATGCGATTCTTGAAGGGTTCACCTCTAATTTTTATGGCGTGCGGAATGGTGTGCTATACAGCGCGGGAGAAGGAGTACTGGAGGGAATCACGCGGCGCATCATATTAGAATTACTGCCCGCGCTCAATATCCCGCTTATGCTGGAAACAGTAAAAACGGCCGGCTTACCCGCTCTGGATGAGGCGGCGATGAGCAGTTCATCACGCGGATTGCTGCCGATCACGATGATCAACGGCCGTCCTGTCGCCGACGGCCGTCCCGGCCCCATCATCCACAAATTAATGCGGGCATATGATGAATTCGTAGGCGGAGCGGTGAAGACGGCTCTGGAGTAACGGCCGTTTTCCAACGAGTCACACCCGCACAGGAACTTCGTTGCCCGCTTGGGAAATCGCTTGGCGCACATCAGTCGCCGACAAAAGAGCGATGCCGACTAAAAAAAAAGCCGTGATCGGCAAGAGAGCAAAGCGTGAACTGCCCGTCACCTGCACCGCAAAGGCAAAGACGAGCGGCCCCAGCCATGATGTTCCCCGTTCGCTAATTTCATACAGGCTAAAATAGGCCGCTTCCCGCTTTCGCGGCACCATTTTAGAAAAAATAGAGCGGCTCAACGCTTGCGAACTGCCCAGCACCAACGCCTCAAAAAACGCCCAAATCCAAACATGAACGGCCGTCTCTATCAATCCAATAGCGGCCAATAGTAATCCCGTCCAGCCCAGCAGCGTGATGATGACCGTCCGCTTGGCCCCGATCCGTGCCGCCACCCTATTAAACAGCACAGCCCCAATCGCGGCCACAAATTGAATCATCAAGATGATGCCGACCAACTGCTCCATCCCCATTCCCATCTCCGAAGCGGCAAAAATAGTGGCAACGATATTGACCGTTTGGATGCCGTCATTATAAATGAGATAGGCGATGAGATAGCGCAGCGTGAGTGGATAATTCGCCTTCATTTCGCGCATCGTTTGCAAAAATTCGCGCCCGCTGCGGGTGATGAACGTAACCGCTTTTAGGGATGAGGAGGACGCTCTGCGTTCTATCAGCCATCTTTTGGGAAAAAGCCATGTAAAAATCAACCACCATACACCCGCACTGCCCAATGACAGCCGCACCGCCAACCCTGTATCTTCCACAAAATGCAGTAAAGCGAAATTGAGGATCAGTAACAACCCACCGCCGACATAGCCGTAGGCGAATCCTTTGGAACTTACACTGTCCTGTTCAGCTGGGCTGGCGATTTCGGGTAGATAGGCGTTGTAAAAAACGAGAGCAGCACCAAAGGAAAAATTGGCGATGATGAAGAGCAGGCCGCCCATCATCGCCCGTTCGCCTATCACAAAAAAGAGGCTGGCGGCAGCGATGGAGCCGATCGTGGCGAATGACAGCAGTAATCGTTTTTTTAGATTGCTGTGATCGGCCAGCGTTCCCAAAATGGGCAGGAATAGGACTTGCAAAATAACAGAGATGGTGACGCAGAAGGGGAAAAAAGCGTCGGCTTCGATGGCGTATGTGCCGATGGAGAGGGTGTGAGACGGCCGTGTATCAATGATCGCCGACAAATACGGCCCCAAAAAAGCGGTGACCACCGTCGTACTAAAGGCTGAGTTTGCCCAATCATACATCACCCAGCCGCGAATTTCGTGATTATTACTCATAAAAGGATGGAGCTAAAGCGAAAAAAGAGGCCGCTCTAGCTCCATCCTCTAGCTTTATTCGTCTCTACGCCCCATATTGATTGAGGTGAAAGCGTAGAGAAGCCCTTCAATCCCTTCCCCATTACTCTCATATATCATTTCAGGCGTGGCATCAGGCGGAATACCGATAGTGATGCTGTTCCAGTAGACCAGATCGTCTTTCATTAAAAATAGGTCAAAAACTATCTCTCCATTATCCAGTGTGTCGCCAAAGATGGCAAGAGCATCATCGTATTTGTTGTATGGCTCAAGTTCAACGGCCGTTGAACTGAGAATCTCTTGTTCATACAAACTGTCTATGACGCTCTCAAACGAGGCTCCCCCCACCGCCGAGATGATACAATTGATGGAGAAATGTTCTTTATACGCTTTGCTTTGGCCTAAATGGTAACGACAAACGCGCGTTTCCCATAAAAGGTCGTCCCCTTCAACTTTCCATTCGGAAATCCCTGTTTTTTCGGAAAACGCATTAAGGTCATTGGCTGTAATCAACCAATCTGGGTTGAGACCGTTCTCGTTTTCGTTGCCAACGGCCGTTGGTAATACAACGGCATCAGTTGGCTCAATCACAGAAATATCATACCAACCATACGTTTTCGCCTCTGCTGGCGGAGTCCACGGGCCTCGTCTAAAAAAGCCGGCAGCAGCACTTACTTGAATGTGATACATGCCGTCCGCTGGTATATTTACCGTATTCACTATGATCGAATCTTCAATAGGTACGGCTCCATCAGGTAGCAAAGAGTGATCATTCTGGTCAACGACATCTATCATCAACGCAGATTCAGCATCGTGTATTTGGATGCTCAACCCAATGTCTTGATTTTTTGTGCCCGCAAAAAGCCATTCGCTTGACGAAGAGTCGGCGACGTAGCCAACGGCCGTTTGCCCCATCTCGATCTCCCCCTCTGCCCGATTTCCCAATAGCCACACATCGGCAAAATCTTCGTCACCAGCATCTTCCACAGCGAATGTACCCATAACGCCTTCAACTGTATCACTTATCCCACTCGCTTTTTCCAATGGAAAACTGCCGAAAATCTTAAAAATAAGATCATCTCTAATAATATATCCTCCAAATATGTCCTCATGGATCACATAGAGAGCCAGCCCTTCATCTGTCTCCACTTCAATATACGTTTCCTCCTCTGAGAATTTCTTCAACATCGCCTCATCCGCATACATAATCAAGAAAAGGATCTCTTCACCCGTGCTGGTCTTGTCCCAAAACGCATCATTTGGGTCGGAATCAGCGACAAGCCAGCCAGTCACCCCAGAATCGGAAAAGTAACCAACTTCCCACTCGCGGGGGTAATAAAAGGAGATGGTGACACCCGCATACTCCGCCAGCATATTGGATGAGAATAGGATTTCGTTCGGGATGGCTGTCGGGATGGCCGTCGGGATGGCCGTCGGGATGGCCGTCGGGATGGCCGTCGGGATAGTTGTTGCAACGGCCGTTTCCACCACCTCCTCCTCTTCTTCCAAATTCGCGCTCGGACTCGGCTCCAGCAAACTCTCTGTCGAAGAAGGAAGCGTCGCATCCATCTCCTTTGTCTCCTTCTGACATCCAGAAAGCACAAAAAGCAATCCCGCAACGACAAAAACCACAACCCATCCATTTTTAACACCCATAATAGCTCCTTGATACATAAACAATCTGCCTTTTCGCGTATCTTCTCAATAAATCGTGGACAAGAGTTGACAAATTTGATCAGCACTTTATTTTACACGAGTATCATTAGGAAAATTTGTCAACTCTCCCCAGAATACTGAGAAGATACCTTTTCGCCGATAAATGAATTCATCGGCTGATACAGAAAACGCGCTGAAGCGCGTTAAAACAGCACCCACCCCTACCAGTTTAAGGGCGACCACAAGGGTCTGGTTCCGATCTTTTTATCTGTATTCATCTGTACAATCAGTGTCCCATTTTGAATATTGCAATCACCCTGACTTTTTCCACAGGGCGATTGCAACCTCGCCTTAATTCGTGATCGTGATCGTTTTCGTGATCGAAAATCGAAAAAACCGATCACGACAATCATAACGTATACATTCCCCACAATTCACATGTTATGTCAATTACGGAGCTGCTAAAAACGGTGTAAATTTGGAATTTAACAGTGCGATTTGGAGGTTGCAATCGCCCTGACTTTTTCCACAGGCTACTACCCAAAAATCTAGTACAATACCCATTATATGCAATGTGGACGCAAATTATACGATGTGAACAACCATATTTAGATGATAGACTTACCAATTTTGGTAAGTTCGCTCAAGGAACGTGATGAATAGACAAGAATTTGGTGATTTAACGGCCGCTCTGCGAAAAGAACTCTTTGACAAAAAAGGTAATCGCCTGACACAAGCAAAATTAGCGAAAAAGATAGGAACGCTTGACCCGCGCACCCCATTGAGCGATATTGTCATCGGCAAAATTGAGCGCGGCGAACGAGCGATATTAGACAACCAGACATTGCTCAATCTCGCCGATGGATTAGAACTAACCATCGGCGAGCGGCACGTTTTCTTTTTATTGGCGACCGGATTAGACCATCTCCAAATTTATCCAGACACACAAAAGAGCGAACAAATTCTGAACAATGTTTTAACGATGTTAGCCGATATTCGTCAACCCGCCCTGCTGTTAGATCGGTATTTGGATGTCATCGCAGCCAACGAACTGCTCCTAAAGTTATACCATATGTCAGATATAAATTTATCAGGATTAGGAAACAAAGTGAATTTATTAGATTTCATCTTTTCCGATGCGTTTGCCAAAGCGCGAGAACAGATGACGGCGCAGACGTGGCATCAATTTGCTGTCGGCAATATGATTTATTTTCGACGGATGACATTGCCATACCGCATGACACCATATTTCAAAAATTTATTCGCCCATTTGCACCAAAATCGGGAATTTCGTTGGTTTTGGGAACAAATTTTATATGAGGAGAAAAGGTATTTCGTCGGCGGTGAGTCGTTCCAAATGGGGGGAAATGGATTCTTTGACTCGGCTAAAAAGAAGCGGTTCCGCTTTTTAACTGCGCCATTGACGACGCACACCCCGTTTGGCAATTTAGAGATTATCACCCACATTCCGCGCAATGAAGAAACGGCCGTTGCCTTTCAAAACATGGCCAAACGAGTCCCCTCAAAAGCGCATCAATTTTCCTCTTGGCCGCATAAAAAGCAGCAGGAATAGGGAGCGAGGAGATCAATGATCTTATGAGTCTTAACCGATGGCACATTCTTATTGCTTCTGTATTGTTACCGCTCTTAGCGATTGGCCTGTTACTGCACCAGCCGACGGCCGTTCACTCCCAGCCCGCCCCTTCCCTTGACAAAATGGAACGGGTGATCGTGCGCTTAAAAGCAGCGACACCCCTTCCCGCACCCGCCCACCGCACGACCAAACTTGCCCAAAGAACGGCCGTTATCCATCAATTACAACAAACCGCCGCCGACAGCCAAACCGCCCTCATCGCCCAACTCAATAATCGAAGCGTAGCTGGTGAAATAGCCTCCTACAAATCCCTCTGGATCATCAATGCCATCGTCATCACCGCCACACCCAACAGCATCGCCCAAATAAAAGCCCGTCCCGACGTAGAATCCGTCCTGCCCGATGAGCAGCACCGCTATTTTGACCCGCCCGAAGAGAGATTTGCCGAACTACTCGCCACCGACAGCGCACAGCCAAGTCCCCTCTGGGGCATAGACCAGATCAACGCCCCCGCCGCTTGGCACGGGCTGGGGATTGATGGCAGCGGGGTCACCGTCGCCATCATGGATACCGGCGTAGATTGGCAGCATCCCGATTTGCTGCCTAATTATCGCGGCAATTTGGGCGGCGGAGCGGTTCAGCACGCGGGCAACTGGTATCACACCAGCGTGCCGACGACGACCGCCCCCATTGATCTGCATGGACACGGGACGCATGTGGCGGGCACGGCCGTTGGCCAAAACGGCATCGGCGTTGCGCCAGGCGCAAAATGGATCGCCGTCAGCATCGCCGATGAGCATGGCTCGATTTACGAAAGCGACGTACACGCTGGCTTTCAATGGTTGATGGCTCCTGACGGCGACCCGGCCCTCGCGCCCGACATCGTGAACAACTCATGGGGCGGCAGTCCATACGCCACCGTCTTTTTGGATGATGTATTGGCCGTGCAAGCCGCAGGCATCATCCCCGTCTTTGCAGCCGGCAATAGCGGCCCTTTCCCCGAAACGGTCAACTCCCCCGCCAGTTTTACCAGCACCATCTCCGTCGCCGCCAGCGACCATCTGGATGGGATCGCGTGGTTCTCCTCTCGCGGCCCCTCCCCTCTCACCACTGCTCAAAACCCGTGGATCGCCGCGCCCGGAACGGCAATTTACTCGGCAATGCCCGGTAACAGCTACGGCACGATGAACGGCACATCGATGGCAACGCCGCATGTTGTCGGGGGAATAGCGTTGCTATTACAGGCCAACCCCGCGCTGACACAAGCAGAAATAGCGGCAATTATGGCGCAAACGGCCGTTCCCATCTCCGTCACCCATCCCGACAACGCTTCTGGATGGGGACGGCTGGATGTGTATGCCGCCGTCGCCACCCAAGCTCCGTCTGGCATTTTGCGCGGCATCGTGCGCGGAAACGGACAACCATTGGCGCAAGCCTCCGTCACCATCAGCATGACGGATGGGGTGACGGTCACTTTTCAAACGGACGCATACGGCCGTTACGATCTCGATTTACGCGCGGGCATTTACGGCGCGGAGGCGGCATCATTTGGGTATAAAACGGCCGTCATGTCTAACATATCGATCCTCACCAACCAAACAATTACACGCGACTTCGACCTGACCGCGCTCCCCGCTGGCACAATCACGGGCGAGGTACTGGACGCGCTCAGCGGCAGCGCTCTCAACGCAACAATCACCGTGCTGAACACGCCGACCGATACGGGAACGAATTGGCACGGCAATTACAGGCTCACGCTGCCCATCGGCTCATACGACATCATCGCCGAAGCGGACGGGCATCGGCTGGGACGGGCGACGGCTACGGTGACGAATGGGGGAACAGCCGTTGTCAACTTTCCCCTCCCCGCCAGCCCATCCATTTTGCTCGTAGATGGCGGCTGCTGGTACTTCAAAAGCATGGCCTCCTATTACGAACGCACCCTCACCGCCCTCGGCTACCCCGTCGATACATGGACGATCTGCAACCCATTCGACAGCGTTCCCACCCTCCCCGACCTCTCCCTTTACGATACTGTCATCTGGTCAAACCCCTTAGATTCTCCCGGCTACATCGGCGCAGGGACAGTTATCAGCGACTATTTAGGCACAGGCGGCAGCTTGATCGTCAGCGGGCAAAATGTCGGCAGTTATGATGGGTATGGATTTGACACCCAATTGTGGTGGTACGAGCTATTGGATGCAGATTTAACGGGGAAAACCGTCTTTTCCAGCACCATCAGCGGCACAAACAACTTTGCGGGCATCAATCCCCTCCTTAATAGCGCGGGAACGGCTAATAATCAAACAAATATTGATCGCTCACGCCCGCGCGTCGGATCGCTCGCCCGCTCTGCCTTTCTTTACCAAGACGGCTTATCGGCTGGATTGCAAGCGGGGCATTGCCAACCCTTCCGCATCGTCTACACGGGCTTCGGCTTGGAAGCGGCAACCGACAGCGACCGTGCCGCCATCTTGCAGCACAGTTTTGATTATTTTGCCTCCCCCCGTCTGCCCGCAGGCATACGCTGGGAAGAGGAGACGATTGATGAATTCGCCCTTCCCAGCCAACAGTTACAATACACCGTCACCGTCCACAATTTGAGCGAAACAGTGACCGACACCTTTGATCTAAGCATCACGGGCAACACATGGGCAGCCTCATTGGTGACGACGACGCTGACATTGGGGAGTTGCGAGACAGGGCAGACGGTCATCAATATCACCGTCCCTGCCGATGCGCCATCCGATTTTGTCCATGAGATGAAGGTAATTGCCACTTCCCAAAACAGCCCAGCCGCTGCTGATGCCATCACCGTGCGCCACAAAGTTCCCAGCCACATCTTGCTGGTAGATGATGATCGCTGGTACGATCAGCAATCCGTCTACGCCGCCGCGCTCGACAGCATGAATATAAGCTATGATCTGTGGGATATAGACGGCAACAATGGCGGCCATAGGCGAAACAGCCCTCCATTGGAGATGTTAGAGCAATATGACATCGTGCTGTGGTACACCGCCTATGATTGGTTCCAGCCGATCACCGCCGCCGAAAATGAGGCGTTGACCGCCTATTTAAACGGCGGCGGGCGGCTATTTCTCACCAGCCAAGATTTTTTGTATTATCACGGCAATACCCCGTTAGCGCGGGAGAAATTGGGGGTGATGGCGTACCGCGAAAGCATCACGCCGACGCTGATTTATGGAACAGAGGGGGTCGCGCCGTTAGATGTCTCGCCGTATCAAAATAATGGGGACGGTCTCATCCCAGCAGCCGGCAATCCGCCGTTTCTCTTCTCCAACAGGGGGATGGGGAACGGGATGAGGCGGAGCGGGGATGGATGGCGCACCGTTTTCCTTAGCTTTCCTTTAGAAAAGCTGCCCGTCGCCGAGTATACAAAAGTGATGAATGGGATCGTCGGCTGGTTGAGCGATTTTGGCGACACGACCTTCACCGTTGACGCACGGAGCGGAGCGGTTGGTGTGCCACGCACGTACACGATCACCCTCCGCAATGATTCATCAGCTGCTGCCAATCAAATCAGCATCACCGACACCATCCCCCTCAGCTTGACAATACAGCCAGCCAGCATCACTGGCGGAGCGGTATATGATGCTGCCACGCGCCAATTGCGATGGAGCGGCACGATTGCAAGCGGGGCATCCCATCAAATCAGCTGCCAAGCGATCCCCATCGCGGCGGATGGGACGCTTTTGGAGAGCAATTTAGCGATTTCTTACGCGCGTCACCGATTGACGTTCAATCAAATCGCCCCGTTATGGGTAAACAGCCCTGATTTGAGCCATTCGACGCTGACGGCCGTCAGTAATATGCCCGCCGCAACCCCTATCGTCACCTATGCGTTACACTTAGTGAATGATGGACAGCGAGCGGCGATGGGAGCAACGGCAGTCATCACATTTTCTGAGGTATTGACGATGGCCGGCGGCAGTTTGCAGACGACGATGGGCGTAACGGCCGTTTTTACCGATCATATCGAATGGACGGGCGACTTGCCCCCATCTGCCGCCGCCACTATCACCGTCGCCCTAGAGCGCGACATGAATTTGACTCAATGGGCATTGCCCGCAACGGCCGTTTTAAATGACCAAGTAACGGCCGTGACGACAGTATACAACCAACTTGAAATGAGACCGTTTACGGGATTTTTCCCGATTATAAACAGGTAGCAAGTTTGCAAGCGGAAAGTATGCAAACCTGCACACCTGCATACTTAGGAACGAGGATTTATTTAACTACCAAAATTGTCATTCCTGCCCCCATCCTCACGAAGGTGGGGATGGGGGCAGGACAATTTGAAGTTCCGCAAGTTATTAAATTCTTTTAACTACTCAGTCCTTGTCCAAATTAACCACAAAGACACGAAGAACATAAAGTGTTTTAAGATTTTCTTTGTGATCTTTGCTTCGTAACATCTCAATATTTCGGGGTGAGTACAACAAATTAAGAAAGGAACAAATTGCGTTAGTCGAGTCAATCTGTTCTTTTCCAAATCTGCTATACTCATGTCCCCAATTTTTTGAGAAGACACTTTGCTTCTCTGTGGTGAAATAATTGATAGGCTGAGTGGGTAACATCTCAATAAATTGGGGCAAAGACTTGACAGGTTTCATAAGAGTCTCGCGTTTTACACGAGAGTATTATAGAAAACCTGTCAAGTCTCCCCGAAATTTTGAGAAGATACCTGAGTGGTTACAAATTCTTGTTCCTTACAAGGGAGCTTTATGTACTGGTTAGAAATTAGCGTAGTAACAGATGGAGAGGGCGCGGAGGCGGTGGCGGAGGTTTTACGGCCGTTTGCGTACAATGATGGCATTGTGATGGAGCAGTTAGGGGATGAGAGCAGCGCGGATCCAGATAAAATGGAAACGGCCGTTACTGTCAAAGTGTATATTCCCCACACCGAAGATACGCCCGCACTGCGCCGCCGCATCGAAGAGATTTTATATCATATGGGACGCATGTACCCCTTGCCCGCGCCCGTTTTCCGCAAATTAGAGCGCAAAGATTGGGCTGAGGCGTGGAAAGAGAATTATCACCCGTTCCGCGTTGGTGAAAGGGTATGGATTCAACCGAGTTGGACGGAGCCAGACGAGGAGGATGCTGTTGACAACGCAAAAGAGGGGGATGTTGTTCTTGTGCTTGATCCGGGTATGGCATTTGGCACGGGAACCCATCCGACGACGCAGATGTGTTTGCAAGCGTTAGAAAAAATAAGCAAAGCGGGCGATTCCCTCTTTGATGTCGGTACGGGATCGGCGATTTTGGCAATTGCAGCGGCCAAACTGGGCATGTCCTTTTTGCTGGGCATTGATATTGACCAAGTGGCGATAGATGCAGCGATAGATAATGCGACACGGAATAATGTGGCGGAGAAGATTGAATTTAAGACGGCCGTTTTGACCGACATTCCCATCCAACAATGGGACATCGTGGTCGTCAATATTCTTGCCCCCATCATCATCAATCTGCTCAATAACGATCATCTGCTGGAGTACGTTGCCGACGATGGGCATCTCATTTTGAGCGGCATTGTCGATTCGCAAATGGCGGGGGTAGAAACGGCCGTTGTCCAAGCAGGCGGCATCATTAAAGAGACGATCATGATCCGTGATTGGGTCGCTTATGTGGTGACAAAATAAGGCATGGTTCACAAATCAAAGGTTTTGCGTAACTACTCAGGTGACAGTCACTTTTCCCAGAGAAAATTCACCCCACCTACGAACGAAAACATATGCAAATTGTCGTGGAAGAAATCGAAGGATGGTATATCGCTGGTTTATCGGAAAAAGATTCTCGGCAAGTAAAATTGAGACCATTTCGTAACACAAATTCCTTGACGAAAGAACAATTTAATCGGCTTATCCCTCCTAAATATGGTTCACGGCGCGATTTTATGCGTGAATTATTACAGCATTTTTCGATGCAAACGGCCGTTTCCAAAAACATGTCCTTTCGCTACTTCATCCAAAAATACAACCTGGAGGCATCAGCATGATGCACAAAAACGATGCTCCAAAAGAGCGGTTTTCTAACCGAGCGGCATTTTATGTGCGCTATCGGCCGTCTTACCCAACGGCCGTTTATACCCACCTGCAAACCCATTGCAATCTCACCCCTGATTCAATTATTGCTGATATTGGATCGGGAACAGGATTGTTGGCGCAACTGTTTTTGGAGCGCGGCAACACGGTCTTTGGCATAGAGCCAAATCAGGCGATGCGCGAGGCGGGGGAAGCATTTTTAGCGAATTATGCTGGCTTTCACAGCATTAACGCCAGTGCGGAAATGACAACTTTGGCCGATAACAGCGTCGATTTTGTCATTGCAGGGCAAGCTGCTCATTGGTTTGATCCGTTACCCGCCAAAACTGAATTTGAACGCATCTTGCGCCCAAACGGCCGTATCGCCTTTGCATGGAACGGCGTAACCGAAGAAAATTCCCCATTTATGCGCGAACATGGAGAAGCGGTGTCCACATATCGCCATCCCATCCCACATACAAACAACCGCTATGCCCCCGAAGACATTTTGGGTGAAGGGTTTACCATACACGAATTCGATAATTTCAAATGGATGGATTATGAAACGTTGGAAGGGGGCGCACTGTCGTCCTCGAATGCGCCATTGGCGGGCGATGCGCTGCATGAGCCATTTTTGGCGGAGTTGCGGCGGTTGTTTGCGGAGTATGGAGAAAACGGCCGTGTTCTATTCCAATTTAAGACGCGCTTATATTGTGCAAAACGGCCGTAAACAAAAAAAGTCCACCTCCTGTTAAAAGGTGGACTTTTGATTACCTACAAAGAGTCATCTCTACTCCCCTCTCAAAAACAACTCCGCCTTCTCCACCAAACTACGATTGCCAATATAACAAGGCACACGTTGATGCAAATCGGTTGGTTTGATATCCATAATAGGTTTTGCACCGTCAGAAGCGTACCCACCCGCCTGTTCAGCCAAATAAGCTAAGGGGCCAGCCTCATACAAAAGGCGGATTTTACCGTCAGGTTTACTTTTTTCGGCTGGATACATAAATATGCCGCCGCGTAATAAATTGCGATGGAAATCGGCGACCAGCGAGCCGATGTAACGCGAAGAAAGACGGGGACGATATTCACGGTCACGCGCCGCATCACGCCCTTGTAGCCAATGATAAAACTCTTGCGCCTCTGGTGTCCACTCTTCATAATACGACTCATTAGTGCTGTAATAGACTGGCGGAGAGGGGAAACGCATATGCGGGTGAGAAAGTAGAAACTCGCCAACATCTGGTTCTAAGGTAAACCCATGCACGCCATCACCAGTAGAATAGACAAACATGGTGCTGGACCCGTATAAAATATAGCCGGCAGCGACCAAATCACGCGGTCTTTGTAATACATCCTTCAAGCTGCCCCGTGTTTCCCAATCCACATACCGATAGATTCCAAAAATTGTGCCGATACTGACATTGACATCAATGTTAGATGAACCATCCAACGGATCGTAAACCAACACATATGTCCCTTTTTGATATGGTCTAGGAATTTCCATCATCTCTTCACGCTCTTCTGAAGCCAATGCACATAAACGGCCGGTATGATCGTTTAATTGAAACAACAGTTCATCGGCGTAAATATCCAACTTTTGCTGCTCTTCGCCTTGCACATTAACATTGCCAGCCTGTCCCAATATCTCACCCAGCCCAGCTCGCTTCATCTTATGGGCAATCAGTTTAGCGGCAAGGGCAATATCATACAGTAGGTGGGTAAAGTCACCTTGTGCAGATTGGGGCTGATTTTCTAAAATAAATCGTTCAATAGTTTCTATTTTTGCTGATGACATAAGGTTCCCTGCGAAGTGGCGAAGCGGCGAAGGAATTCGCACTCCGCAACCCCGCTACATAAATACAGTTAAATAATAAGCAATCGTCACTGACCATAAAAGCGAATCGATACGGTCTAGTGCGCCGCCGTGACTATGAAAAATTGTGCCTGAATCTTTGACACCTGATTCCCGTTTGAGTAATGAAATACTGAGGTCGCCTAAAGGGCTGATGATAGAGATAAGGAGGCCGAGAATGAAAACGGCCGTCATCGGTAATCCCATCAAATATCCAGCCAACAGCGTCAACCCTGTCCCGATCAACACGCCGCCGCCGAACCCTTCGACCGTCTTGTTAGGGCTGAGTCGGGGAGACAACTTATGCTGTCCCAACAGCTTTCCCGCCAAAAATTTGCCAACGATATACGCCCCGCCATCGGATGACCATGTGGAAACAAGGGCGGCAACCGTCCATTGCCACGCCATCGCTCCGCTGTGACGCAAATAGAGGAAATGGCTGCCCAAAACGCCTATCAACAGAATGCCGCCCATCGTCCCCAGCCAGTTGAGGGCGGCTCTATTGCTCTTTTCGGTTTCGTACATCCAAAGGGTGTAGATGAGGGTGGATAAAATGGCGATGACAAGCGCGGGAACTGCCCATTCGCGGCTGGGGGCGAACTGGGCGGTGATGAGGATGACGGCCGTTGGCGTGCCAATAAACCAGACCGATGTATTCAATCCCATCTCGCGCATCATATGATTATATTCAGTTGTGGCGATGAGAAGAATAAATAAGAGGGGAATAAAGAAAAACCAGCCGCCCAAATAGACGGCGTACAAGACAACAGGTCCCAGAGTTACAGTCAGAAGCGCACGTTGCAAAAACATAATTGATTAGGGTGTGTTTCATTTGGGTGTGTTTCATTTCAGTAGAAGTGATAGTCACGGGGCGCATAGTTTCGGGTAAATTAAGTCCGTTTGCCCCGTGACAATCACTTTGGTTCAACTCATTTGAAACATACCCAATTGATTAAAAAGTCGAGATGCGATCGCAAGCCAGCTTTCATTAACCAGCTTTATAAACGGTTTCAACCGCTCTTCGCTCAACTTGTATTCGTGTCGGCTCCCTCTGTTACCAACCCGTAACGGCGATCACGTTTATTAAAAGCGACAATCGCTTCAAATAACTCTTCGCGGCCAAAATCAGGCCAATAGGCGGGAGCGGGGTAATACTCCGCATAAGCCGCCTGCCAAATTAGGAAATTGCTCACCCGCAGTTCGCCGCTAGTGCGAATAACTAAATCGGGATCGGGCAATCCGCCTGTGAAAAGGTAGGAACTGAACAGTTCTTCGGTTAGATCGTCAGGGGAAACGCCATCGGAGAGGATGGCGCGGGCGGCGTGTAATATCTCTGCCCGCCCGCCGTAGTTGAAGGCGATGTTGAGCGTTAATGTTTGATTATCTTTGGTCAACTCCAGCGCGTGCATCACTTTTTCTTGCAGGTTCTGGCTGACTCCAGACATATCGCCAAGATGATGGATACAGATGCCTTGCGCGTGCAGATCATCCAATTCTTGATCGAGTACGCGGGCAAAAATGTTCATCAACCCTTGCACTTCCCGCTCTGGCCGTCCCCAATTTTCGGTGGAAAAGGCGTAGATGGTCAGAACTTGAATGTCAAACTCAACGCAGGCGTTGATGATGCGGCGCAAATTTTCTGCACCAGCACGATGGCCGGCGATACGGGGCAGCTTGCGCTTACGCGCCCAACGGCCGTTTCCATCCATAATAATCGCCACGTGGCGGGGGACGGCGTACGCGGACAGATCAAGCGGCTTCTTTTGCTTCCGTGCCATCGGTTAAACTTCCATGATCTCGGCTTCTTTTTCGTCGCCGACAGCGTCAATTTCTTTGATATACCGATCCGTCACTGCTTGCAATTTTTCTTGCCCAGCATACGATTCGTCTTCGGTAATCATTTTTTCGGTCTGCATATCACGAATATCATTCAGCACATCACGGCGCACGTTACGAACGGCAACTTTTGCCTCTTCGACCCGTTTGCCCATCTGCTTACGCAAAGTGCGGCGGCGTTCTTCTGTCAGGCGCGGCATGTTAAGGCGGATGATTTTGCCGTCACTATTGGGCATGATACTGATGTCAGAAGTCATAATGGCGCGTTCAACGGCCGTTATCGCATTGGCATCATACGGCCGTATTGCCAATTGCTGCGGTTCAGGCACGGAGATAGCCGCCATCTGGTTCAACGGCATCTGCACACCATACACCTCCACCATCAATCTTTCCACCAATTTGGGAGAAGCGCGTCCAGTCCGCAACGCGCCCAAATCTATCTCTAACGAATTCACCGCTCCCTTCATACGGTGTTTGGCATCTTGCATAAACTCATCAATCATGGCAACCTCTCTTTATGCAGGTCAATTTTGCAAAATTGACCTGCGATACTCTATCTATCCGACACAGTTGTACCAATTGTTTCGCCTAAAACCAACTTTTTAACACTATCCTTTTTCCAGAAATTAAGCACGACGATGGGCATGTCATTTTCCATACAGAGAGAAACGGCCGTTGTGTCCATCACCCGCAAGCGCAAATTCAAAAATTCATTGTATGTCAAACGATCAAATTTCTGTGCATTTGGATTTTTTTGTGGATCATCATCATAAACCGCATCAACCTTCGTCGCTTTGATCATCACATCCGCGTTAATTTCCATCGCCCGTAATGCGCCAGCCGAATCCGTTGTAAAATATGGATTGCCCGTGCCGCCGCCGATGATAACCACCCGTCCTTTATCTAAATGACGGATCGCCCGCAGACGGATATACGGTTCAGCGATGCTCCGCATTTCAATTGCTGTTTGCACGCGGGTTGGTGTGCCGACACGCTCTAGCGCGTCCCGCATCGCCAATGCGTTCATAATCGTCGCCAACATGCCGATATGGTCGGCGGCCGAGCGTTCCATCCCTTGCTCATTTCCCTGCAATCCGCGCCACAAATTACCAGCACCGATAACCAGCACAATCTGCACGCCCAGATCATGTATCTCTTTAATCGTTCGCGCCACCGTCTCTGCGCGTGTGGGATCAATCCCATAGCCGCCCGGCCCAGACAGTGCCTCCCCGCCCATTTTTAATAAAATACGTTTATATCGTGTTTCGCTCATAATTCTATCCCCATTTTAACTCGCCGCCCGCCACTTGCAAACAGAACTTAAATCGGACACTGATTACACAGGGTTACACAGATGAAAAAATGTGCAATCAATCGCCCTATACTACTTGCAAACCTGCCGCTTGCAAATTTGCCGCCCGCCCCATATACAACAAAGGCGTTCGCAATGAACGCCTTTGTTTTGTTACCAACGATTATTTTATATCTCTTCGCCCAATTCGTAACGGGCAAAGCGACGGATAATTATATTTTCACCTGTGCGGCGGATTGCGTCTAAGAGCATCTCGTTGATGGTGATGGAATCATCTCTGATGAATGGTTGTTCAAGCAGACAAATCTCGCCATAATATTTGCTGATGCGGCCAGCGACGATTTTTTCAACGATAGCTGCTGGTTTGCCATCGGCCAACGCTTGCGATTTTAATACTTCAACTTCACGGTCTAACGCTTCTTGCGGCACATCTTCCCGTGTTAGATATTGGGGGGACATGGCGGCGATGTGCAAAGCCAAGTTATGCGCCAATGCTTTATACTCTTCTGTGCGGGCGACGAAATCGGTCTCGCAATTCAGTTCCAGCATAACGCCAAGACGGTCGCCGGGGTGGGTATACATTTCAATCAGCCCTTCGTTGGCGGAACGGTCGGAGCGTTTGGCTGCGCGAGCGGCTCCTTTTTCACGCAGAATATCTACCGCTTTGTCATAATCGCCGCCTGATTTTTCTAATGCTTTTTTTGCTTCGAGAACGCCGGCACTGGTTGCCGCGCGAAGCTCTTTAATCATCGCTATTGTAATTTTCATTTTTCACCTTTTCGGAAAAAAGCGCGGCACACCGCCGAATGGGGTATGTCGCGCTATTTGTTTTTTTGTTTGGTAATGGAACTTTATGTAAGCTCCAAATTTCAATGCTATCTTTATTCAGAATCGTTGCTTTCTTGTGTCTCGGATACTTTTTGTTCGGCTTCACGCATTTTTGCTAATGTGGATTCGCCTAACAGTTCTTCATCTGACACATTGCCCATCCCATCGAATGTATCTTTTTTGCCATATCCGTCATAATCGGTGATCTCGGCATCCACTTCTTTCTGATCGCGCAGGGCTGCGCCTTCGATAGCGGCATCGGCCATCGTGCTGCACAGCAGTTTGATGGCGCGGATCGCGTCATCGTTGGCGGGGATGAGATATTCAATCGCGTCGGGATCGGCATTGGTGTCTACTACACCGATGATCGGAATGTCCAGGATGCCAGCTTCGTGAACGGCCGTTGATTCTTCCACAACATCGACGATGAACAGTACTGCCGGCACCTTTTTCATCTTACGAATACCGCCCAAACGGGAGGATAGTTTGGTGATTTCGCGCTCGTACCGCAACCGTTCACGTTTTTTCAACGCTTCGAATTTACCAGCTGCTTGCTCTGTTTCAATTTTTTCCAGATATTTAATCCGTTCGCTGATCGTCTTCCAATTGGTCAGCGTGCCGCCCAGCCAACGTTCGCTGACGTATGGTTGATTGGCCCGTGCCGCCTCTTTGGCGACCACATCTTGCGCTTGACGTTTGGTGCCGACGAACAGAACTTCGTTACCTGCGGCAACGGTGTCACGAACGACGTTATATGCTTCCTCGATCATGCCGAGGGTTTGTTGCAAATCTATAATGTGAATACCGTTACGTTTTGTGAAGATGTACGGTGCCATCTTCGGATTCCAGCGACGGGTACGGTGACCAAAATGTACGCCGGTCTCCAATAATGCTTTCATTGAAACAATAGCCATGGGGATTATTCTCCTTTATTAAATGTGTTTTTGGCTTCCACGCTCTTCATCTCATCATGGAGCTTGTATGGCTCTCTTGGCATAACGGCCGTTCGTAGCTGCTCGCAAAAGCATAAACGGCGAAATGACAGGAAACAAGCACACCCACAACGATCCAAGCGTGTGTAAATTATAAAATTGCCCAGCAAACGTTCACTAGACAAGGACGAGATTATAACGAATGTAGGGGATAGCGCAAACGGCCGTTTTTCCTATTTTCCTACCGTTTGGTGAGTACAACAAATTAAGAAAGGAACAAATTAGGTCAGTCTAGTCAATCTATTCTTTTTCAAATCTGCTGTACTCATGTCTCTAATTTTTTGAGAAGATACCGTTTCTTTCTATACATTGCCTATGTTATTTCGTAAGATATTCACGCTTTCCGCGTATATCATAAAATTGATGTGAAATCTCTTATTTTTATCAAGTTTTTTTGCTAAAATAATGTGGGTAGTTACTGATCAAAACTTCAATATCGCTCCAAGATCAGTCACTTCCCCAATGAAATACGGCCAAATTTCATAAATGAATATGGCTAACAAAGCAGACTATCACCGAGGAGAGCCAAAATGAAACAAATATCCACCTTTATTTTACTATTTTTATTGACGATACTTTCTATACTGGCTGCCAGTTGCAGCAGCGACCAACCAGAAACAAAGAAAGAACTTCTCATCTATAGCGGAATCACGATGATCCACCCGATGTCTGAGATCGCAGACATTATTGAGGAGCAGGAAAATTGCGAGATCATCATCACCAAAGGGGGGTCTGGGAATTTACTCGACTCTATCAGGGTTAATCAGGTCGGTGATTTGTATTTACCGGGTTCAGATTCTTATATTGAAACGGCCGTAGAAGAAGGACTTATCAGCGAGCATGTGCCAGTCGGATATAATCAAATCGCAATTATGGTTCAGGAGGGCAATCCGAAAGAGATCACATCAGATTTAATGAATTTCACCAACACTGATTATTATATCGTTCTGGGCAATCCTGACAGCGGCAGTGTTGGCAAAGAGACAAAAAGAACATTGGAAGCGAAAGGGATTTATGAAGAAGTCCTCAATAACACCCGTCGATTAACAACCGATTCTAAAGATTTAACGGCCGTGCTTATCAATGGTGAAGCTGATCTAGTCATCAATTGGTACGCAACCGCTACATGGCCTGAGAACGCCCCCTACATAGATGCTATCCCCATTGATGAAGAGTACGCCAAGATAAAACAGTTGCGCTTGGGATTGCTAACAACATCCAAACATCCAGATATAGCCCGCAAATTCATGGATTACGCCGTTTCCCCAGAGGGACAAGCGTTATTTGCAAAATATGGTTTGCAAACAATAGCCCCATAGGATCATTTTATAAAAACAAGTATCCAGTTATCATTACAATAAACGTAACTTTTCAATATTTTGAGGTGACAACAACGGATGAAAGAAATAAACGGATGGCGCAGTCGAGAAAACATCTGTTTATTTCCATAATCTGCTGTAGTCACACTAAAAGCAAAATAATTACCCCGCTTTTATTGAGAAGATACCAATAAACTTAGGAACGCGGATTTATTTAACTACCAAAGTTGTCATTCCTTAACAGTTTATCATTCCGATCCCCCAAGGGGTAATATGTTACATCAGGCAGAAGTCTTGCTTACAGCTTGTCCTATACGGAGAAATGATGAAAGACATCATAAAAGAACCCATTCAAAAGCAGATTCTGTTACTAATATCCCTATTCATCATATCATCAGCCGCATTGTTAATAATAAACACAATCCGGAACCGCACTGACTATATGTATGAGGTTAAAATTGATAATCAAATCGCCCGCCGTGATTTAGGGAAAGTTGTTCTCAGAAACCTGCTCACGATAGAAAGTAATTTTTATCAACTAGCCGCGACGGAAGATGCACGAGATATCAACGTCCTTAACAGCCAGATAAATTATTCCATCCAAGATATTAAATCTGTACTTGGCGTATTGCAAAACGGAGGAACATTCATAGATATAGTTCCAGCCAATCTTGAAAATGCGGATGAGATCAGCGTCTCTATCCCATTTTCACCAGATAAAGGATATGTTATAGAGGCCATTAACTTAACCCCTATGGTTTTACATATCGAAAAGGTCGCCGATGATCTCTCCCTTGCTATAGACAATAAAATCAACGCCTCTGATGAGGCAGAGAAAGTTAAGGTTGAAGAAGAGATCGTTCTTTTGACAAAACAAGCCGATACATTCTTGTTACGTTCTCGTGAAAACGCAAACAGTATCTTCTATGTGACTAATCAGGAGATTCAGCGTCTTAAACTACAAAAGAGTGAAACAATTCACCGTTTTGATCTCGTCCGCGCTATTTTTATGACGGCCGTTATTATCATCGAAATTATCACCGTCATATTGATCATGTCTCGCATAAACAAAATCATCCAAAAACGTAAAGAAGATCATCAATACATGCAGACATTAATCACCACCATCCCTGACCTTGTATGGTTCAAAGATTTAACCGGTGTCTATCTTTCTTGCAACCCTCAATTTGAGCAATATATAGGGCGTAAAGAAGCTGATATTTTAGGCAAAACAGATTACGCTTTAGTAAACAAACAGTTAGCAGACAAATACAAAGAGCAAGATGAAATCACTGTCAAATCAAACAAGCCGATGCGATACGAAACAGGGGCTGAGGAGGACCCTGAAAAAATACTCGAAGTTGTTAAAACGCCAATGTATAACCCCAATGGTGAAGTAATGGGCGTATTAGGCATCGCCCGTGACATCACACAGCGTATGCAAAACGAGCAAAAAATCAGACGGCAGAACAAATTTCTCAACACCGTTATAGACTCTCTAACAACCCCTTTTTACGTTATCAATGTAAAAGACTATCAAATAGCCATCGCCAACTCCGCCGCCCGAAAGTTAGGAATCACCCATACAACAACCTGCCACGCCCTTACCCATCGCCGCAGCGACCCCTGCAACAGCCTAGAACATCCCTGCCCATTAAAGAGCGTTATCCAAACACAAGAAGCGACCGTTGTAGAGCATATTCATTACGACCAAGAGGGCAATGCCATGAATATCGAAGTGCATGGCTATCCCATTTTTAATGACAAAGGGGAAGTCATCCAAATGATAGAGTACTCCATAGACATTACAAAACGGGTAAAAACAGAACGCGCCTTAAAAGCAAGCGAACAACGGTATCGCCACTTATTCAATTTACTGCCTTATGGAGCCGACATAATAGATATGGATGGCATCATCGTTGATAGCAATTCTAATACAGCACATATGTTAGGGTATGAGGAAGATGAGATCATTGGCAGCCATATTACAGCATTATTTGAGCCTGAATCGGCCGAAATCGTGCGCCAAAAAATCAAATCTATTCAAGCAGGGCACAGCGCGCAAGCTGACGTAAAAATGGTACATAAAGATGGGCATACTATAGACATATTACGTCTCGGTCAGCCATTTTATGATGATGAAGGCAATGTGAGCGGCGTTTTAGCTGTTGGCGTAGATATTACCAAACGAAAACAGGCAGAGCGTGACTTACATCAAGCCAAAGATGCAGCCGAAGCGGCCAATCGTGCCAAAAGCACATTCCTTTCCAATATGAGCCATGAATTACGAACACCGCTTAATAGCATTTTAGGATTTTCTCAGATTCTGGAACAGGACAATGCTTTAACAGCCGAACACCTCAGCTATATCGATATTATTTATAGCAGCGGCAAACATTTGCTTTCTCTAATTAACGATATTCTCGATCTTTCTAAAATCGAAGCTAAACGGATAGAGTTAGCACCAATCGAAACCGATCTTCCTCAATTCTTGCAGCTTATCGCCAGCATGATTCAGCCAACTACAGAACAAAAAGGATTGATTTTTAATTACCGCCCCGCCTCTAATTTACCCAGCATCATCCTTGCCGACAAGACACGACTGCGCCAAATCCTGCTTAATTTATTGGGCAATGCAGTCAAGTTTACAAAAAAAGGAAGTGTGACCTTAACAGTAACAAGGCAAGATAAAAGAGAAATGGCTGCTTCCCCCACTGACTCAACTCTTATCATGTTTGAAGTATTGGATACGGGAGTCGGCATCTCTCCGGAGCAGTTAGATGTTATATTTGAGCCATTCCGACAAGTAGGCAACAAACAGGCCAAACATCAAGGAACCGGACTAGGATTAGCCATCAGCCGCCATTTGGTACGAATGATGGGGGGAGAATTGCATGTAGAAAGCGATTCCAATGGCAGTCATTTCTGGTTTGAAATCCCTTTACCGTTAATTGCTGAGATGGAAGAAACGGAAAAAGAGTTGAAGATAAATCAAATAGTTGGATACACGCGCATGACAGGAGAATCTCCTTTCAAGATATTGGTGGTAGATGATCTCAATAATAATCGAATAGTGTTAAACACGCTGCTGACTTCATTTGGTTTCATCATTAATGAAGCGGACAGCGGCCTGAAAGCGATTGCCCAACTAAAGAGTTTTCAACCAGACCTTATTTTTATGGATTTAATTATGCCTGGCATGGATGGGATAGAAGTAACTCGTCATATTCGAAGGATTCCGTCATACAGTCAACTCCCCATTATCGCCCTTACAGCAGACCTCACTGCCGAAACACGACGAAAAAGTATTGTTGCTGGCTGCGACTCTTTTCTGCCCAAACCTTTTAAGGTGGAAGCTGTATTAGGAGAATTAGGCAAATACCTTCCGTTGCAATGGAGTTATGAGGACGAAGAGGAGACCGCACAGAGAGAACGTGCGGAATAAATCCGGTTTCTCTCCTATAGCAAGCAGTAAAATGCAACAACCACGCAAACAGCTTAATGGCACGGCATACATCATAGCAGCGGCCATTTTATGGGGAACGAGCGGCACTACCCAAGCGTTCGCCCCGCCTTCTGCCCATCCATTGCTCATCGGCACTGTCCGTATCATAAGCGGTGCGTTAGTGCTGCTGGTGATGGCTATGGGAAAAGGGAAGATGAAACGGCCGTTTACCCAAAATTGGCCATGGCAAAAAACCATCCGCGCCGCTGTCAGCATATCTGCCTATCAATTGCTCTTTTTCAACAGCGTCCTCATCAGCGGCGTGGCAGTCGGCACGATGGTCACCATCGGCAGTTCCCCTATTATTGGCGGGTTGATTGGTTATTTTATTCGTAATGACAAATTAAGCCGCCGCTGGTATGCAGCAACAACCCTCACACTGCTGGGCGTTCTCATGCTGGCACTCTCTAGCGGCAATTTGCGCGTTAATGGGTTGGGCATACTATTAGCACTTGGCGCAGGGGCAGCGTATACATTTTACGCCTCATTCAGCATAGATGTATTGCACGATAACGGCGGGCGGGAGTCAGAAACGGCCGTTGCCATCATCTTCTCCACCGGCGCGATCCTGCTCACCCCCCTCCTCTTCATCTACGACCTTTCATGGCTGACCGAACCGCGCGGAATGTTTGTCGCCGCCCATCTCGGCATTCTCACCGTCGCCGCCGCCTTCACCCTTTTCGCACACGGCCTACGCCACACCTCCCTCGCCAACGGCATGACCCTCGCCCTAGCCGAACCATTAACCGCCTCCCTGCTTGGCATCTTCCTATTAGGCGAGCATCTCACCCCCATCGCCTTCACTGGTATCGGCCTGCTCTTCGCAGGGTTGGCCCTGCTGGCAACAAAAAAATAAGGAAGCTATTTAACCATATCCGGGGATAGTCATCCCTTCACCCATTGTCATTCCCGTCTGCACGGGAATGACACGCATGAGGTGGTCAAAACGATGACCACCCCCCATATCCTCACACACGCCCTTCTTTGGACATGGTTCAAAATAAGAAAACTCATCTTTATAATTCGTTGTCATATTGGGCGACCCTTGTGGTCGCCCTTAAACTGTAAAGATCATCTCGTATCTTCTCAATAAATCATGGACAAGGCTTGACAAATTCCATCAACACTTTATTTTACACGAGTATCATTAGGAAAATTTGTCAAGTCTCCCCAGAATACTGAGAAAATACATCATCTCGTATAAAATGAACCACACCCTTCTTTGAAACTTTCTCAACCCACCTGCGTAATGGCTTGCAACTGACTAGGAGATGACGTTGAACGAAGAACAACTAAACAGAGAACGGGCTTGGCTGGAACAGGCAGCAAAAGGTGACAAAGCCGCTTTTGGCGAACTGATCGAAGCGTTCCAAGCACCCGTTTACAATATAGCGTATCGAATGTTGAATAATTCTGGCGAAGCGGAAGAAGCGGCGCAAGAGGCATTTATCCGTGCGTGGACACGATTGGACAGTTACGACTCCAAACGCAAATTCAGCACATGGTTGTTCTCCATCACCTCCAATTACTGTAT
>WFSA01000100.1 GCA_015486215.1 Anaerolineae bacterium | reverse complement strand
CACCCGCACCCGCCGAAGACATTCCGCCAGAACTGTTGGAAGCGTTCCACATTGAAGCAGAAGACCATTTGCGAAATGTGAGCGTGCAGTTGACCGCGTTGGATAAAACCCCCGATCAGCCAGAACTTGTTCAAGAGATTCGCCGCGCTATCCATACGATCAAAGGCGGGGCTGGCACAATCGGCATCATGCCCGTCGCCCGCCTTGCTCATCGGATGGAAGATGTGCTTGATTTGCTATACGAAGACGATCTGGAACTAACAACCAATATAATGGCAACCCTCTTCGCCACGACGGACGCGCTGGAAGATTTGCTGAACGGCGGTGATGATGCGGATAAATTACAGGCACGGATAGATAATTTATACGCTCAATACACAGTCTGGCTGAGTGACCATCCGGCCCCAACCCGCTTGTTAGAGCCGTTGGGCGACGAGCCGATGATTGATTTGACGGCAATAGCGGCTGATTTAGCAGCATCGGAGACGAAAACGAGAGAGAGTACGGCCGTCACCCCGCCAGCCCAACCCAGCGAAGTTGTCCGCGTTCCTCTAAAACAATTAGACGAACTGGTACGCTCCGTCAGCGAGTTAGTCATCACCCGCACCACTTTTGAGCAGCATATGGGCGGGCTGACCCGCATGGTGGATGAGCTATGGAGCAGTTTTGAGCGGCTGCGCCACCTCTCCCATAAATTAGAAACTGAATATGAAGTGACTGCTCTCAGCGGCAACGGCCGTTCAGCCATCAAAAATAGCGAAGATGAGTTCGATGATCTACAAATGGATCGGTATACAGAATTCCATCTCCTTTCTCGTGAACTATCCGAAACGACGAGCGATTTACGCATCATCGGTAATGATTTGCGCCAACTGATCGGCGATTTTGACGGCGTATTAACCCGTCAAGGCCGCCTTTCCAGCGAAATTCAAGATAAGCTGATGCGGACACGGATGGTTCCCTTAACAACTATCACCACCAGACTGTACCGCGCTGTCCGCGTGGTGTCTCAAAAGCAGAGCAAACTAGCAGACCTCACTTTTATTGGCGAAACGCTGGAATTAGACAAAAAAGTGTTGGAAGAGATAGCCGATCCGCTCCTGCATATTTTGCGGAACGCTGTCGATCACGGCATTGAGCCGCCCGCCCTGCGCCAAGTGATGGGTAAGCCTGAACGCGGTCAAATCACGCTCAAGGCATATTATCAAGGCAACCAAGTCGTGCTGGAAATCAGCGACGATGGCGCAGGCATAGAGCCGGACGTTTTACGCGCCAAAGCGGTCGCCACTGGCTATATCGCCGAAGCGGACGCGCCCCATTTGAGCGATGATGAGCTATTCTCGCTCCTTTTTCTGCCCGGATTCAGCACCGCCGAAGAGATTGATGATATTTCTGGGCGCGGCGTTGGCTTGGATATTCTCAAAAACAGCGTCCAAAAGTTGAAAGGGACGATTAAATTGGAATCAAAGGCTGGCAAAGGGACGACCTTTACTATCCGTCTGCCGATGACATTGGCGGTGACGCGGGCGTTGCTGGTGAACTCACGCGGGGAGACGTATGCTGTGCCATTAGCGGCCGTTTCTCAAATTTTGCGTATTGGTGCTGATGAAATCTCCCTTATCGGCCAAGATGAAGTCGTCCATGTGGGCGGACAGACCCATCCATTACTGCAATTAGGCGACATTCTTGGCTTGCCGCCCGCTACCGAAGAGAAAATCGCCCGTCCACCCGTCCTGATTGTGGACACGGGCGAGAGCCAAGTCGCCCTTATGGTGGATGAGATCATAGAAGGACGCGAAATTGTCGTCAAAGTATTAGGGTCACATTTGCGTCATGTCCATGCCGTTACAGGAGCAACATTGATGGGGGATGGCAGTATTGTACTGATTTTGAACCCAGCCGAATTGGCGGATAAACCTGCCGAACGGAAATGGTCGCCCATCGAACCGTCAAAAGCGGCGGCGCGTAAGCGACTGTCCGTCTTGATCGTGGATGATTCGGTCAGCGTGCGGCGCGTGGTGACCAATGTGATCAAAAATGCGGGCTGGCATCCATCCACCGCCAAAGATGGGCTGGCTGGATTAGAATTCATCCAAAATGCGGCGCGGTTGCCTGACATCATTTTGCTGGATGTGGAAATGCCGCGCATGGACGGGTATGAGTTAGCTGCCACCTTGCAAGCGCATGAGCGGTTCAAACAGATTCCCATCGTTATGCTCACCTCCCGCGCGGGCGAAAAACATCGGCGCAAAGCGTTAGCCATCGGCGTATCAGAATATCTGGTAAAGCCGTATCAGGATGACCTGCTGTTGAATGTAGTACGCCGTTTAACAACGGAGAAAATTGATGATGCATAATTGTACCTACTCAGCCTATCAATTATTTCACCACAAAGAAGCAAAGTATCTTCTCAAAAAATTGGGGACAAGACTTGACAAATTTCATCAGCACTTTATTTTACACGAGTATCATTAGGAAAATTTATCAAGTCTGTCTTTGTGGTTAATTTGGACAAGGGCTGAGTAGTTACGCTCATTGTTCATTACTCATTGTTCATGATCCGTGTTCTTGTTGTTGATGATTCGCCGTTCATTTGTCATTTATTAACGTCCTATCTGCGCTCTTCACCTGAGTTTGAGGTGGTGGGGACAGCGCTGGATGGCGCAGAGGCGGTCGCTTTAACCAGCGAATTATCGCCCGATGTGGTGACGATGGATTTGAACATGCCGCAGATGGATGGATTGGAAGCGTTGCAACGCATCATGTACGACCATCCGACTCCGGTGGTGATGATTAGCGGTGTGAGCAGTAAAGCGGCGAGAACCACATTGGAAGCGGTGGAGATGGGGGCGGTTGATTTTGTCCTGAAATATACGCCCGATGCGGATACGAATCCGAATGCGCTACGGTTGGATATTATATCGAAAGTTCGGGCGGCGGCGGGGATTAAGGTGGTGCGCTCTTTACGGCCGTATGCCGCCGACAGCCCGCGCAGAAAAGTTAAGATCAAAGCGGCGGCTGTCCATCGCTCCCCGATTCTCCCTTATTTGCCCGGTGGTGTGATCGTCATTGGCGCGTCAACAGGCGGCCCTGTCGCTGTGCGTGAGTTATTGGCTGAATTACCAGCCGACATCGGCGCGGCAATCATCGTTGTGCAGCATATCCCCGCATCCTTCACCCCCGTTTTGGCGGCTCAACTTGACCGACGGATCGCATTGAGCGTCAAAGAGGCGCGGACGGGTGACAAGCTAAAAGCGGGACAAGTTCTCATCGCTCCCGGCAACTTCCATCTGCTTATCCGCCCCAATTCGCGCATACGGTTAAATCAGGGACAGAAAATCAAGGGGCATCGGCCATCCATTGATGTGACGATGCAATCGGTGGCGCAAGTTTATGGCGCACAGACGCGCGGCGTTGTGTTGACAGGGATGGGGGATGACGGCTCGCTGGGGCTGGTGGCTATTCGAGCAAAAGGGGGCAAGACGTTTGCCCAAAATCGGGATAGCTGCGTGATAAACGGGATGCCGCAACGGGCGAGGGAGCGTGGGGTGGTTGATTTTGTGGCTGATCCGCCGACGATAGCGAGGATACTAATGAATACTAAATTGGGCGTTGGAAATAATGAGTGGGAGAGTGCTGCATGATAGAGTTTGGTGCGTTACGGTTCATTCGGTGCTGGTCGGGCGGGGATGTGTATGCGTTGGATATGAAATGGGTGCGTACTGTTCAGCGTGTGGATCGGTTGATACAGAACTCTGATGAACGGGGGGAGCGCGGCTGGTTGGATATAGGGGGAGTGGATGTGCCTGTGTGGGCATTGGCGGATCGGATGGAAACGGCCGTTTCTACATCTCCCCCATCTATTGACGGCACAGAACGCATCATCGTATTGAATGATGAGCGGGGGACATGGGGCGTTTTGGTTGATCGGGTGTCGCAGGTGATGAGTGTTGAGCAGACGAATATCTTCCCGATGCCGCAGATCGCTGTCAATCAGGAGAAGCCGTATTTTTCGGGCGTATTGTTGTTGAATGAACAATTGTTATTACGGCTGCATCCCGGTGCGTTGCATCCCGATGCGTTGCATCTTGATGCAGAAACGGAACTGTTGGACCTAGGGGATCGGAGTGAGACGGCGGGGGTAAACGGCCGTCTATCTGACAAGCGCGGGCAAATCATCCTCTTCCAATTGCCGCGACAAAGAAAAGAAAGCGACAAGCTCTCATTTGCACTGAGCATCACCCAAGTACCAGAGGTATTGGAGGCATCGCCCGTGATGCAGATTGCTAATGCGTCATCTTATGTGAATGGGTTGATCAAATGGCGCGAGCAGCCAGTGGTCATGATCGATCTGGGAGAGTGGCTGGGAACAGGGGGGGGAGACGGCCGTTTTCCCAGCGACGAACAAAGCCATTTACGGCTGATGATCGTGCGGCAAACGGGCGGGGGTGGATTGATTGGGTTTTGGGTACGGCCGTCTGTCCAAATTTTACAATTGCCCCTCCCCCATCAACCGGTTAATAATGAGAGTATGACTGTTTTGTTTGAACCAAAGCGAGTACGAGGCATTATTAGTTACGAAGGGAGACTTATTATTATTCCTATGATATAAATATCTTCAAGGTGACAGGCACTTGGCA
>WFSA01000099.1 GCA_015486215.1 Anaerolineae bacterium | reverse complement strand
CTATTGATGGAGCAAGTGCTGGCTCCCAATTTTAAGTTCAAAACCAGACGCTTTGATGACGAAGATGAGGATGAGGAAGAAGGCACAATCAAAATTCGGGGGTTCAAAGAGCCAAGTTCGCAACGGGTGAAAGATATTGTGCAATCTGACCTGAACGATTTGAAAGCGGCTATTTTGCAAGACAGCACGATGTTAAAAGTGCTGCCCGGCGAATTCGTTGAACCAGAAGTAATCAACAAGGTGATGATTCCCAAAGTCATCCAGAAAAAATACCCTTTCCTAAATGATGAAGAGATTGAAGAGTTGCGGCAGCATGTGATGGTGGATTCCGTCATCAAAAGTGGTGAAATTAAAGAGGTCGGCGATAAAAAGTTCGTGCGGATGGCAGGCAAATTTGTCAACATCGAAGACCTCCACATTGATCTTATTGACAGCGTGAACCCCTTCCAAAAGGCGTTTGAGGTGCTTTCTAAATCGGTCACATCCAAACTGCTACGGGTGATTCAGGAGACAATCAACGCCAGCCGCATCACCATGACGGATGAGGAAGCGGTTATTCTATATCGAGATAAAATCAAACCATTTATGGAAAAATACGGGCGTGAACCAAAGATAAGCTCACATAATCCGCTGGAAGTGCGGATGGCTGAGGCAATTATTTACTTGCGTAACAAAAGACGACAACGAATGAGCGAACAGCGTGATGATTAATTTTGAAAAAGAGTTAGAGGCAATTTTGGCAGATGATCCATTGGGTTTGCTGGAAGTAAAGCCCAAAGCGTCTGCTGTGATGAACGCAGATGCACGATTGATCGCGTCATTTGAAGAGATTAACGCTTTTGTGGAAGAATATGGGCGCGAACCCGCTAAAAGTCAGGTTGTTAACGAACGGCGGCTGTTCAGCCGCTTAAAAGGGTTGCGCGAAAATCCAGTAAAGGCAGCAGCATTGGCTGAATTTGACCGCTTCAATCTGCTTCCCCGCCCCCCCGAACCGAAAACGGTTGAAAGCATTGACGATGTTCTGGATGATGTGTTGGGGTTGCTCGGCGATAACGAATTTGATGATGAGGAGGCCAACAGCATCTTCATGTTTACGCACACGCCAGAGGCAGCGAATGTGCCAGAGTACATTGCCAAACGGCGGCGGTGTGCGGAGTTTGAGCAATTTGAACCGCTGTTTAAGCAGGTTCACACTGGCTTGGCGACCAAGAAGAAAAAGATGGTTGCGTTCACCAGCGACAAACAGATCGCGCCCAATACGTTCTTCATTTTGCAAGGATCGCTGGTGTATGTGGCAACTGTTGGCGAGTGGGAGAAGCGCAAGCATCATAATGATGCGCGGCTGTATTGTATTTATGAGAATGGGACAGAATCCCATGTGCTACTGCGCTCGTTGGCAGGGTCGTTATGGAAGGATGAAAACGGTGGCTATCAGGTGGTAGATGTTGACCAAATGGAGCTTTTTGATGAATCTACGCGGGTGACGGCTGAAGATGAAGCGACGGGAATAATTTATATCTTGCGCTCATTAAGCAACGATCCGCAAATTAAAAGCATTAAAGATTTATACAAAATCGGCTACTCCACGCAACCTGTGCAAGAGCGCATTAAAAATGCGGCACAAGACCCCACCTATTTAATGGCCGATGTGGTAATAATCACTGAATTTGAGACGTTCAATCTGAATCTACAAAAGTTGGAACTGCTGCTACATCGCTTCTTTGCCGAATCTTGCCTGAATTTCGACATTTTTGACGGCACAGGCAAGCGGCATTCGCCGCGTGAGTGGTTTATTGTGCCATTGCCGATTATTGAGGCAGCGATCCACCTGTTGATTAGCGGGGAAATTGTGAATTATCGGTATGATGGGCAGGCGGGGGAGATTGTGGGGAGATAAACGGCCGTTACGCCATCTTCTCCGTCCCCAAACAAACAGACAAAGACCGAGAAAGACCGATCCCCAACGTCAATATGTAACGCCCCGATGTTAGTATGCACTGTATCGGGTCAATATGTAAAAACACAAATCTACTGAGGAATTGAGAGTGGAGATCGAAATACTCTCCACTCTCCTTCTCAGACCTGTCACTGGGGTGGCGTGTGATGGGGAAAAACGGCCGTTTTCCCCCAATCTATCCATGCACCCCCGCCGCCAGAACCGACAGCCCGCGTTTCGTTAATTCACGTCCCGTATGGGTCGTCGCATTCACTTTATCAAGGAAATTACGCTCCATATTCTCCCAATCCCCCGATTCAATGACTTCCGCCTTATCACGGAAATAATCGAGAATATCAGATGGGTATTCGCGCTTGCTGTCTATCTCAGGGTCAGCCCCCTCATGTTTTGCCGAAATGTTAGCGACATGATCAGCTAAATCAAGCAATTCATCGCGCCGATCATATGGCTGGATGACGATATGTTTCCACGTTTCCGTGATGTGATGTTCAAAGCGTACCACATCCTCAAAGCCCAACGCCTTGCGGAATTGTGCCGTGATTTCAATCGTTTCGTTACCAACCGAATTGCTCCAGTTGAAGCCGATCAGCGGCGTTGTGCCATCATCACGGGCGAACAATTTTGCCCCCATCAGCGTCCAGAAGGCGGCGTAGGGGTTGTCGTTGCCCATGAAAACGGAGATTTTGAACTCCATATCCACGCCCAAGCGGTGCAGCATGTAGCCCAAAAAGACGGTGCCGGGATTGATGTTCAGCACTTGGCGCACGCCGTAATTGGTATAATAGTACAGATACTCATCAACCCATTTCAACCCGTGTCCATTCGGCTGACCGATGCCGCCAAAGTAGCCCGTAATTGTCGCGGGGCCGCCCAGGTGGATGTTGGAGCCATCTGTCCCTTTGGTATCCAATGTTTCAACGTAGCTTGCGCCCAAAATTTGCATGGCGGCAGCAACGGCCGTTAAATCCCCATCTTCTTCCTGTTCTTTCATTTTTCGCACACGAATGAAGCGGCCGGGCAGCAGGGTTTGGTCGGCGATTGTTTGTTTAACGGCCGTTAATAACCATGGAAAATACTGCAACGCACTCACTTCCAGCGTCACCGCAAAATCATCATTGAACGTCATCTTGTCCATCCTGTCGCCCAACAAATTGCGCGTGTACGCCTCCTTGCTGACGAACGCCCCGTTCTCTTTCTGGGCGATGAGCCACTCCAAATCGGCATAATAATCGGGATTACTCGCCTTTACTTTTGCCATTAACACGTCCAAAGAGCCAGCCTGCGCCGCTTTCGCGTTAATCTCTTCTGGTGTGCCGTATTTAGTAACCACCGCCAAAAAATCATCAATAATCTGCATCTCTGGATCCATCAAGATGCTGTTTAATATATCCACTCGGTCCGATGGAATCAGTAAGCGTTCGCGTAAGTCATTGTTCATGAAAGGGATTCTCCTAAATGTAGATAGAACGAATTATGCCGATTTTTATGCAAATTCGTGTAATAAGTTGCGCTATAGCGCAGGCTAATTTCTTGAAAACATACACCAATCATACCATATTGGTGTAGATTCTTCACAATAACTGCTATTTTGGGAAAGGATTCGCCGATTTGCCAACAAAAAAAGAGCGAGAAAATGAGTGTATCTCATTTTCTCGCTCTAAATAAAGACGGCCAACTTACTTGCAACTCGCGTCTTACGCCAACAATCCTTTCAGTTTCTCCGCTGAAGCCGCCGCTACCGTTGTGTGCAAACTCACACCATGACTATCCATTGTCACGACGGCTGGGAAATCCTCAACACGAATCACCCAAAACGCCTCTGGCACGCCAAAATCCATCTTGTGAACGGCCAAAACCTCTTTCACCGATTGGGCGATGAGGCTTGCCGCGCCGCCGATGGCGTGCAGGTAAACGGCCGGCTGCTCGCCACACGCTTTCAACGTGCCAGCTTCCATGCCGCCTTTGCCCATCACTCCTTTCAAATTGAAATGTTTGATGACTTCTGGTTGATATACTTCTTCACGGATGCTCGTCGTTGGCCCTGCAGCCACAAACGACCAATTGCCATCCTCATCCTGTTTAACGACGGGGCCGCAATGGTAAATCACACTGCCATTGAGCAATCGCTTCAACTCTTCGTGCAATTCCACCTCATCGGCCGCGACTTCGTTACGGATGAAATGTTCGATCATGAATTGAAGTGACTGTCACGGGGCAAGCAGACTGGGGTAATTCAAGATTATGCGCCCCGTGACAGTCACTTTATCAACATCTACCGCCCCTACGCCAATTCTGACGACGGCGCACCCCCGTGCTATAATGCTGGTGGTCAGGTTTGCAAACTTGACCACCATTCATAAGGGAGAAAACAGCATGACAGAAAACAGAGATACACAGAATGAGCAAGAAATCGGCTCTCCCAACGCCGCGCCAGCCCAGCAACTTCTGGACAATATCCAAGCCGAAATGGACGGCGGGTAAAATCAAGTGCGCCGCGCTTCCTCCCCCCAGCCGCGTTCTATTATGTTGTTGAACTGTAAAGGAAAATTGCTTTCAATTGAAGCACTCTCCAGAGAGCGTTAGTAGGTACGGTTTTTTGAGAAAATCGTCTACTCTTCATTTTATGACCGAGACACCGATAACTGTTGCTATTCTGGCGGGCGGCAAGAGCGTCCGCATGGGACGAGATAAGGCTTTTGTACCGTTTAACGGCCGTTTTCTCATCCAAACCATTATCGACACCCTCACAGGAGTGGGGGATGAACTGCTCATCATCAGCAATACCCCTGCTGAGTACGTCCGATTTGGATTGCCGCTGTTCAGCGACCGTTATGTGGATCATGGCTCGTTGGGAGGGCTGCACACGGCCGTTTACTACGCCTCTCATCCCCACACCCTCGTTGTCGCCTGCGACATGCCTTACCTAAACCGCGATCTGCTGCGCTATCTTCTCGATTTGCGGCACGAAGCGGACATCATTGTGCCGCGCTGGACTAAATTTCCAGAGCCGATGCACGCCGTTTACAGCAAACGCTGTCTGCCAGCCATTGAGCGCAAACTGGATGCCAATCGGCTAAAGATCATTCGCTTTTATGAAGAGATGAATGTGCGCTATGTGGACAGGGCAGAGATTGAGAAGATGGGGGGAAACGGCCGTTCCTTCGCCAATATCAACACGCCGCAGGAGCTGCTGGCGGCACGTTGATTCACAGGATTGTGTCGCCCAAGAAGTTCAACTTCTTAGAGAAGTTGAACTTCTAAAACAGATAGAACGCGGATGCTTCGCACGCGGATTGGGCGGATAAACGCGGATTTTGATGTGGTTCAAAATTGTCCGCAGATTTCGCAGATTAGCGCAGATTGAATGTTTTACAGTTGTTGCGCGATTGGGCAACCACAAGGGTCGCCCCTACAGGAGTAAATTGCAGGGGCACGGCCTTGTGCCCGCCCTCAACGTGTAAAGATCATCTTGCATAAAGTGAAGCAAGTCCCATTACCTATCGTACCCAAGAGGCGCATGATTTATCCACATGCCCCACATTGGTCACATTGCGCGGATTGGAGCCGTCGGCATTAGCGACGAACACATCGTTTACGCCCGGCCCGACTGGCTTGCGGTATAAAATCATACTGCCATCGGCCGAATACTCAGGCTGATAAGCGATGGGAAGAATTTCATTATACCCACCAGTCGGGAAACCGCGATATACGGTGTCTTTAATGAGAAAGAAGAAAGAGTCACTTAGCGGCGACCAATGAATACCTTCAATACGGTTGACCGTTCCTTGATAAATGAAGGCTAATTCGTGATCTTCTGTCGCCCCGCTGACACCGACGCGGATAGAGGTTGCCAATGTTGCGTCGGTATAGGTGATGATGTCGTAAGCTCCATTGGGAGAAGTACAGCGAGAATTACCTTCCATTGAGCAATAGGGGCCAAAGTAGAGCGGGTATGAGGCGGTGTTTGTGTCGGCGGGGCTGCTGCAACTGTTGCTGACAACGCTGCCTAAATCATGGCCGCCGCTCCATGCAGGATCGGTGGTGAACAAACGATTATTTGATACATACAGAATGCGTCCCATCCCGCTTGTATCGGGAGCTTCTGCAGCGGCTGGCGCGGAGGTGGCGACGGGTGCAGATGAGGTGGCTGCGGCTGGCGCGGCTGGCGCGGGTGTGCTGGTGGGCGGGGCAGAGAGGGTGACGGCCGTTAATCTATCCAAATAAATCACCCCTTCGCCGCTGTCGCCATCTTCATAATCGTCCAGCACAAAAGCGCGGAACGAGATTGGATAATTGATTTCACCATCATCCGCACCGCTGATAGAGGCGAACGGCCACTCCTGTTCCGTATCAATCGCCGCTTCCATTTCCATCCATCCCGCATGTTCCACGCGCCCAAACGGGATTTGCCACGTCTGCCCTTTGGCATCCAATATCCACGCATTCAAGAAATGCCCAGATTCATCGCCATATACCCATACCCGTAATCCATCTGGCGAACCGCTGATGCGATTATTTTGCAGAAAGACGACAAAATCATTCTCATCACCGGGGAAGAAATACTCCAATTTAGCGGCATTGAAGCTCTCATCGTCCGTATAGAGTGCAGAATTGGGCGGCGCGTTGTCTGTGACAGTCAAAGAGCCGTTATCCTGATCGCCCCGTACCCATGTGCCGAAAGTATCAAAATTATACGGTAATCCACTGCCTCGTTCCGCATGGCCGGTCGTGTTGGCAGAGCGCGGCGTGGGGGTTTGTGTCGGCGTGGGGGTGAGGGTTATTGTCGGTGTTGCTGTCGGGGTGGGGGTATGCGTCGCTGTCGGCACTGCTGTATCT
>WFSA01000098.1 GCA_015486215.1 Anaerolineae bacterium | reverse complement strand
GATTGCCCGCGCGATACGCATTGCTCAACTCGGCCGTCAACTGCAAATAGAAGTTGCCAAACTCCGCGCTCGGCTCGATGTTTGTTCCCTCAGGCCATTCGTTATAGGAGGTGATGATAAGCATATCGGGCGCACTTGCCGCTGCGCCGCCGAATGAGGAGCGGTAAAACGCCCCATCTTGCCGCCCGCGTGTGAAGGAGTCGCCGCGCCCTAACAAGCTGTCGTCCCATCCCGGCATAGCGGTGGCAACCCAATACTTGTAGCCGCCATACGCCGTTGCCGCTGCGCGGGTGTTGCCCGCCCATGTCGCCGCCGTCGCCGCAGGATTGGCTGACCAAGCGGTATTGTATAGATGTAGTCCGTCAAATGTTTGCAGATACGTGGTGTCCAATCCTTCGGCTATCCAAATCGTGTTGTGATCGGGATCGACGGCCGCACGAATAATGACCCACTCTCCCGGTGTTAAAATCCAATTCGCCCAAAAAAAGATGACAGGCTTGCCATCTACGCGCAAATAAGCGGGATGTTGGGCGTGGGTGCGAATCAGCGTCCGTAATGCGTTGATGCGATCATTATTGCTGCTAAAAAAGGGGCCGGCTGTCTCAAAATCAACTGCTGCCTTAAAGCCGCTCCCGCCCGCAATGTTGAGCAACGTTTGGAAGTTCGCCTCTGTTTGATTGTTTTCTGTCTGGGGGCCGTACCAGCTTTGCACAAAGCCGTTAATACCGACAGATTGTGCTTCGCTCACCTGCCGCTGGATGGTGCCGGCGTTGGCGGAATAGTACGGGGCGGGCGGGTTAAAGGGGGTTTTGCCCGCGCCAAAGGAGTCGGGAGCAAACCATGCGTAATAAAAGGCGAGAACTAGATCGGTCTGTCCTTGTGCATTGGTGGTCGACGGCCGTCTGCCGCCCAGCACCATTATTATTCCCATCATCAGGGATAAAAGTAAAAATTGTTTTAATCTCATTCCCCCATTATAGGGAAAGCTAGAGGATGGAGCTAGAGCGCGACACTGATTGAAATCGGTGTCTGATATAGAAAAGCCCGCTGAAAGCGGGCTGATTTTAACGTGCTTTCAGCATGTTTCTTGTGCCAGACATCGGTTTTTAACCGATGCCGTTCCTTTTGCTGAATGTCAGGCCGTCTTCCTCTTCGTTGACGGTGACAACGATTTCGTCGCCAGTGACGAACTCCCCTTTGAGCATACGAATGGAGAGCGGGCTTTCGATATAACGCTGGATGGCACGTTTCAACGGCCGTGCGCCAAATTTCTCATTTACACCTTCATGGCCAAGCCACTCCATCGCCGCATCATCTAAGGCAATGGTCAAGCCGCCGCTCTCGCTGAGCCGCTCCTCCACCTCTTTCATCTGTAAGCGCACAATTTTGATCACATCTTCCTGCGACAGCTCCTCAAAAATGATGATCTCATCAATACGATTGATAAATTCGGGACGGAATGTTTTTTCTAACGCCTCTTCGATCCGTTTATGCGCCGCTTTTTCGTCGGAATCACGGATACCGGCAAAGCCGAGCGCACCCGCTTTGCGGACAAATGAAGTGCCGACATTGCTGGTCATCACAATGACGGTGTGACGGAAATTGACGATGCGCCCTTGACCGTCGGTCAAACGGCCGTCGTCCAACAGTTGCAATAACGAATTCCACACGTCAGGATGCGCTTTTTCGATTTCATCAAAAAGAACGAGTGAGTACGGCCGTCGGCGAATCTGTTCCGTCAACTGCCCCCCTTGATCGTAGCCAACGTAGCCGGGAGGTGCGCCGAACAGGCGGCTGGCGGTGTGCTGTTCGCTATATTCGCTCATATCAATGCGAACCAGTGCGTCCTCATCATCGAAGAGGAACTCGGCCAACGCTTTTGCCAATTCTGTCTTGCCCACGCCCGATGTGCCTAAGAAGATGAATGAGCCAATCGGCCGTTTGGGGTCACTCAATCCCGACCGACTGCGCCGAATCGCATCCGACAACGCTTCGATCGCCTTATGCTGACCGACGATCCGCTCGTGCAGACGTTTTTCCATCTGCAACAACTTTTCTGTCTCCTTCTCCAACATTTGGGTCACCGGAATACCCGTCCACGAAGCGACGACTTCGGCTATATCTTCGGCCGTCACCACCTCGCCGAGCTTGTTTTCCGCCCGCCATTGCTCCCGCGTCTCATTAAATTCCGTCTCAATACGGGCGCGATCCGCTTTAAGCATCGCCGCCCGCTCATAATCCCGTATCGTATGTGCTTCTTCTTCTTCCAATGTCAGCTGGTTCAGCCGCGCTTTCAGTTCCTTCAAATTGGCGGGCAGCATATGCAGGGCAACGCGCAATTTGGCCGCCGCTTCGTCCATCAAATCAATCGCCTTATCGGGCATCGATCTGTCGGTGACGTATCGATTGGATAGTTTGGCGGCGGCAACGAGGGCGGCATCTTCATAGGTGACGCTGTGATGGGCTTCGTAACGGCCGCGCAACCCGCGCAGCATCTCGATTGTATCTTCAACGGACGGTTCCTCGACGAAAACAGGGGCAAACCGCCGTTCTAACGCGCTGTCTTTCTCAATATATTGTCGGAATTCATCCAATGTTGTCGCGCCGACACATTGCAGTTCGCCCCGCGCAAGGGCGGGTTTGAGCATATTGCTCGCGTCTAGCGATCCCATTGCCGAACCGGCACCGACGACGGTATGCAGTTCGTCAATAAAAAGGATGATCTCTCCTTTTGCTTTTTGAATCTCATCCATCACCGCTTTGAGCCGCTCTTCAAACTCGCCGCGAAAACGGCTGCCAGCCACCATCGCCCCCAAATCAAGGGAGACGACGCGCCGTTTGAGCAGATTTTCTGGCACGTCGCTATTATTTATTTTTTGTGCCAACCCTTCCACGATGGCGGTCTTGCCCACGCCCGCTTCGCCGATGAGGACGGGGTTGTTTTTGGTGCGGCGGCTCAAGACTTGAATGATGCGTAACACTTCATCGTCTCGCCCGACGACGGGATCAAGTTTGCCTTCATACGCCAGTTTGGTAAGGTCACGGCTGTATTTATCGAGTATTTTGTAACGGTTTTCTGATTTTTTACTGGTCACCTTTTTGCCGCCGCGCAGCTCTTTGATTGCTTCGACAAGCCGTTTGCGGGTAAGGTTGAACTCTTTGAGAATGTTGGAGGAGGGGGAACTGTGCTCGCTCAACATCGCCAAAAAGATATGTTCGGTGGAGATGAACTCATCTTTGAAACGATTGGCCTCTTTTTCGGAAAAATCAAGGACGGTGAGGATACGGGGGGTATAAAAAATCTGCCCTACGCCGCCGCCATAGACAGCGACTTTGGAACTGGATTCCAGCTCTTCGGATACGCGCTCTTTCATTTCATCGATATTGACGTTTAGCATTTCTAATACTTTGGGGATGGCTCCATCTTTTTGTTCTAGCAGAGCGAGCAGAAGATGCTCAACATCTACTTGGTTATGTTTGAATCGTTGGACTATTTTATAGGCGCGGGCGGCGGCATCTTGGGCGCGTTCGGTAAATCGATCAAATCGCATAATGTTTTCCTGTGTGCATTTGGATGATCCGCAGATTTCGCAGATTATCGCAGATTTTTATCCTCTTCGATAAATGGTGAGATAGGGAGGTGGTAGTTGTAAAACGGCCGTTTCTCACAAAAATAGGCGACCAGATAAAAGTATACCGCAACGCATAAAGAACGGTGTAAGAATTGTGTAGGAAGAAGGATAGGGGGTGGAGGGGGGGCCCAGCCGTCATTTTTTACCATGCGTGGATGCCTTCGGATTCGTCGTAGCCGTCGCCCCAAGCGAGGACTTTGCTGGGGGTGACGGTGATTAATGCCCATTCGGCGCTGTCGTCTTGGCGAAAATCCCAGCCGTATTTATTGTAGAAGTAGTCGGCGAGGGGGTCTATTTGATCGGGATGGGCGGCGGCGGCATGCCCTTCGATGATGAGGACGTTGGCGGTGTCGGGGAGGGTGGCGGTCACGGCCGTTTCAAACCCCAGATTCATATATTTTTGGCTGTAGACGCTGGTGCAGAAATAGAGAACATCATCCAGCCAGATAAACCAGACGGGGGTGGAGTGCGGACGGCCGTCGTGCCGCACCGTATTGATCCATATGGTTAGTTCTCGGCCTAAACGGCCGTCTATTCCGTTCCATCGTGCAGGGTTGCGTCGTCTCATACGCCCATTGTAACCTTAACAATGAGCAATTAACAATGAATAATGAATAATGTACCTTCTCAGTATTCTGGGGAGACTTGACAAATTTTCCTAACGATACTCGTGTAAAATAAAATGCTGATGAAATTTGTCAAGTCTTGTCCACGATTTATTGAGAAGATACTTTTTGGTCATCAAATGACACATAAATGACGTATACTTGTCATAACTTTGTAACATCGTTCATTCATACTCATACTATGTACTGAATTTATAGCGTTTGCGATTGGAGCAGACCACAATAACTGGAGGTTATTACGATGTTAAACAGAAAAACAGGTGTACAAAAAAGCATATTGGTTTTGATTGGAGTATTATTAATGATAGTTGCCGCCGCCTGCAACGGCTCCGCGCAGACAACGACAGAAGTAAGAACGGGTGAAGAGACGGCGGCGGCAGATATGGTTGCTGAAGAAACGGCCGTTACTCAATCCGCTGCCACCCTGACGGCAGCCCGCCCCTCAAAAGCGCGGCAGTTGTTCAACCGCATGGGGCAGAGTGACGGTGATGAGCCTGTTGATAACGAGATGGAACTGTGGGACGGTGTAGATTGGTTCGCTCTCGCGGCCGAAGCGGCGGGAATGGATGATGATGCGCTGTGGGATGGGTTGATGGACGGCGCATCCATCGCTGATTTAGTTAAGGCCAATGGCGGTGATCCAGCCGCGCTTGTGGAGCGTATCACTGCTGATGAAACCGCATGGATCAATAGTCTGGCCGAAGCGGGCGAAATCACAGAAGAAGAGGCGGCCGATTGGACAGTTGATTTAACGGCCGATATACAAGAGTTCGTGAATGATAATTCATGGGCATTATGGGAAGGAATTGATTGGTTCACCGTCGCCGCTGAAACGATTGGTGTTGATGAAGATGCCCTATGGGAAGCGGAATCCATCGCCGCTGCGGCCGAAGCGCATGATGTACAGCCGCAAACAGTCATCAATACCATCGCTGCCGCTGAAACAACATGGATAAATGAGTTAACGGCCGCCGGCGAATTGACAGAAGAGGAAGCGGCCGAATGGACAAGTTTCCTGAATGAAGATATTACCGCTTTCGTCGAAGAGAGCTGGGATATGGGCGATTTCGAGGGCGCAGATTGGCTCACCGTCGCCGCTGAGGCGATTGGCGTAGACGTAGATACGCTCTGGGAAGCGGACTCTATTGCCGATGTAGCTGCGGAAAACGGAATAGAAAGCCAAACCGTTATCAATGCCATCGTCGCCGCTGAAACCGCTTGGGTTGACGAGCAAGTCGCCAATGATGAGATGACAGCCGAAGATGCAGTTGACTGGAAAAGTGTAGTCGAAGAGGATGCCCGCTCTTTCGTCGAAGAGAGCTGGGAAATGGATGAGTTTGGCGGCGTGGATTGGTTTACCGTTGCCGCTGAGGCGATTGGCGTAGATGAAGAAATTCTCTGGGAAGCGGATTCCATCACCGTTGCTGCCGCAGAAAACGGGGTAGAGAGCCAGACGGTTATTGATGCCATCGTTGCCGCTGAAACAGGTTGGATTGATGAAATGGTCGCCGACGGTACGTTCACAGAAGAGGAAGCGGCCGAGTGGGAGGCTGATATAGATGAAGAAGCCCGCTCTTTTGTCGAAGATAGCTGGGAAATGGATGAGTTTGGCGGCGTGGATTGGTTTACCGTTGCTGCTGAAGCGATTGGCGTAGATGAAGAGGCTTTCTGGGAAGCGGACTCCATCAAAGCCGTTGCCGAAGAACATAATGTAGAGCCGCAAACGATCATTGATGCCATCTCAACCGCCGAAACGGCTTGGGCAGACGAGATGGTCGCCGATGGTGAATGGACAGAAGAGGAAGCGGCCGATTGGATGGCTGACTTAAATGAAGAGATCCGTGCTTTTGTAGAGGGAGAGTGACAATAGAGACGGGATGTTAAATCTTGTTAAATCTGTAAAAGGAAGGGGAAACGATCAAGTTTCAAGGTTATACGCCGCCTGTATCGGGAATCGGAATTCCCGATACCTATCTGGTGGAGCGTTGCGGGAATTCCGATTCCCGCAACAGATCTTTTTATCTGTGTTCATCTGTGCAATCCGTGTCCAATCTCGGAGGTTGCAATCGCCCTAGTATAGCTTGGCGGAAGTTCTTAGATGATATACGCCGCCTGTATCGGGAATCGGAATTCCCGATACCTATCTGGTGGAGCGTTGCGGGAATTCCGATTCCCGCAACAAATAACAAAAAACGCACATTAACAATTAAAAATAATTAGCACCCTCATTTGGCGACGGGCATGGAGGGTATTGCATCTTTTAGCCCTGGTCGCCAATATTTTTTCATACCTCCCATATATGCCGTTTTTGGTCTCAAAAATCGTTGCGCCACCTCCTTTTTTGACTATTTTGGCGACGGGTTGACGGGGGTTTTTATCTATGCTGTCCCCGTCGCCAAATCAGTTTAGAGGATGAATTTGAAGAAAAATGTAAATTAGGGGTTGTTTTTCAAGGAAAAGCGGCTTAAAATGAGAATATGGTGTGCATTGTAGAGAAACTCACGTTCGTCAAACGGCAAATATGGCGGTAGAAAAACAAAAATCCCGACTAGCGGGATTGAAACAAAAAGCCCAAGTTGAACAGAAATCCCCGTTGAAGTAGAAAAACAAAAAGGTTCTTTAGGTTTTTCCGTGAAATCGTCATGCATAAGGGCGTACCCTTGTGGTCGCCCTCAACTGGGCGGGCACAAGGCCACGCCCCTACAGCGCACAATCACGGGAATTGCCGCAGAGCCAACAAAAATCCGACATGGTTCAAAAAGGTAAAAAGTTCCCTTACTGTTTGCAGGGACAGATGTAAGGGCAGGATGGGCGGGAAAGGTTTTCCGTTTTGCAGAAAGGTTCTACTTCCCGCCTCTCTCTCTATCTCTATCTCCCTCCTCTATCTCTCTCTAAAATATGATGCAGACTGTATTGATTGTTGAAGATGAAAAGCGTATCGCGCATTGGGTGCGCTCTTATTTTGAGAAGGCAGGATTTACGGCCGTTGTCAGTGACAACGGCCGTTCTGCGCTTCATCTCGCCCGCCAGCAAAAGCCGTCCCTCATTATTTTAGACATCATGCTGCCGGGCATGAACGGGATGGATGTGTGTAAAGAGATTCGTAAGGAATCGGCCGTTCCCATCATCATGCTGACTGCCAAAGGGCAGGAGAGCGACCGTATTTTGGGGCTGGAATTGGGCGCGGATGATTACGTCGTCAAGCCGTTCAGCCCTAATGAGCTGGTGGCACGAGCGCGGGCGGTACTGCGCCGTGTTAATGGAGAATTAGCTGATGCACCTGCCCGCTTATGCGGCGGTGACATCTGTTTAGATGTGGATGCGTACGCTTGCACCATCAATGATGAGCCGGTGGATTTGAGCCGCACGCAATTCGATCTGCTCCACGCACTCTTGAAAAACAAAGGGCGGGCGATGACTCGCTCACAACTTCTTGATGCCGCCTTTGCCGGCGATTATGATGGGCTTGATCGCACTATTGACGTACATATCCGCCGCCTGCGCCGCCGTATCGAAGCCGATCCCGCCAATCCACGTTATATCATCACTGTATTCGGTGTCGGCTATAAGTTTTGTAATGGATAATGGATAATGAAAAATTCTGGAACGAGATAGGATCAATATATAAATCATCGGAAGGTGACCGATTATATGCCTTTTGCGCCTTCGTAGTGATTTTTTTTACTGAAATCAATGGCTAATTGTAGCTACTCAGCTATCAATTATTTCACTACAAAGAAGCAAAGATCACAAAGAAAACCTTAAAAAACTTCGTGTTCTTTGTGTCTTTTAATTTGGACAATGGCTGAGTAGTTACGGCTAATTAATAATGAAAAATTCCTCACGCTTAACTTCCCATCATCCATCATCCATCATCCATCATCCATTCTCCATTCTTAATTTCCCCTCGTTACGCTGGCGCATGGTCGCTGCATTTGGATTTGTTATCTTGATCTCCCTGCTATTGAACGGCGGCTTGTCGCTGTGGGCGGTGACAACGCGCTTCGACATTTTGGTGACAGATGAAGGATTAGCGCAGGCAGAATCCATCGCCCCCTTATTGGAGGCCAGTTACGCCTTAAATGAAGGCTGGTACGGCTTAGATGAGTTGATTGACAACAGCCCGTCCAACATGCCTGCGATAGAAAATGGTGTGGATTGGTATGGTATTGCGGCTGATGTGATGGAAATGAGCGAGGATGAGATGTTTACCGCTTGGGAGGAGTATGGCAGCATTGAAGAGGCCGCCCGTGCAAACAATATCCCTCCTTCGATGGTGGTGGATGCGATTGTTGAGGCCGAAACGGCCGTTTTTACAGAGACAGCCATCGCTGACGAAACGATCATCGAAGAAAGTGTAGTACAGTTAGAAACGGCCGTTGCTGCTTTCATCACTGAAGACATTTCCGTTGAAGAGGCGTATGTAGATTGGGATCAAATCACCGCCGACACGATTGGCGTGCCGCTGTACCAATTTTATGATGATTGGGAAGAGCAAAGCATCCTCGAACAAGCTGAACAGCATGACGTTTCACCCGAAGAAATCATCGCCGCCATCATGCAGGCTGAGCAGGAATTTGTGGAGACATCGCTGATTACCACAGATGATACTGAAGCGATTTTCTATCTTGCATCCAGCTTATCCTATGTCGAAGAGTATGTTTATGGATATGACCCTTTCCTGATTGAAATGGAAGACCCCAGCATCTTCGGCTTGGTTACCGACAACTTATTTGGCGGCAATCGTCTGATCATCGCCGATGTGGACGATATTGTCATATATGACAGCGAAGGGGAGTTGATCGGCGACGAATTAGACGAAGATGTATTAATACAAGCGACACCGTTATGGGATACATCACGCACAGAATCTATCGGCTCATTGATCGTCGCTGTTGGATCGGGCTATTATAACGCCCAGCAGAGTGCTTTTTTGGATGGCGTGATGTGGTCAACGGCGATCAGCGGCGTGCTGGCTGGATTGTTTGCGCTGGCGGTGGGATGGATGGTCGCGCGGCGGATTACGGCTCCAGTGACGGCGTTGACGGCGGCGAGCGAAGGGTTGGCTAACGGCCGTTTACAAACCCGCCTTCCCGTCACCTCCACCGATGAATTGGGGCAGATGAGCGCGGCGTTCAACAAAATGGCAGATGAATTAGACAGCCAACAAACATTACGCAAACGGCTGGTTGATGATATTTCTCACGAGCTGCACACCCCGCTTAGCGTCATCCAGCTAGAACTGGAGGCGATGCGCGACGGGATGCAGTCGCCCGAGCAAGCAACGGCGCAGACATTGCAGGAGATCGGCTTGCTACGCCAATTGGTCGATGATTTATCCTTGCTGACCGCCGAAGAGGGGGGGATGACGCTCACATTGCATTCTGTCAATCTGGCTGAGTTGAGCGCAAAAGCGGTATCCCGATGGCAGGCACAAGCGGATGCGGCTAATGTTACGCTCACCCTCGCCCCGTCCCCCGCCCTGCCGACTGTGCTGGCTGATGAGACGCGGCTAATACAGACATTGGGCAATTTATTGAGCAATGGAATGCGGTATGGTGGGCGGGAGTTGACTATTTCGACTACCCTCGTGGAGGATGGGGGGATGTGGGTAGAAACGGCCGTTGCCGACAATGGCATCGGCATTCCCGCTAATGCGCTACCCCATATTTTTGACCGTTTCTATCGTGTTGACATGGCACGGGGGCGGGGTGGGCGCGGGTTAGGGTTAGCCATCGCCCGCGAAATCATTGAAATGCACGGCGGCACAATGACGGTGGAAAGTGCGGTAGGGAAAGGGAGTGTATTTCGGTATCGGCTGGCTGCAAACGCGTAAGTGCAACGCACCTGGCGGTGCGATGCACTTTCTTGTATCCCTATTTCTTAGTATACTATTTACATGGACAAACACAGTTGGGTTGGAAAGGAAATTGGTGAACGAGGGCGATACCGCGTTGAGTCCTTGTTGGGCGAGGGAGGGATGTCGGCTGTTTATAAGGCAGTGGACACTCGCTTAGACCGCACGGTAGCGATCAAAATCATTCATTCTCATCTATCAGATAATGAGCAATTCGTGCAGCGATTTAAGCGGGAGGGAACGGCCGTTGCCAAATTGCGCCACCCCCACATTATTCGCCTGCTCGATTTTGGATATGAAGGGGAGAGCGCGTATATCGTCTTGACCTATATCGCTGGCGGCAGCGTGCAAGAGCTGCTTCAAAAATTAGATAGGGAGCGGATGGATACGGCAACGGCCGTTACCCTCGCACTCCAAATTGCCGAAGCGTTGGCGTATGCCCATAAACATGGATTAACCCATCGGGATATAAAGCCGGCCAATATCATGCTCAATAAGGAAGGGGACGGCATTTTGACCGATTTCGGCTTGGTCAAAATAACAAATGCGACCCGTTTCACCATGACAGGCGCGGTGATGGGTACGGCACGGTATATGTCGCCAGAGCAGATCAAATCGGTAGCGGTAGATCATCGCAGTGATATTTATTCGTTGGGAGTGACGCTGTTTGAACTGGTAAGCGGTCATCCGCCGTATGATGGTGGCACGGCCGTTACCACGATGATGAAGCATCTCACCGATCCTATCCCCGATCTATGCACCCTCTGCCCTGACTTGCCGCCAAATATCACGCTCATCATCGACCGCGCTATGTCCAAAGAGCCTGAAAATCGGTATCAAACGGCGGCCGACATGGCGGCCGATTTGCGGCTGGTGCTGGCTGGTTTGTCAGCAAAAACGGCTCCTCCTCGTCGTCCGCCGGTGGACAGAGGCATTATGCCAACGATGATCATAGAAAAAGGGGGAGGAACGGCCGTTATATCCGCCTCTACGACGACACCAACTCCCCCAACGCTCACGCCGCTTGCAAATGAAGAGTCGGGCGGAAAAAAGTGGTGGCTGTTGTTACTCCTTTTATTGCTTATTGGTGGATTAGTCACCGCTTTTTTCGCTTTTAGAGATACGGGTGATGAT
>WFSA01000097.1 GCA_015486215.1 Anaerolineae bacterium | reverse complement strand
TTCTCGCCCCCCTCCCGCCGCCAAATATTCCCCACCGCCGCGAAGACTTTTCAACTGTGGTAAGAGGTTTCTGCCAACCGTAAGCACTTTATATCAGCCGTAAAGATTTCCCAATCACCGTAAGCACTTCCTCACCGCCGTAAGCATTTCCTCACCGCCGTAAGCACTTCCTCACCGCCGTAAGCACTTCCTCACCGCCGTAAAGACTTTCTAAACCGCCGTGAAGGTTGGAAATTTTCAGAAAGAGGTTTTAATGTCAAAACCACTTTCAATTATTCCCTACAAGCTCAGGATTCGGCGGGTAATGAAATATGTCTTGTAGAAGGTAGCTTCGAAAGGTAACTTCGGTAAGCAGCCTTATTTTTCAAACGGCCGTTACCCCCCATAATAAAAAAGCACTGCTTATTGCAGTGCTTTTTTGATCTACATTTTATCTACATCTCAAATCCCGGCCGATACTCACCCCATACATCCCGCAGCGTATTATTGATCTCACCCAATGTTATATCATTTTCCACGCAGTCGATGAATAGCGGCATTAAATTCTCATCCGTTTGGGCGGCGGCGACCAATTGACCGCGTAGTTCAGCCACCTTGCCATTGTCGCGCCGACTGCGTAAACGTGCCAGCCGTGCCCGTTGCGCCGCTTCAATCGCAGGGTCTAATTTGAGCTTATCAATAGAAGAGTTCTCATCTACCACAAACTTATTCACGCCGACGACGATCTCTTTTTGGGCATCCACATCCTGCTGATACCGATACGCCGCCTCTTGGATTTCTCGTTGCACATACCCATTTTCGATAGCGGGCAGCATCCCGCCCATCTCGTCAATTTGGGCGATATACGCTTCGGCCTTGCTTTCCAGCGCGTCTGTCAACGCTTCGATGGCGTAAGAGCCGGCGAAGGGATCGACGGTATCTCCCACGCCGCTTTCGCAGGCGATGATTTGCTGGGTTCGCAGGGCGATTTGGGCGGCTTCTTGGGTGGGCAGGGAGAGGGCTTCATCACGGCCGTTTGTGTGTAAACTTTGCGTGCCGCCCAAGACCGCTGCCATCGCCTGCAGTGCCACGCGGACAACATTATTTTCTGGCTGTTGCGCCGTCAACGTGCTGCCACCCGTCTGCGTATGAAAGCGCATTTTCCAGCTGCGCGGCTCCTTCGCCCCAAAACGATGACGCATAATTTTTGCCCATAAGCGGCGTGCCGCACGATATTTAGCGATCTCTTCTAGAAAATTATTGTGAGCATTGAAGAAAAAGGAGAGTTGGCGGGCGAATTGATCCACATCCAGCCCTGCATCCATCGCCGCTCCCACATAGGCGATGCCGTCGGCGAGGGTGAAGGCGATCTCTTGGGCGGCGGTACTGCCCGCCTCCCGAATGTGATAGCCAGAGATGGAAATCGTGTTCCAGCGCGGCATAGTTGCGCCGCAATAGGCGAATATATCGGTGATCAAGCGCATGGAAGGGCGCGGCGGAAAGATATATGTGCCGCGGGCGATATACTCTTTAAGAATGTCGTTTTGGATGGTGCCGCGCAACTGTTTGGGGTCAATACCTTGCCGCTTGGCGACGGCGATCACCATCGCCAGCAAAACGGCCGCCGGGGCGTTGATCGTCATGCTGACGCTCACTTTATCAAGCGGAATACCGTCAAGTAATAGTGCCATATCTTCCAGACTGGGGATACTGACCCCGACTTTGCCCACTTCGCCCAACGCCATCGGATCATCCGCGTCGTACCCGATTTGGGTGGGCAAGTCGAAAGCAACGGAGAGGCCGGTCTGTCCCTGTTTGAGCAGGAATTTATACCGTTTATTGGATTCAACGGCCGTGCTGAACCCCGCATATTGGCGCATCGTCCAAAAACGGCCGCGATACATCGTCGGCTGCACCCCGCGCGTGAATGGATACTCACCCGAAAACCCAAGTTTTCCCATATATCCATCATCCGCCTCATCTGGCAGATACAGTCGCTCTACAGGGATGGCTGATCGGGTAGAAAATTGCTTTTTACGTTCAGGAAATTGGTTTAAGACAGGGGCGACTATCTCGTCATGCCACTGCTGCTTTTTTTCTGCGATGTTCATGTAATCACCTTTTTGAGTATCTTCTGTATCTTCTCAAAATTTCGGGGAGACTTGACAGGTTTCATAAGAGTCTCGCGTTTTACACGAGAGTATTATAGAAAACCTGTCAAGTCTTTGCCCCAATTTATTGAGATGTTACTATCTTCTCAATAAATCGTAGACAAGACTTGACAAATTTCATCAGCACTTTATTTTACACGAGTATCATCAGGAAAATTTGTCCAGTCTCCCCAGAATACTGAGAAGATACCTTTTTGACATGGTTCAGGAGTAACTTTTCAATATCTCAGGGTGAGTACAGCAAATGAAGGAAGGAAGAAATTACATGGGTGCGTTTCAAATGAGTTGAACCAAAGTGATTGTCACGGGGCAAACGGACTTAATTTACCCGAAACTATGCGCCCCGTGACTATCACTTCTACTGAAATGAAACACACCCAAATTACATCAGTTGACAGAATCTGTTCTTTTCCTAATCTGTTGTAATCATGCCCCAATTATAGACTATCCCTTGCCGACTTCACAAATACCTCTGAGGTCTTTGCTGATAATTGGAAGGTAAATAAGCCAATCCGCATCGGCCGTTTTGATGACAGATACATCCTGTGCTGCTGTCTTCGTGGGCGTAACACGGAGACATAAAAGCGTAACCGAATATGGCTCAAAGGTGTGGGCAAAGGGGTTGCCTTGAACCATAAATTGGGATGCTGGTGCATTAGATAAATCGTTACTTGGATTGCTGACTCCATTAAATGTGACCGATTGGCTCCACAATGCCGACGATTGTGCGATATTAGAGACACCGCCATAAATATCTGATACCCCGTCGATTTGGATATTCGTTGTAATATCATTGCCTGTTTTATTGATGGCAAAAACGGCCGCAGTTGTCTCATCCACCTTGCCCGCATAAACACTCAATGTTGTGGCAGAATTATACGATGAGTTGATGGGCAGCATCTGCGAGCCGAACGCTTCCCACAAGGGGAATACATAGTATTGCGGACTGCGGGCGTAACTGTCGGCATTCATCAACCCGTAATCGGTGCCATTGCCCGCTTGTCCATTCGCCAAATCCCATTGATTGGCGATGGCATACCCGTTTTCTGCCATCTGCCCGATTGAATCAGCCATAAAAAGCATATTAACAGCGCGTGTCATCCATTGATCATCGTCATTATCCTGAAAGGAGAACAGATTATGCTCGGTGACAGCGATGGGAACGCGCCGCCCGCCAGCGTAGGTATCAAATGATGCGTTAATGGCGTTCATCATCGGTTTCCACACCGCTTGTGGATTACCCAGCGCATCTTGGAAGCCGCTCGGTGCTGACCAAAAGGCGTACTGATGGATGATATAGAAATCCATCACGCTGCCAGCCGCGGCGATGACTTCGTTGTCCCAATTACTCCATACGTTCGTGTCCTCATCATAAATACCAACCGCGCCCACCATAATGGAGGAATCTACCGCCCGCATCGCGTTGCGAAACTCAATATACCCTTCTTTGCGATTGTTGCCGCTGCCGATGCCGTTCACATATTCCGTGCCGTCGCATGTCCAGACATCATTCTCCCATCCCCAAGATGTACAATCTTGGCCGTTTGTACCACCGTATGTTTCGTTGCCAATTTCCCAATACTTTACATAAAACGGATCGGCGTTGCCGTGATCACGGCGTAATTTTGCCCAATCGCTCACTTTTCCCCAATTACGGCCGCGTACATCTGTGCCAATGACGGTATTGTCACTTACGGAGCCGTTGAAGAAGGCGACTAAGGCGGCCGCTTCTTTTGATGTGCCGCCTTGATTGATGGTGTATATGATTTCATCTCCTGTCGCTTGGGCGAAGTCGATAAAATCGGTGGGTTTGCCCGCCCACGTCCAATAACATTCAGCGTTGCCATCAATGCCGTTGCCATCACGTTCACACGCCAGCCAATCGTAAGCGTTGCTCCAACTGCCGCCGGGAAAGCGCAGGAGGGTTACACCGGCTGCTGCTGTACGCGCTTGAAAAGTGCTGTTGCCAAATCGGCTGGCATTGAGCCATGTGGGGGCGTTGGTGCCGAGAATGTGGGGGTTAACGGCCGTTACCGTATCAGAAATATCAAAACGAATTGTTCCATTTGGTGCTGTGGGGGTCGAAGGGGAGGCTGTGAGGGTAAAGGTAAAAACGGTAAGCATAAGGGCGAATACAAGTAAAATTGTTATGCGATTTTTTATAATCATAAGGTTCTCCATTTTTTAATTGATATAAGGTAGCAACTACCGAGCCTGTTCGTTACAATGGTCTCCGTTGTCCTATTTTTGATATGGGTCAAATTAGGATGAACCATCTTTACAGTTGTTGCGCGATTGGGCGACCAGAAGGGTCGCCCTTACAGGAGTAAATTGTAGGGGCGCGGCCTTGTGCCCGCCCTCAACGTGTAAAGATTATCTTGCGTAAAATGAACTACGCCCTATTTTTTTAGACACCCTATAGGTATAGCCGTGACTATACATGCCAAAGAAGGCCATCCAAGAGTACAATCCTATATAAGTGCAGGAATGGATGATATGGCCGAACAGCTATCTGATTTGTGCGATTTTAATACGATATACGCAGGTTTTTCAGTCGTATTTGATTAGTTTGGTGAATTTTGTAATGATTCAAAGCGGGAAATATTCGCGCGTGCATCATTCTAACATAGTTTTATCCAAATGGAGAACTATAGCCACTGTTTTTTAGGGCGATTGCAACTTCGCCTTAATTCGTGATCGAAAATCGAAAAAACCGATCACGAAATACGATCACGACAATCATAACGTATAAATTCTCCGTAATTCACATATTATGTCAATTGCAGAGCTGCTAAAAACGGTGTGAATTTGGAATTTAACAGTGCGATTTGGAGGTTGCAATCGCCCTACACTGTTTTTTGCAACTCAGGAATGAGACTTTAACAGATCACCTGTTTGCCATATTGTCGTTTGTCATATTGTCATTTCGACTATAGGGAGAGATATTTATATCTACCGTAACTACTCAGCCATTGCCCAAATTAACCAGAAAGACACGAAGAACACGAAGTAGGGGCGATTCGCTGAATCGCCCAACACAAGATAAATTGTAAAGATGGTTTGCCCAATTTTGAACTATGCCAGATTTTCTTTGTAATCTTTGCTTCTTTGTGGTGAAATAATTGATAGGCTGAGTAGTTACCCAAAACTTTGATTGTCATTCCCGCCCCCGTCCCCACCTTCGTGAGGACAGGCACTTCGTGAGGGTGGGGATGGGGGAACGACAAACGTATAATTATTTTTCATAAATGGCCTTACTATCTACCAGAGAAAGATTCCTCATAAGATTTGTCTATAATATCCGTGCAAAACGAGAGGCATTAGTGAAACTTATTAGATCTTTTTCATGGTTTATTGAGAAGATACGTGAAATTTGACTACAAAAAACATTCATTTCCTGATACAATCGTTGCTTAGATGGGCGGATCTGTTCGTTTTCCCATTAACAGGGCATTATTATTATGCGCTATTTGTATTTTTTGAATTTTCGAGGGAAACTTAGGAATGAGACTTTAATAGCTTACCCGTTTGCCATATTGTCATTTCGACCACAGGGAGAAATCTTTACATCTACTAGAGACCACTCCTACGGGGATTCGGAATGACAATTTTTTGATACGGGACACGTATCTTCTCAATAAATTGTGGACAAGACTTGACAAATGAGGAAAATTTGTCAAGTCTCCCCAGTATACTGAGAAGATACCGGGACACATATTGAAGCCTCATTACTTAGGGAAGGTTCGTAAACAACTTTGGAGTTTCGTCATCGCCCCCCCACCCTAACCCTCCCCCTTTAGG
>WFSA01000096.1 GCA_015486215.1 Anaerolineae bacterium | reverse complement strand
GAGGTAGGTACATTGGGATCGGGGGTGGGGATGGAAACGATGTCGCTGGGATTGATGCCTATATAGTCAAGGGCTAGGGCGGAGATAGTGCCGTCTTCTTGCATCTCTTGCAATATAGCGTTGATATTTTTTTGCAAGTCGCTCTGTCCCGCGCCGATGCCGATGCCAAATTGTTGACGGTTCATGCCCGACCCAACGACCATCACGTTGACAACGGCCGTTGCCGCGTTCGCTTGCGGCAAATCTAAGACGACAAAATCAAGCTGTCCATTGCCCAAGTCGGCGATGGCTTGATCGATGTAAGCGTAGGAATGGATATTACCAACGGCCGTTTTTCCCGTATCAACCAAAGCGTTCGTCACCCATAATTCGTACAAGGTTGCAGTCTGCACCCCCACACGATAGCCCGCTAATTGATCGATGGATGTAACGGCCGTTGCCGCTGGAACGCTCCTATTGGCAAGTATCGCATCTTCGCTGATAAAGTAAGTGTCGCTGAAATCAATCAGCGCGTCGCGGTCTGGGGTGATGGACATGGCGGCGATGGCGACATCGATCTGCTGAATCTGCAATGCACCGACCAAGCCGTCAAACGCCATATCTTTGATCTGCACCTCTGCATCCAATCGGCTGCCCAACTCACGAATCAGCGCAATGTCAAAGCCGTCGATTTGGTAATCGTCGGTGTAATATGAAAATGGGGGATAATCGGCCGCGGTGCCAACAATGATCGTGTCTGTTTTCTTGATACGTTTCCAGATATTATCATCACTAACGTCGGGAGTGGTGGAGGGTAATTTGACATACCCCAAAAGCGAGGCAACGATCAACGAGCCAATAGCTACGGCGATAATGCCTAAAACGACCATGCCGATATTGAGGAGTTTAGCCTTGCGTGCCGCCTTGCTTGCATCAGCTTCTGCTGCCCCCTCCGTTTGTTCGACGCTTTCCTCTGCTACTTCTTCCTCTTCTCTGCTTACATCTTCGCTCATGATATTTTCCTTTGATACTAATGAAACAAAATTTGTATTATCTACCCGTTTGATCGGTGGGTTACATAGAGTTTTACTGACCGTTCGCTTAAAAATTTTGATGTTTCAGCAATTGCACCCATATGTGGGGGTAATTGCAATTTAATTTGACATAATGTCTGGTTTGGTAAATGCTCGCTCAATATTGCTCAGGAGTGACTCCTTATCCACCAGTATATACAGGATTATTTATCACCGAACCCCTGCTTGTGGGGGTTTGTTAATCTCTGATTTGAGCAAAATTTTAAGCGAACGGTGAGTTTTATAGACAACCTATATCATTCATGGATTATTGGGGCTAAGGTGAACAAATCTCGTCCTTATGCAATCAGCACCCCGTCTCCTGTCATAGAGAAAGGGAACTACGTATCTTCTCAATGAATCGTGGACAAGACTTGACAAATTTCATCAGCACTTTATTTTACACGAGTACCATTAGGAAAATTTGTCAAGTCTCCCCAGAATACTGAGAAGATACGGAACCGCGAATACTCAACACCTGTTTTTATATCTAATTACAGGGGTATTGTAGCATAAAATGGCGAGCTATTGCTAAAAATGGTTGGAACGGGATGGGATAAAAAAAGTCCAACTTTTACAAAAAGTCAGACTTTTTTGGGTGGGGAGAAACGGCCGTCTTACTCTTTTAAGTTAGAACTTGCCTGATTTAGGAATGAGGATTAAATAAAACCAGAAACTTCCATCTGTCATTCTTCCATCTTCATTGAGGGCAGGTTCTGCGAAGGCAGGAATCCACGGTTTGGGAAATCATGGATTCCCGCCTAAAAGAGTTTGCCCTTACGAAGGTGGGGGCGGGAATGACAATTTTGGTAGTTAAATAAATCCTCGTTTCTTAATTAATATTATCACTCTAATCTATGAATATCGTAGCATAGAACAAAACAGTTTGCGATGTATACAGGGCGATTGCATACTTAAACATGAACACTGATTGTACAGATGAAGAGATCAAAATCAGCGAAATCAGCGTGATCAGTGTCCGAATCAGTATTAAAGCAAAGCGTGAACAACGGCCGTCGTCTCCTTAAAATTCTCAAACAGATGGTCTGGTTGATACGGGAGCAGCGTATTCATCGCGTGCCAGCCAGTGGCGACAGCGACGGCCGTTGCCATCCCTGCCCGCGCACACAAAATATCAGCAGGGGTGTCGCCGATGACGACCGTATTTGCGCCCGTGAACGCTTCACCCGTCAACGTCGTTGCCCGCTCCATCGCCAATGCGGGCAATTGGTTTCGATCCATGCGATCAGAGCCATATGCGCCGACTTTGAATCGTGTGGGCGCGATGCCCGCCGCTGCCAATTTCAACGGTGCTGTCTGCGATGTATTGCCCGTGACCAAGCCGAGCAGTACATCGTCACGCGCTTCAAGCGTGTCGAGAAGTTCGGGGATGCCGGGGCAGGGCATGACGCTATGTTCGCCGTACACCTTTTCCGCGTGCTTTGCCATGCAGTCGTAAACGGCCGTCAACCCTGCCTCAATCTCATCCGCCGACAGCCCCGCAGCCGTCATCAAATCATGCACGATCCGCGCATCTGTCTTGCCGCTCATAGTATATTTGAGAAGGGGGCCGCTCTGCCCGTACACCTCTTCTAACGCCAGCTTCATCGCCGAGCGTCCCGCCCCTTTGCTGTGAATGAGCGTGCCGTCAATGTCAAAAAGGAGCAATCTCATAAAAGAGCCTTCATCTGCGGCCAAACGGCCGTTTCTGGCATAGCACGTGGCGGCACAACTTTGCCGACTGGCACGCCGCGATCATTCAAGATCGATTTGATCATACCCAACCGCCGTTTGGCTGGTGTCAAGGCGAGCAGCCGATTGATCAATTTCTGCGTCTGTTGGGCAGCGGCAAGCTCTCCGTCGGCGATCTGTTTGGTCAAGGTGACGAATGGTTCGGGAACGGCCGTTGCCAAGCCGCTAATCATCCCGTTTGCCCCCAACGCCAGCGAGCCGAGCGCGATAGCCTCGTTGCCCGCCAATATGATCATATGTTCAGGGGCAGCGTCAATCAGGCGACGGATCGCTTGCGCGTCTGGGCGGCTAATTTTTGCTCCCGCCAAATTTGGCACCTTTGCTGCCAACCGCTTAAATAACGAAATACCGATCCCGTTCCCCGCCATATGGGGAATATCGTATAGCAATAGCGGAACGTCATCCGCGATCTGAGCAATACTGTTAAAATAGGTGAACAGTGCGTCATCATCCATCCCAAAGTAGGTGGGGGTGATGGCGACGATGGCTGCTGGATTCAAGCTGGCGGCGTGGGCGGTCAAAGCGGCGGCATCATCCATCCTGTTCGCACCAATGTGGAGAAGAATGGGAAAACGGCCGTCAGCCGCCGCCATCGCCCCTTCGTGCAGTTCTTTACGCTCCTCTACAGAAAAGAGCAACCCTTCGCCTGTCGTGCCGCCGACAAACAATCCCTTCACCCCCGCATCATACAAAAAATCAACCAAGCGGGGGAGTGCCGCACGGTTCACATGATTCCCGTCAGCCGTCGTCGGCGTAACCATCGCTGGCGTAACCCCGCCCGAAAGCATCTTCTTCAACCCTGCAACTCTCTCTACAATCATAATCACCACCACCTCTATCTCTCTACCTCTATCTCACTCAATGCCTCATCAAATATCGCTAACCCTTCGTCTACTAAATTGCGCGGGATATTGAGCGGCGGGGTGAGGCGAACGGAGTTGCTGCCACATGGAATGATGAGCAGCCCTTTCTCGAATGTGCGTTGGAACAGCGCATTCCGCAGGTCAATGTCCCGCTCTTTGCTATCGTGATCTTTGATGAACTCGATACCGATCATCAAGCCGCGCCCGCGCACATCTCCCATAGAGGGATGCCGCTCCTGCATCTCTCGCAATCTTCCTAAAATATACGCGCCCGTCTCGGCCGATTGATCCAATAAACCCTCATTTTCGATGACTTCCATCGTGGCTAAGGCGGAAGTGACGGCAATCGGGTTGCCGCCAAATGTACTGCCATGCGATCCCGGCCCCCATGACATCACATCTTTGCGGGCGATGATGCCGCCAATCGGCATTCCGCTGCCGATCCCTTTGGCAAAACAGAGAATGTCGGGCTGTACATTCTCATGCTCAATCGCCCACCATTTGCCCGTGCGCCCCGCGCCGCTTTGGATTTCGTCAACCATCAATAAAATGCCGTTTTCATCACAAAGCTGGCGCAGACTGGCGAGGAAATTGGGCGGCGGGATGACGTAGCCGCCTTCACCTTGAATCGGCTCGATTAAAATGCCCGCGATCTCATCGGGAGAAACCATCGTGCGGAATAGCTCATCGTTCAAATAATCAATGACGGTATCACCGCACCCTTGTCCCTCTCGACGGGGGGCTAACATGCGGCGGTACGGGTTCGGGTAAGGCACGTGGTACACTTTAACACCTGCGCGATAGCTTCGTCGTTGGACGGTTTTGCTGGCGGTGAATGAAAGTGCGCCCAGCGTGCGCCCATGAAACGCGCCCATAAAGCCGATAAATTTGGATCGACCTGTTTTCAGCATCGCTAATTTAATCGCTGCTTCAACCGCTTCTGTGCCCGAATTACCAAAGTAAACGCGCGATTCGTCCATTGGGGCGATGGATTGTAATTTTTCGGCCGCTTCAACCGCTTGCGGGTAGTAAAAGTCGGCAAGGCAGATGTGCCAAAATTTGTCTATCGTTGCTTTCACTTTCTCGACAACATAAGGGTGACGGTGACCGATGTTCATCACAGCAACGCCAGCCATAAAATCAATATAGCGACGGCCGTCCACATCCCACAACTCCGATCCTTCCGCATGATCAACGACCAACGGGTATTCACGGGAATAAGAGGGGGAAAGACATGCGTGGTCTCGGCTGATGATGTCACGGCCGTTTGGGCCGACACCTGTTAAATTCATCTTCATACTTGGCTCTATTTATCTCCTATAATAACGAGCAGCAGGCGATAAACAAATACTATTTGTTTATCGCTCAATCTGGTTCAACGGTAAATGTAAGGGGGAATCCTTCTAGGCTGGCGGCAAAGTGGGCTTTACCAACAGATCGCTTCGCCTCATCTTCGGGCAGGGTGACAACATATGCGTTTCCATTCAAATGTGCGGTTAGCGTAATATATTCAGCTTGTTGAGAATCTCGGCTAAATATCTTTTGCAATATCACCAATACGAAATCAAACGGAGTGATGTCATCATTATGAACGATGACATGATAGAGCGGCTCAAACTCCTCTTCCATCTCCGCTTCCAATTCGCTGAGTGTGTCAAGCATTTTTGTATGTTCCCGTCCATGCAATCATGATCGGGATTATACTCATAATAGTTGACAATTGACAGCAATTCGACACAGGGCAAGAAATGAACAGCCTAAAATTTTATCCTGTAGGGCGATTGCAACCCCCAAATCGCACTGTTAAATTCCAAATTTACACTGTTTTTAGCGACTCTGCAATTGACATAATATGCAAATTGAGGAGGATTTATGCGTTACGATTGTCGTGATCGGTTTTTTCGATTTTCAATTACGAAAACGATGTATCTCTCGATAAATCGTGGACAAGTTAGGAAAATTTATCAAGTCTCCCCAGAATACTGAGAAGATACAAAACGATCACGATCACGAATTAAGGCGAGCTTGCAATCGCCCTGTTTTATCCTGTCCCCCTTTCGTTCAATCCCCCCAAATAAGGTATAATTCAAGTTGGTCTTTAATGAACAATAAGCAACTGATGGTAACTACTCAGGCTCTCTGATATTACACTCTATTTCTAATTCGTCATTCCTGCGAAGGCGGGAATCCACCCGTCCATAAGAAAATGGATTCTTACATCAAGCAGATGCGGAGTAGGCGCGATCCAGCGGGTCGCCCCCCAAAGCGTAAAGATCATTTCATGCAAAACGAACCATGTCAATGACAAATACTTACTTTTCTGGAGGTTCCATTGGAATCTGGACATATCAATAATATAGATATTAATAAAGAAATGCGGACAGCGTACCTCGACTACGCCATGAGTGTCATCGTTTCCCGCGCCCTTCCCGATGCCCGCGACGGCCTCAAACCCGTCCATCGCCGCATCCTCTACGCCATGCACGACATGGGCATTCGCTCCAGCGGCCCCCATCGCAAAAGTGCCAGAATCGTCGGCGAAGTTCTCGGCAAATACCATCCACACGGCGATCAATCGGTCTATAACGCGATGGTGCGTATGGCACAACCATTCGCCATGCGCTACATGCTGGTGGATGGACAGGGTAACTTTGGCAGCATAGACGGCGATAATGCGGCGGCTATGCGGTATACCGAAGCCCGTCTCGCCAAAATTTCCAATGAACTGCTCACTGATATTGACAAAGAGACGGTAGAATTTAGCCCTAACTTCGATGATTCTCTCAAAGAGCCGATTTTACTGCCCGCCCGTCTGCCCAATTTACTGCTCAACGGCTCATCTGGTATCGCTGTTGGCATGGCGACAAATATCCCGCCCCATAATCTCAACGAACTATGCGACGGCATTAGCTATCTCATCGACCGACAAGGGGATGTGGATGATGTGACGCTGGACGATTTGATGCAATTTGTCAAAGGGCCAGATTTCCCCACTGGCGGCACTATCGTTGGCGGCGAAGGGATTCGTAATGCGTATGCGACAGGGCGGGGACGTATCATCGTCCGTTGCGTGGCCGATATTGAAGATCTGCCCGGCAAAAAAGACCGTCAGCGGATCAATATCACCGAAATTCCGTATCAAGTCAACAAATCCAACCTTATCGAACGTATCGCCGAACTGGTCAACAAAGGGGTAATCCCTGATATTTCTGACCTGCGTGATTCGTCTGATCGTAAAGGCATTTCCATCATCGTTGAGCTAAAAAAGGGTACGCAACCGCTTAAAGTGTTGAATCAGTTGTATAAACATACCTATTTGCAAACGACATTCAGTACCCAAATGTTGGCCTTGATCGACCAACAGCCCCATCTACTCTCCCTAAAACGGGCGTTGCAGGTGTATATCGACCATCGTTTTGATGTCATCACCCGCCGCACTAAATTTGAATTGAGCAAGGCATTGACGCGGCGGCATGTTCTGGAAGGGTTACGTATCGCGCTGGATAATTTAGATGCGGTTATCGCCGCTATTCGTGCTTCGTCTGATGTGGATGTCGCTCGCGCCCGTTTGATGGATGAGTTTGGCTTGAGCGAGGCGCAATCGAACGCGATTTTGAATATGCAGTTGCGTCGTTTGGCCGCGCTGGAACGGGCGAAAATCGAAAATGAGTATAAGGAACTATCAGTCCATATTGCTTATTTGCGCGGCTTATTAGATGATGAAGCGCAAATTTTTGCTTTGATCAAAGAAGATATTCGTGAGATTAAGGAAAAGTACGGGGATGAACGGCGGACAGAGATCGCGTATTGGTTGGAAGCGGACATTGACATGGAGGATTTGATCCAAGATGAGGATGTGTTGGTTTCCATTACACAGCGCGGCTATGTCAAACGGACGCTTACGTCGGCGTATCGTACGCAGGCGCGGGGCGGCAAGGGGCTGATTGGGATGAGTACGCGCGGCGAAGATGCGTTGGAGCATATTTTTTCTGCGGGTACGTTGAATACCGTCCTCTTTTTTTCTGATCGGGGCAAGGTATATGCGGAAAAGGCGTATAATATCCCTGAAATGGGGCGCACGGCACGCGGTACGTCGCTGATGAATGTGTTGCCGATGATGCCTGATGAGAAGATAACGGCCGCTTTGCCCGTCGACGATTTTGAAGATGCGGAGTATCTGGTGATGGTCACCCAAAAAGGGCGCATCAAACGGGTGGCGATCAGTGCTTTTGCCAAAGTGCGCTCTTCCGGCCTCATTGCCATCGGTTTAGATGATGATGATCGCTTGGGCTGGGTCAAATTGACGCGCGGTGAACAGGATTTAATCATTGTGAGCGAGCAGGGGAAAGGGATTCGCTTTAGTGAAGAGGATGTGCGCCCGATGGGACGCACGGCCGCTGGCGTGATGGCGATCCGTCTTAACGCATGGGATCGTGTGGCGGGGGCTGATGTGGTTAAAGCGGAGCGATCCTTGATGGTTATCACTGAATTCGGGTATGGCAAGCGCACTAATATGGATGAGTACCGTCAACAGAGCCGATATGGTTTGGGCGTGCGAGCGATGGCTCTTACGCCTGAGCGTACGGGCAAAATTGTGGGGGCGCGGATGGTCGGCTCCAGCGATGAGGTGACTTGCATTTCCACGAGCGGGATTATGTTGAGAACGGCCGTTGGTGCGATCTCCATTCAAGGGCGTGCCTCTCAAGGGGTGCGCGTGATGAAAATGCGTGACAGTGATTCCATCGCCTCCGTTGCCGTCATTCGTATAAACAGTAAAGACGAAGAAGAATAAATCAGAGAAAAGAGTTGACAGATTTTTTGTAAGACAATTTTGTTAAATTGTCCGCGCAGCATCCGTTAAAACCCATTGGTTGGATTACTAGAGGAACAATTATGGCAATACCACATAGACCTATTCGTGAGATATTAGCTCCAGTTATGGATGTTGAGTCATTGGGTGTGCCATTGACCCTTGTGCAGGACATGGTTTTCCGCCTGATGTTTAATGAGGGTGAGGTCAGCATCTCCCGCTTTGCGTCTAAATTAGGTATCCACACCAGCATCGCCGACCGATTGCTCTCCGAGATGAAACAAGAGCATCTAGTTGAGGTTAAAAAAGCAGGCGGGATGGGCAGTTTGAGTTTTAGCTATATTTTGACCGATGCGGGTAGTAAACGAGCGCGTGAATCGTTCGAGCGCAGTCAATATATCGGCCGTGTTCCCGTCTCATTGGAACAATACACTGAAGCGATTTTGGCGCAGACAGCAAAAACGGTAAAAGTCACCCCCGCGCAAGTACAAAAAGCCCTCTCTCATCTTATTTTGCCCGAAGGATTTGATCGCACCGTCGGCCCAGCGTTAAATGCGGGAACGTCGCTTTTTTTATACGGCCCTCCCGGCAATGGCAAAACGACTATTTCTGAAGCGTTAGGCGGTTTGCTCTCTTCGGGGAATCCTATCTGGCTGCCAGATGCGATCACAGTCAGCGGCCAGTTCATCAAAATTTATGATCCGCTCGTCCATTATCCAATCAAACAGGCTGATATGGAATTGTATACGGAAGATTTTGCTCTGGACAGCCGCAAACGGCCGCGTATGGATTCCCGTTGGCGATTGTTCAAACGGCCGATGGTGATGGCTGGCGGTGAGTTGACATTAGACTCGCTAGATTTACGCTTTGAACCATCAGCTAGAATTTATGAAGCTCCATTACAGCTTAAAGCGAATGGTGGCATGTTCTTGATCGACGATTTCGGCCGTCAGCAGATGGCACCAGAAGAGCTGCTCAATCGCTGGATTGTGCCATTGGAAAGCAGTATTGATTTTTTGCGCTTGCAATCAGGCCAAACATTGGAAGTGCCGTTCAAGCAGTTCATCGTCTTTTCTACCAATCTCGATCCGATGCAGTTGGTTGACGGCGCGTTTTTGCGCCGCATCCAGATGAAGGTGCTGGTAGACGGCCCCAGCGAACGCCTTTTCTATCAACTATTTACGATTATGTGCCAAATGCTGCACATCCCCTTTGACAAGAAAAGTTTTGTCCATTTATTGCAGAAATGGTATCGTGAACCGAACCGCACGATGCAGGCGGTGCATCCGCGTGATATATTAAAAACGGTCATTTCGATTTGTGAATATGATGGAGTCGATCCCCATTTGTCGCCTGTTATGCTGGATGATGCGTGTACCAGCTACTTTATGGATGCGTCACAGACGATTGATGTCAATAAAACGGTCGCTCGCGGAGCGGGGGAGTGATATTGTGTATAAATTCGTCTGCATTTACCGCCAAGTTGATGATCCTGATGCGTTAGATACGTTTTTTTCGGGAACGCATTTGCAGCTGGCGGAAAAATTACCGAATATCGTTCGCACGGAATTGAATAATGTGTCGGGGAAACCTGGCGGGAAATCCCGTTTTTATCGGATGTATTCGCTTTATTTTGGCAGCCAAATGATGCTCGAAAATGCGCTGAGTTCTGAAATTGGGCAACAGTTGATGGCAGCGTTGAAGCCGTGGGCGGATGCAAAATTGATCAGGTGGTTCTATGCTGATGTGTTTGAGAATGATTTATTGATGCAGAGGAAAGTTTCGCATCCGAAGATATGATGGTATAGAGGATAGGATACGGATTAGGCAAATAAACGCGGATTTTTTGTTTTGATCTGTATTGTCGGACTAATCCGCATCCTATTTGAGAATCTGGCATGGTTCAAAATTAGGCAAATGATCTTTACAATTTATCTTGTAAAGTGTAAAGATCATTTCATCAAAAATGAAGCATGTCGAGAATCTTTTTGTTAATTGTTGGGAACTGCCGTCACCATGACGGCTGTCGCTGTTGGAAGCGGTGCAACAGTCGGCACTGCGCCAAGCCACTCAAAGAAGGAGGGGACACTCATTTCACCGCCATAGGTGTAAATCGGTAAGCCATCCGCCCGCCACTCTGTCACCGTAACGATACTGACTTGCCAGCGAATACGATGGGATTCGTTCACATCTGGCCGCCAGCTGGCGGGCAATCGGTGCATCGTATCACGAGTAAAAGCGCGACGGGGCAGGCGGTCAATCTGGTCTAAATCAGCCATCTCAATCATATACCATTCACGTTCGCTTAAATCTTTTATACCGACCCATTGCAGCATCACACGGCCGTTTGGCGGATCAATAACTGCGTCAGCGACGGGGTAAAGCAGGTCTGGCCCTGCCGGCGGCGCGGTTGGTAATGGCGTGGGGGACGAGCCAGGCGTAGGCGGCAATGTTTCGCCATATAAGATAGTCGGGATGCAGACGGTATCTCCCGGCTGTAAAAGCATATCGTTTTCAAAACGGTTTACTTGCACCAGCAAATCAAAATCCACATCATATTTTGCAGAAATAACGGCTAATGAGTCGCCTGAAAGCACTTCGTATCGTTGGCAGTTTGTCGGGTCGGCGATGACTAATTCGCCGTTGATCTCAATGCCGACTTGCACTAATGGCGGTGTGGCGGTCGGCCATGGGATTTGCAACTCTTGCCCTACTTGGATATGCGAGCCAGATGCGAGTCCGTTTTGGCTGATGATGCTGTCCATTGAGACGCGGTAACGGGAAGCGAGGCCGATCATCGTTTCGCCGCCGCTGACTTGATGAGGGCGCGGGGGCTGCAAGGTTGGCGTGGGTAGCGGGGTCGGGGTGATGGTGGGAACGGCCGTTGGAGGTGGAGTTTGGCTGGGAACGGCCGTCCATGCGGGTGTAAACGTAATCGTCGGCGGGATCGGTGTCAGCGTCGGAAACAGCCCCAAATCCTGCACCGGCTCCTGATACCGCAAAATGAGTACACCGATAACAAGCATGAAAATGGTGAAAACGGCCGTTAAGATGAGAACAGGATTGGGGAATGGGGATCGTGGATCGGGTGGAGTGGGATCGGCCGTTCTTGGTATGGGATCGGGGATCGGGGATTGGGGATCAGCTGCCTCTGGCAGGATGATTTCTGGTTCAGCAAGAACTCCTACCGACTCCTCTTCCTCTCTCTCTACTTCTACCGATGCAGGTTCCTCTACCTCTACCTCTTCTTCTATCTCTACCTCTTCCTTTATCTCCTTCCCACAAATAGAGCAACAAGAAACTGTCCGTGCCACGACAGAATCGCAGTGCGGGCAGCGTCGGATAGGGTTTATGGGAAGGGCATCGTCGCTCATAGCGTAGTACCAAAAAATAAAATCGGGCTATAATAGCCTCAAAAGCACGATAGTATACCAAAATGAGCGGCGGACAGCGAGTGTATGAAAATACACTTAGGCCATTCATGAAAAATAATGACAATCAAAATTTTGGGTGATTTAAATTTAGAAATGGCCTTACAAAAAACCTGCGTATCCGTTGTTGTCAAGAATAGAACGCGGATGATGTGGATTATCAGGATAAACCAAGTGACGGTCACGGGGGCGTGTAGTTTCGGGTAAATGAAGTCCGTTCGCCCCGTGACGGTCACTGTACCATGATTTCATTATAAAGGAGAGTTCTATGAATGTATCAGTTGAGTGGCAAGGAGATATGAAATTTATCGGTCTGTCTGACAGCGGGCATGAGATTACGTTGGACGCAGATGCGCGTGTGGGCGGGCATGATGAAGGTGCACGGCCGTTGGAATTGATGGCTCTCAGCTTGGCTGGCTGCACGGCGATGGATGTCATCTCTATTTTGAAGAAAAAGCGGCAGGATGTGATGGACTTCAAAGTGGAAGTACACGCAGATCGTGCCGAGAATCACCCCAAAGTGTTCACTAGTCTGCATATCAAATATACGTTGCACGGTCATAATATCGATCCCAAAGCGGTCGAGCGGGCGATGATGTTGTCAGAAACACGGTATTGCCCAGCACAAGCGATGCTGTCCGTCGTCGCGCCGACGACATTGAGCTACGAGATTTACGAGGGATGAGGTGATAGGGGATCGTATTGCGGAGTTTTGACGCGGATTTTCTGGGGGGGCAATTCGCAGATTACGCAGATTAAAGCCAATAATCTGCGTTCATCTGCATAATCTGCGGATAATTCTCATTCCTAAAACACGCCTAAGAAATTGACTCCATATATGGCTAATGTCAGCAGTGCATCTACGGCGGCGGCGATGAAGAAGAAGAGCAGGCCAGACATATATGGCCTGCTTTTTTTGTGTTTGCGAACGGCCGTAAATAATCCGATCCCAAAAATGATGAGCGGTACACTGATTTGTAGCGGCACAGCCCATCCATTTGGCACATCTGTCCATGCTGAGAAAGGGACGTAAATGGTCATAAACGGCCAAAATAGCAGCTTGACGGTGTGGTAGGAGATGAACGAAAACGCTAATAATAGTTGTGTTGGCGGGTCGCTTAATAGATCATCTTCGCGGCGCATATGCCATATTGTCAGCAATGTTAAGCTGGGAAGCACCCAGACAAAGGCGAGCGGGAATAACATCATGCCAACGGCCGCTTCGATGCCGCCATTGAAAATAAAATTGCTCGCATCGCCAGTATGGAAACGATTGATCGCGTCGCGTGTGACGGGGGCGGTTGTGGCGTAGAAGACCATCTGTCCATGTCCGCCCTCGCGCCATGCGGCGTGCAACCGTCCCGCTGTGTCCGATCCGATGACAGGCTCTTGCGAAAACGCTTCTGTTTTGCCGCTCATATTGAAGCCGACGAACGCGCCTTCCTTGAAAACGGCCGTTGCGATTTGGGTCACATTTTGCTGTCGCAATTGCTGTGTCATCGCCAGCACGACGGCAACTTCATTATGCTGTCCTTGAGGAACGGCGGCGGGTTGGGATACAAAATCGCTGCTGTGGGCGATGGGGATGGCGGAGGCGAGTTGTGTCATCTGATAATCGCCCTGATACGCTTCATAAGGCAGCTCTTCAACGGGCATCAGGCCAAGACGGGTTGGGCTGCTTTCTGTAATCGCTGCTCCGATGGGGAAAGCGATATATTCCATGCGTGATGTTCCCGCCTCTACGCCGCCGCGATCAGCAACTGACCATAAGACATACGCCCATTCATCTGATAGACCGAGTACGGGGCCGTCCATCGCCGAACTATTTCCTAATTGCACGCGAGCCACTTTCACCCCCTCTGCTGGCTGCAATGTATCATTGTCTAGGCTGGCGTACATGATTTGATCGTTTTTGCGCCAAATGAGATGGAGACGGTCTTGTTTGTCTATGCGTATGGCAGGCTCTTTTCCATTTTTTACGACCATGAACGGGGCAACGGCCGTTGCCCCGTCACCCGTCAAATGGGATAAATACAAATCATCATCCGATTCCCAGATGATGAAGATGCCGCCCTCCCCGTCGGATGTGAATTGGTAGGAGCCGACTTTGCGTTCTGGATTGGAGAGGAGAATAGGATCGTGTTGAAAACGGCCGTCGGCCATCAATTGCGTATAGTTGAGCGTCCAGAGAGGCTGATTTTTGCCGTTTCGGAATGCCCATAGAAAATGAAGATTTTCTCCATTGGCTAACGCTAGGCGGGGCGTTCGATTGATCCCTTCCGCTAGGGGCAAGTGTATATCGACTTGTATCTCCGCCTCATCATCTAGCTGCATATACCGTACCGTTTTCTCGCCGTTAGATGTGTCGGGCCAAGAGAGGTGAACACGGCCGCGCTCTTCATCGACGACCATTCCAATTGTTCCCCGCGCTGAACTGCCAAGCGGTAATCCTCGACTCCAATCGGGTGAGGGGATACGCCCTTTTTGTGTCTCGCAGCCGATGAGAAGCAGACCTGTTAGAAGTATAAGGATGAGTTGTACTGCTTTAAGCGTTTTCATTTTGTAATATGTTGGTAACATTTTGATATTTCAAGATGAGTACAACAAATTAAGAAAGGAACAAATTGCGTCAGTCAAGTCAATCTGTTCTTTTCCAAATCTGCCGTACTCATGTTCCCGTTTTTTTGATAAGATACTTATGTTGGGCGATTTAGCGAATCGCCCAAGAGTTTTTTGCAGAAAGATGTCACCGAATTGTCACTAAAAAGTAACTTGTTGAAATAGTTTATCATAAGTTGAGCGGGCGGTCATGCGTTAAAATGAGAAACGTCCACCTCCATAAAAGAAAGTGGACGTTTTTTATTCTCTTAAGGAACGAAGATTTATTTAACTACCAAAGTTGTCATTCCCGCTCCCATCCCCACCTTCGTGAGGATGGGAGCGGGAATGACAAACGTGTAATTATTTTTCATGAATGGCCTTACTTATTTTTGAACCTAATAGGAAAAACTAAAGATGTATAAATATTTTTCTGCATTCTTAATTGTATTAACAGCTTTGCTTTCTACTTGTGGGCAATCTGTACCAGATTTGCCTGATACAGCGCAAATTAGTCAAGCAGCAACGGCCGTTGCCGCCACCGCCGAAGCAGCCATCGCCAATGCTGCTGCATCCCAACTCATTGAAGAACTTCCTGATGGGGAAGAGATAGCACGTAACTTTTCTTCGGCTATTCCTGCGGGAAATACGCCGATCAATGTCACCATCACCGACGCTGAATTGAATGAACAGATAGAAGCGCAACAAACGGCCGTTCAATCACAAGCGCATATAGACGGCCTCAAGGCCAACTTTTCAAACGGGAATATCAATCTCAGCGGCATGTTGAACGAGCCGATAAACGGCCAGATCAGTATCGTTTTCCGGCCGCAATTGGTTGACAACAGCATCCAATTTGAGGTCATCTCGGCCACATTTGGCAATATGAGCATACCCGCCGTCGGACTTAGCACGGTGCAAACCGCGTTGAACAAGATATTGACGAACACCTTGAACAATCTCCCCGCTGACATCAATATCCAAGAGATTGTTGTGGGGGAGGGGATGATGACCGTCGTCGGCAATATCGTGCGATGAGCAGGGTTAAAAACGGCCGATTTTATCTACTCGGTAGTTTTTGACAGCAAACGGCCGTTATAAATGTTACAGACGATCTTCATGATAGAATATCAAGGGATGGCTTTGCCATCTCTTTTTTTATGCAGGATGGGACGTATCTTCTCAGTATTCTGGGGGGAGACTTGACAAATTTTCCTAATGATACTCGTGTAAAATAAAGTGCTGACGAAATTTGTCAACTCTTGTCCACGATTTATTGAGAAGATACGATGGGACACTGATTGCACCAATAAGCACGGATCAAAGAAAGAAAATCCGACATGGTTCATTTTACGCAAGATGATCTTTACACGCTGAGGGCAGGCACAAGGCCGTCCCCCTACAGTTTACTCCTGTAGGGGCGACCCTTGTGGCCGCCAAATCACGCAACAACTGTAAAGACGATTCACCCTAATTTGAACCATGTCCAAAATTCGCGTTTATCCGCATAATCCGCGTGCGAAGCTTCTGCGTTCTATTTTTATCTTAAGTTCGGAATTACCCAGAAATTATAAGGACACTTTTATGACTGACAACTCTTCACGATTGCCCGGATTTTATAAAAAATCAATAGCTGAACGCGCCGACATCACCGCCGAATGGGCGGGACTGAATGAGACGGAGAAAAGAATTTTGACCGGCTCCGGCCTGAGCGTAGGACAAGCTGACCATATGAGCGAGAACGTGGTCGGCACATTTTCGCTACCATTGGGCATTGCCACCAATTTTCAGATAAACGGCCGTGATTATCTCATCCCCATGAGCATCGAAGAGCCAAGCGTCGTCGCCGCCATCAGCCATGCCGCCAAATTGATCCGTGCCGGCGGCGGTTTCCACGCCGCCGCCGCCGATCCCGTCATGATCGGCCAAATTCAACTCTTAGACATTCCTGATATGGATGCAACCCTCAATATTCTGCGCGAAAATGAGAAAGAGTTACTGGAATGTGCCACCTGTTATGATAAAATGATCGTCAAATTGGGCGGCGGCCCGCGCGGTTTCGAGTTCCGTCCTTTCCCTGATACCCCCGTTGGGCCGATGATCATCATTCATCTGCTTTATGACACGCGGGATGCGATGGGGGCGAATGCGGTCAATACGGCCGTTGAACAGTTAGCCCCCCTCATCGCCAAACTTACAGGCGGGCGCACGCTGCTGCGTATCCTTTCCAACCTTGCCGACCAGCGGACGGTGACGGCAAGATGCGTTATCCCCGCCGAACAATTAGCTATTAAAGGTATTTCAGGCACAGAAGCGGCACAGCATATCGCCGAAGCGAACGCCTTCGCCGTCGTTGACCCCTATCGAGCCGCTACCCACAATAAAGGGATTATGAACGGCATTGACGCAATCGTGATGGCCACGGGCAACGATTGGCGGGCGATTGAGGCGGGCGCACATGCGTACGCAGCCCGTAACGGCCGTTACTCTTCCCTTACCGATTGGCATGTCAATGAAGAGGGGGATTTATATGGCGAAATTACCTTACCGATGGCAGTTGGCACCGTCGGCGGGGCGACAAAAGTCCATCCCTCCGCCAAAGTGGTGATGAAGATATTAGGCGTAGAATCAGCACAAGAGTTAGCGATGGTGATGGCTTGTGTCGGGCTGGCACAAAATTTGGCGGCCATAAAAGCGTTATCCAGCGTCGGTATCCAACAAGGGCATATGCGCCTGCACGCCCGCCAAATCGCCGTCGCCGCTGGCGCAGATTCATCCCAAGTGCAACGCATCGCCAATCAATTGGTCGCCGATAAACAGATCAACGTCGCCCATGCACAGGAATTATTGATAACCCATCCGTAATCATAACCGCAGGATATCCCCCCCGTAGGGGCGACCCGCTGGGTCGCCCAATCCCCCCAGTTTCATTTATTTTGTCAGAAATGATTGAGTTTCTAATCACAAAATTATATTTTCAAATTTAACCAATTTCATTATAATCTTCCTCATTTCAATATCAACACAAAACCTTTGATAGAATCAGGATATCATAATGATTATAAATTCGCACGAGATCGAACTGGATGACTTGGATATAGCCATCTTGCAACTGTTACAGAAAGACGGCCGTATTCGCAACCTTGACCTAGCCCAACAGATCAATCTATCCCCCCCAGCCACCCACACCCGTGTCAAGCGGCTGGAAGAGTACGGCTATATTCGTGATTACGTCGCTTTGTTAGATTGGGCGAGTATGGGCTTTGATATGATCTGTTTTATCCAGATCAATTTACAGACCCATCAACCCGAAGTGGTAGATAATTTCCGTAATAAAATCATTGATTTGCCCGAAGTTCTGGAATGTCACCACATCACAGGCGACTCCGATTATTTGCTCAAAGTTGCCATCTCTGATCGGGAAAATATGGAGCATTTCATCGTCAAGCGGCTAACCCCCATCTCTGGCGTAGCCCGCATTCATACCAGCATCGCCCTCAGCGAAATTAAATCAACAACCGCATTACCGATTAGATAGCGAGCGGCGACAGGCGGCACATTTTCTATCGTCCCTCTCTATCTATGCTATATGGGGAGACTTGACAAATTTTCCTAATGGTACTCGTGTAAAATAAAGTGCCGATGAAATTTGTCAAGTCTTGTCCACGATTTATTGAGAAGATACGGAGAGAGGTATGTCTACTATTATTCCCCAAACAATGGGACAACAATACGGCCGTCGTTCATGGGCGGAACCGTGGAAAATCAAGATGGTCGAACCCATCCACATGATCAGCCGCGAAGAGCGGGCGCAAAATTTGATTGACGCAGGCTTCAACACCTTCCTGCTCCCCTCCGACGGTGTGTACATCGATCTGCTCACCGACAGCGGCACCAGCGCGATGAGCGACCGTCAATGGGCGGGCATGATGCTGGGAGATGAAGCATACGCGGGCAGCCGCAATTTTTATCATCTAGTTGAGGCCATCCAGACGTATTACGGCTATAAACATATTGTGCCGACCCATCAAGGGCGCGGAGCCGAGCATCTCATCAGCCAAGCGATTATCACAAAAGGGGATTACATTCCCGGTAATATGTACTTCACCACAACACGATTGCATCAAGAGTTGGCCGGCGGCACATTTGTCGATGTCATCATTGACGAAGCGCACGATCCCATCAACCCGCATCCGTTCAAAGGGAATATGGACATCGCCAAATTGGAGGCATTGGTCAATAAAGTTGGTGCGGAGCATATTCCGTATGTCAGCTTGGCGGGAACGGTCAACATGGCGGGCGGACAGCCTGTCAGCATGGCAAATGTCCGTGCCATTCGTCAATGGGCGGACAGATACGGCATCCGTGTCTACCTTGATGCGACGCGCATGGTTGAGAACTGTTTCTTCATTCAAGAGCGGGAGGATGGATACGCAAATATGCCCATCGCCGCCATTTTGAAGGAATTTTGCAGCTACACCGATGGGGCGTGGATGAGTGCCAAAAAGGATAATTTGGTCAATATCGGCGGCTGGCTGGCGGTCAACCATGAAGATGTTTTTGAGAAAGCTCGCAATATGGTGGTGGTGTATGAAGGCTTGCACACGTATGGCGGGATGGCTGGGCGTGATATGGAAGCTCTGGCTATTGGCATTGCTGAATCTGTCTCCGATGATCATGTTCATTCGCGGGTGGGACAGGTACGCTATTTGGGCGAATTGTTGACCGACTGGGGTGTTCCCATTGTACAGCCTGTCGGCGGTCATGCGATTTTCTTGGATGCAAAACGGTTTTATCCGCATATTCCACAATCCCAATTCCCATCACAGACGCTGACGGCCGCTCTCTATCTTGATTCTGGTGTTCGCAGCATGGAACGGGGCGTGGTCAGCGCAGGGCGCGATCCAGAAACGGGCGACCATCGGTATCCCGCGTTGGAATTGACACGCTTAACCATCCCCCGCCGCGTCTACACACAAGCGCATATGGATGTCGTCGCCGAATCGGTGAAGGCGATTTATGGCGCACGCGATCAGGAACGCGGCTTAAAAATGGTATATGAACCCGATTACCTCCGCTTTTTCCAAGCACGCTTTGAGAGGGTAGGTAGGGGGTAGAGATAGAGGATAGAGATAGAGATAGAGGATCAGCCCGCTTTTGGCGGGCTTTTTTGTGTTAGATGCCGATTGCAATTGGTGTTGTGCGTGATCTATTTGGTTAAAACGGCCGTTTCTCTGATAATATGGTTTTTGGGTGACCCAGCGGGTTGCCCATCGTGATGATGTTTTTATTTGGAGAAACACGCATGAAAGTGACCCTTTCCTTAGCTCAATTTAATATGATCAACGGCGATCCAGCCGCAAATTTGGCGACAGTGCAGAAAATGGCCGCCGAAGCTGCCCAGCGCGGCACTGATATTTTGCTTTTGCCCGAACTGTGGGCGACAGGAGATGCGTTTGGGTATGCTGAATATATCGAACCCGCCATCGCTGAGACAGCGCGGCAGTATAATTTGCATATCATTGGCTCCAATCTCTCTCCAAATGGGGAGGGGGGGAGGATGACGAACACGGCCGTTTTCCACAATAATCGCGGGCAGATCCTCGCCCGTTACGACAAAATCCATATTTTTCAACTCATGGGCGAAGACCGCCACGTTGACGGTGGTGATAAACCAGTGCTGGTAGACAGTGAATGGGGCAAAATTGGGCTGGCGGTCTGTTATGACCTTCGCTTTCCTGAACTGTTCCGCACCTACGCACTGGCAGGGGCAAAAATTCTCTTTCTGCCCGCCGAATGGCCGCATCCGCGTCTCGCGCATTGGCGCACGCTCCTACGCGCACGGGCGATTGAGAATCAAATGTATGTCGTCGCCTGCAATCGAACGGGCAAAGATGACAAGTATCATTTCTTCGGCCATTCGACCATCATTGACCCATCAGGAGAAATCGTCGTGGAGGCAGGGGAGGGAGAAATTTTATTGACGGCAACGGTGGATTTGGATAAAGTAACGGCCGTTCGCCAACATATCCCCATCTTCGCCGATCGCCGTGAAGATGCTTATATCCTAAATTTGTAACGTAAAGATTGGACACTGATTGCACAGGTGAACACAGATCATTTCGCATAAAATGAACCGTCTTCGGGGTTTTCTGTAGTGCAAATTTGCAAAATTGCACGGTCAAATTTGCAAATTTGACCTACGATAATTGCTGGAGAACTTCCACCATTGTGTACTAGTATTGCTTGGCCTAAGTTCTTAGATGATATACGCCGCCTGTATCGGGAATCGGAATTCCCGATACCTATCTGATGGGAGTTGCGGGAATTCTGATTCCCGCAACAAATAAGATACAAAGACTTCCGCCAGCGTGTACTAGTCAT
>WFSA01000095.1 GCA_015486215.1 Anaerolineae bacterium | reverse complement strand
TTGTCATTCCCGCCTTCGCGGGAATGACAGTTGGAAAATCTGCATTTGTCCGCCCCAATCCGCGTTAAATTACATGGTTTATTAAAAATATAAGACATGGTTCAAAATGGTGAAAGTCATCTTTGCAGTTGTTGCGTGATTGGGCGACCATAAAGGTCGCCCCTACAGGAGTAAATTGTAGGGACGCGGCCTTGTGCCCGCCCACAAAGTGTAAAGATCATTTCGTATCTTCTCAAAATTTCGGGGAGACTTGACAGGTTTTCTATAATACTCTCGTGTAAAACGCAAGACTCTTATGAAACCTGTCAAGTCTTTGCCCCAATTTATTGAGATGTTACATCATTTCACATAAAATGAACCATGTCAAATATAATGATTAAGGGGGGAGGCTGATCGCCTACTTCCTAAGATAGGGAGTTTGAATAAGAGGAAGATATATTGTTCGCTAAACTTGTAAACACACCGCTAAAAATTGCAATTATCGCTGAAATAGTATCCCTGTCTCTCACGGTTGCAGTCATCTTCATTATTGACGGCAGAGTAGATATCACGAGATTAATCATTCCTTTCGTGATTTCTGGCCCATTAGCCTATGTTACAAATTCCATTGTTTTTAAATATCAACAAAAAATCGAGGAAAAGAATACACAACTGGAATTGCTGACTCAAGACCTCAAAAAAGCAAATCAAAAGTTGCAAAAGAGCAACGCCGAGTTAGATTCCTTCGCCCATACCGTCGCTCATGATCTAAAAACACCATTAACAGCATTAAGCGGTGCATTCGCTATGCTGCAAAATAAAGATATTTCGGAGGAGCATCGTGAAAGATTCACCCAGATGGTTTCTCGATCAGCGGGGAAAATGGAGGGGATTATCACCGATCTATTACTGCTTTCAACGTTGCGAGAGGGAGATGCCGTTCAAATAGAACCATTCGATATGTCTCTCATCTTGTCTGGGGCTAAAGAGCGGCTGGGTATGCTCTTAGAGCAGCATGATGCTGAGATTGTTCATCCCGATAGCTGGCCTGTGGTTGAAGGGTACGCGCCTTGGATAGAAGCTGTTTGGACAAATTATTTAAGTAATGCGATCAAATATGGCGGCGATCCGCCTAAAATCAAACTGGGAGCCACACCTCTTAAAGATAATATCGTTAAGTTTTGGATACAGGATAACGGTGCTGAATTAACGACAGAACAGCAAACGCAGCTATTTATCCCCTTTGAACGACTCTCACAAACTAAAATCGAGGGGCATGGATTGGGATTGTCTATTGTACAGCGTATTATCCATCGGCTTAATGGAGAGGTTGGCGTAGAAAGCAATGCAAACGGTAATACATTCTATTTCACCCTGCCGCAACAGGGCGAAGAAAATTCGCGCTTGTCCGCGTAATCTGCCTCTATCCGCGTTATATTTGAAACCAGCGTAATCTCTACTTTTTACTTCTATATAGTTGGAACCCTTGAAATAGCACCCCTATCACTGTTAAAACAAAAAGTGCAGGAGTTTGTATTTTTCCTGTGGTTATTGTGATGATATTGGTTAGGTAAGCCGCGCCCAGCCACGAAGACATTAGTACCATTGTCCAATCAAATAGATAAGAGAAGAAGATCAAGCCGAATAATGCCCCTGCCAAAAAGGTGAACAGATAGGAGGACGGCTCCACTCCTAATGATTGCATCACAGTAATGAGCGCAACGCCGCCGACAAAAAAGCCAACAAAATGTAAGGTGAATTTCTGCAAAAAGAAGGCGGCTAATGAGGCTAAAACGCCCATAAACAAGCTTTGAGCGACGATTGTGTCTGTGGGATGGATGCCAACGGCCGTCATTTTGTCAAAAACATACAAATACGCCATCCCGCCAACAAAAAGCCAAAAAACACGATGCCCGATGAGCAGCATCGTTATGCCGATAAAAAAGTTTAGGATCAACGTTTTATCTGTACTTGCTAATATATCTGTGATTGTCTCCATCATACTTCTACTCTCCATTCTGTCGCTGCTTGTAATGGGGCGGGATCGCTGGGATAGGATGTCCAGAGGGTTTGCATCGTTTGGTCGAGACCATTTAAGTCGGCAACGGCCGTTTGTATCTCATCTTTTGTCACCAATCCCAATTTATCAACAAAACGAATCCATGCGGGCAGCGACTCAAAGATAGCCGCCGCTTTATGCGGATTCGCATTAAAAACGGTCAAATACGTGCCGATTAGTTTTTCTACGCTGGCACGGCTGGGCAAAAGCGGCGCAATGATAGGCTCCGTGCTGTCACTCTCATCCCAATCGGCGACGGATGCAGTGATCTGCTCCAGCAGATATTGCGCCAACACGCTGTTCACCAGATGCCCTTTGCTGTACGCCATCCCTTCCACCCAGCGCAGATAACCCAAAAATTGTGCCGACAGTTCAGAAATATTATGGATTATCTCGTGTGGAATGCGTTCCGCTTCCCCGTGCGGCGCGGGGGTGAAGGTGAACATCGCCCGTGTCAACTTTTCCAGCGGTTTATTGTTCAAGTTCGCCATATATTCTACCAATCCTTCGGGATCAATGGGAGTATATTGGTTAAGATGGGTTTGCAAAACAGGGTTGTCGGCGACAGGATCGGGGCTACTGTCAAGATAGTTAAAAATGACGTAATTGGATGCCCGCAAGCCGATCTCATCACGAGTAAATTCAAGGATGATAGTGGACTCTTTGACTAATGGGAAGAGGACGGCGTTCATCTGCATCAAAATCGCCAGTTGGTTGTGGTATGCCAATTTGTCCATCGCGGCGAGGGTGAGATCGATATTGCTGTCCCCTCGTTTGGCGAGTTGGATGGCAAATTGAGGCAGGTCTTGAAAACGGCCGTCAGCCAGCGCGTTCGTAATCAGCCAATCAAGCATAAAATGCGCTTCGGCCGTGAAAACGGCGGGCATTTTCTCGCTCAAACTGACGATCATAGCATCAAACGCAGTCCGTTTGTTCTGTTGAATGGACGCTTCGTACATTTCATTCAACATCTCAAATGCCATCTCACCATCCATCACTTCATCTTTTATCGCTTGATAAAAAATAGCAACGCGCTCATCATAAGATGCTTGTTCAAATTTGTCCCAAACAGCATTCCATGCTTGGGTTTCGGGGGGTAGAGGATCGGTATTATCCATGTTTAATCATCCATTATTTGGGGTTGGTCATCGTTTCGGCCACTCCATGAGTGTCATTCCCACGAAGGTGGGAATCCACCTCTCTGGAAAACATGGATTCCCGCCTACGCGGGAATGACAATTGGACGAAGGGATGACTATCATCCATTATTTTTTGTATTCAATTGTAAGCTGGGGATCACGTCTAAATCAAAGTTGTCCCGACGGCCGTTTATAAAGTGCCGATGCGCCGCCGCTCCAATCATCGCCGCATTATCAGTGCAAAGGGCAAGCGGGGGATAGCGGACGGGGATGTTTAACTTCTCACTCATCTCTCGACGCAATGCGCTATTGGCAGAGACTCCGCCAGCAATGTGAACGGCCGTTACCCCATAAGCCTCAGCCGCCCGCGCCGTTTTTGTGACCAGCGCATCGACAACTGCCGCTTGGAAACTGGCCGCAAGGTCGTTGACGGGCATCGTCTCTTTGCTGTGATACTTTTTTGTTTGCCGCATGACGGCCGTTTTTACTCCGCTAAAGCTAAAATTAAACCCGTCCCGCATCACCGCACGCGGAAACTTGAACGCTGTCGGATTGCCCATCTTGGCCGCTTCGTCAATATGGGGACCTCCCGGATAGGGCAGTCCCAGCAAACGTCCAACCTTGTCGAACGCTTCCCCCGCCGCATCATCCAGCGTGCCGCCCAGATGTTGATATTGACCATGATCGACCATCAAATACAACTCGGTATGCCCGCCGCTGACGACCAGCGTTAAAATCGGAAACTCAATCTCATCCGCTTCCCCGCGCCCCTGCTCACCGCTTTCCAGCCACAATGAATAAATATGTCCTTCAATATGATTGATACCCAAAAACGGTTTATCTTTGCCAAACGCCAACCCTTTTGCCATATTCACTCCCGTCAACAGCGAGCCGACAAGCCCTGGCCCATAGGTTACGGCGATGCAATCCATGTCGTCGATGCCCATATGCGCTTTGCTCAACGCCGCGCTGACAACAGGATAGATGGATTCGATATGCTGACGCGAAGCCGCTTCGGGAAAAATGCCGCCAAATTGGGCGTGTAAATCTGTCTGGCTGGCGATGATATTGCTGAGAATGGTACGGCCGTTTTCCACCACCGCCGCCGCCGTCTCATCACACGACGTTTCAATGGCTAAAATTCTTGTTGAAATCATATATCTTGTGATCCGTAGATGTCGCAGATTTTCGCAGATTAAAGTCAAAAAATCAGTAACTACTCAGCCATTGTCTAAATTAACCACAAAGACACGAAGAACACAAAGTTTCTTAAGATTTTCTTTGTGATCTTTGCTTCTTTGTGGTGAAATAATTGATAGGCTAAGTAGTTACAAAAATCTGTGCCAATCTGCGAAATCTGCGGATTATTCTTGAACTGCTCTCAATAAATCTTCTTCTTGATCGGCAAACACTGTGCGGGGGTCTAAGACAAAACGGCCGTTCCAAATACGACCAATCAGAGGCGGATCATGCGCCCGTAGCCCCGCCGCAAACGCATCGGGGTCAGCATGGGTGATGGCAACCAGTTTTGTGGGCAGTGAGCTGCCAGGCAGACTGCCGCCACCGACCTTAGAACGGCCGTCCACCACCTCAACATCCATCCCGCGCTCCCGCAGTGCCGCCGCCCATCGCGCCGCCGTTTCGGCAATGATGGGTAACGGGCGACTGATCATCTGCCACACAGGGATGTCCTCAAGCGCGTGCCCATTGGCGTAACTTTGCAGCGTCGCCAACAGTGCCGACAATGCCATTTTGTCGGCTCGCACCGCACGAGCAAGCGGATGTCGCTTGATACGGGCGATGAGATCGGCATCGCCGCACAGCATCCCCGCTTGCGGCCCGCCGAGCAGCTTATCGCCGCTAAAGGTGACAATATCCGCCCCCGCGCCGATGCTGTCGGGGATGGTTGGCTCAGGATCAAGGCCGTAAACGGCCGTGTCCAAAAAAGTCCCGCTCCCCTGATCGTATAAAAGCAGGATTCCCCGCTCATGTGCCAACGCCGCCAACTCCCTCAACGACGGCTCCGTCGTGAAGCCGATTATCTTATAATTAGACGGATGGGCGACCAAGATCGCGGCCGTGTTTTCGTTGATCGCCGCTGCGTAATCGCGCAAATGGGTACGATTCGTCGTCCCCACCTCGATTAAAATTGCCCCTGATTGTGCCATCACATCCGGAATACGAAACCCGCCGCCGATCTCCACCAACTGCCCGCGACTAATGATGACCTCTTTTTCATCGCATAGCGCAGTCAGCATCAATAGCACCGCCGCCGCATTATTATTGACTGTATGCGCGTCCGCACTCCCCGTCAATTGAGCGATCAAAGCGGCCGCATGGACGGCTCGACTGCCCCGTTTGCCGCTGTCAAGATCAAATTCAAGCGTGGAATAAGCAGACGCAACGGCCGTTACCGATGCCGCCGCTTCAACACTCAACGGCGCACGCCCCAAATTCGTATGCACGATTACCCCCGTGCCGTTGATGAGCGGGCGCAAACTGGGAGCCGCCTCGGCCGCCAAAAATGCCGTCGCCCGCGTCAGAAGCGTCTCCTGTTGGGGGACGGGCGCACCGTCAAGAATTTCCTCGCGGCTCTCTTTGATAACGCGGCGTAAGGCGGCAACCGTCTGCAAACGGCCGTATTGATTGATAAGCGTGACGGCCGTTTGCCCCCGCAATAACGCATCCACGCTCGGTAACTGTCGCAATACTGTCTGTTTATCCATAACAATTAGGTGACAGGAACTTACTGAGTGCCAGTCCCCTTTTCCTTAACCACGTCATTACTCATTATCAATCCGTGTGCGAATTTGTAGCAGCACCTCAAATAACACCAACACAACCCCGATCAACAGCGTGACCGCCGCTCCCAACGCACGGTTCATTTGTAGCCACAAGCAAAACGTCGCCCAAATGCCAAAAAACATCGCCTGACGCAAAACAACATAAAATGGGGAACGGCGGGCGGGATCATCTGTGACAACGGGAGTCAGGCCAAACCGTTTGTTCAAAATATACGCCAACGGCAACGCCAGCCCAGTCACGCTCACCAGCACCTCTGCTAAAAAGGGGATGAGAATCGTCTCATCGGCTGCTTCAAGGATGGCGAGCGGATCGGCACTATCCAGCGCACTATCGCGCACCAAATCAAGCCGCGCCACATCAAATGGCCACCAACTATTAACAATATAATTCAGGGAAAGCAGCCCGATGGCGAATAGGGCAACGCCCAAAACAAGGTGAATCCACGCACCAAGCCGAGATGATAATCTGTTCATGGGCATATTATCGTTGCAAGAGGGTAAGGGGGCAAGTGACAATTGTCAATTGACCATTGCCAATTGACAATTGCCAAGTGATGAGTTCTTCATTTTGCTCAGTTAGGCCATTCATGACAAACGTGTAATTATTTTTGTATCTTCTCAGTATTCTGGGGAGACTTGACAAATTTTTCTAATGATACTCGTATCTTCTCAAAATTTCGGGGAGACTTGACAGGTTTTCTATAATACTCTCGTGTAAAACGCGAGACTCTTATGAAACCTGTCAAGTCTTTGCCCCAATTTATTGAGATGTTACTGATACTCGTGTAAAATAAAGTGCTGATGAAATTTGTCAAGTCTTGTCTACGATTTATTGAGAAGATACTTATTTTTCATGAATGGCCTAACAGGCGGCTAACCGCCAAACCGCTCTGCATCTTCAACTTGGCCGATAACCATAAGCATATCTCCTGCTTCAATACGGAATGTTGCGCCCGGATTGGAGATAATAGTTTCGTTGCGCTGTACGGCAACAACATTGAGTTTGAAGCGTTGGCGCAAGTCACATTCGCCTAATGTGATACCGTGCAAATTTTTTGGGGCGTTTAATTCAATAATACTAATCCCCCCTTTGATCTCTAAATAATCAATAAAATTCGGATGCGCCAGCCGTCTTCCCAGCCGTACACCAGCTTCATGTTCGGGCAGGATAACCTCATGTACACCAATTTCTTGCAAAATTGTTTGCTGGGTGTGGGTACGGGCAGTGACAACAACATTCTGTACGCCAAAACGGAGCAGGTGAACGGCCGTTAATAAATTATGCTCAAAATTCTTGCTGATACAGACCAGCCCAGTGTGAAACTGTTCCACACCGGCTTGCCGCAATGCCTCGACATTGGTCGCGTCTAGCTGCAAAGCGTGCGGCAACGCATTGCTCATACGCTGTATTCGCTCTGGGTTATGGTCAATAACCAGCACATCATGGCCGTAGCTGGCGAGCGTTTTTGCCGTGCTGCTGCCAAATCGCCCCATGCCGATGACGACAAATTCGCGTCGTGTTGGTAAACGGCCGTTTGCATCCGTTACACTATCATTCCCTTTTCGTTTCCAAAATCCCATCATTCCTCCAACTTTACGGGGGTGCCGATTTTTACATTTTTATCCGTTTATCGTATCTTCTCAGTATTTCAGGATGATTACACCCAATTAAGAAAGGAACGAACCAAGTCAGTTGAGTAAATTCGTTCCTTTCCTAATTAGCTGCAATCATGCCTCCAGCTTTTTGAGAAGTTACCGTTTATCTCTGTTCATCAATGTGATCCATATTCGCGTATCTTCTCAATAAATCGTGGACAAGACTTGACAAATTTTATCAGCACTTTATTTTACATGAGTATCATTAGGAAAATTTGTCAAGTTTTATCATTCCTGCCCCCATCCCCACCTTCGTGAGGGTAAACTCTTTTAGGCGGGAATCTATGATTTCCCAGATTGTGGATTCTTGCCTTTGCAGAGCCTGCCCTCACGAAGGTGGGGGAATGAAAATTTGAAGTTCCGCAAATTATTAAATTCTCGTTCCTTATCAAATCAGCCGACAAAAACGTCGTCTTGCGGGTAACGGTACGCCATGCGTCCCTGACGAACGAGCGCGTACGCCACGCCCAACGGCCCAATTCGCCCAATCATCATGCTGCCGATGATGATCCATTTGCCCCACACGCTCAAATCGGCCGTTAATCCCATCGAAAGCCCCACTGTACCTAATGCCGACACCGCTTCAAATAAAATAGTGAGAAAGGGAGCTGATTCGGTCGCGGTCAGGACGATGACGGAGAGTACCAACCATAAAACGGCCGTTATGCTGATGCTCACGCTCTGCAAAATCGTGCTTTCATTGATGCGCCGTTTGAACAAGTTGACATCCGTCTGCCCGTGCAGCATCGCCCGCAGGAGCGCGAGCAGCACGCCAAATGTCGTCGCTTTGATGCCGCCGCCTGTGCCGCCTGCGGGTGCGCCGATGAACATCAGCACCATCAGCACGATTAATGATGTGTCTGCCAATTGGTTAATTTCTACCGTGTTGAATCCCGTCGTCGTGGCGGCGGTCAACGATTGAAACAGCGCAGGCGACAGATAGCTGGCTGAAGGGGATTGGACGAGAAGCAAAACGGCCGTTCCGCTCAAAATCATGATCACTGTCATCAGCAATGCCAAGCGGGTGTGGGTGGATATGCGCGGCGGGGTGCGATGGTTGGCGAGATAGCGTAAATATCGTGTACCCTCGTACAAGACAAAAAAACCGACCGCCCCTACCACCGACAAAGTGTTGATAATGATGCCAAAAACCCAATCGCCGCGATACGCCGTAAACCCATCGCTGAAGAGGGAAAAACCAGCGGTGCAAAAGGTGGAAATGGCGTGAAACCAGCCCATATAAAATGCACGCACAAACCCGAACTCCCGCCACCAATACATGGTCAGCGCGAGCGCACCAACGGTCTCGAACAGGGCGGTAAATTGCACCACACGTTGAATAAACATTCGTATTTCGCCGCGCGATGGCACGGCCAGCGATGTTGTCATCAGATCGGTGCGATGCAGTGAAAGCCGCTGCCCTAGCAAATGGGTAATGAACGCTATCAGTGTCATATATCCCAGCCCGCCGATTTGGATAAGCACGAGCATAACCAGCTGCCCAAACAGGGTGTACTGCCCGCCGAGCGGAAATACGCCTAAGCCAGTGGTGGAAACGGCCGATGAGGCCATAAACAGAGCATCGAGATAGGAGTGAAAACGGCCGTCTTGCGATGCCATCGGCAGCGTCAGTAATAATCCGCCAACAGCGGCCAACAACAGAAATCCCAGCAATAATGTTTGTAGAGGGGTCAAGCGGCGGATGAAATAATGTATTGCCTTCATCGCCCCATTATAGCAATGAATAATGAATAATGAATAATGAATAAAAATCTGTGTAATCGGTGCAACCTGTGTCTCATTCTAAGGGAAGGTTCGTTTTTAACTTTGGACTTTCAGGTGACAGGCACTTGCCAAGTGCCTGTCACCTTGGCCACAGTTATTTACGAGTTTTCCCTAAGCAGACGAAGTTCCATTCTAAGCAGATGAACTTTTGCCTTCTCATAATTATGCTGTATGGTTAGACAAACTTTGACTTGGCTTACTTTTAATCGGCGTAATATGCGGATTGGTTTGTTTCCGCAATTTTGCCCCTCCTATAAAACCATGAATAAATTACGAGAACTCCTACAATCTAATGAAACTATCCTATTGGATGGCGCGATGGGTACGATGCTAATGGACGCTGGGCTTGAGCAGGGCGCACCGCCAGAATCGTGGAATCTGCTATACCCAGAGCGCGTGCAAAATGTACACGCTCAATATATCGAAGCAGGAACGCGCCTTATCGTGACAAACTCGTTTGGCGGCACGCGCTTTCGGCTTAAATTGCATAAGATGGAAGATCGCGTCGTCGAAGTGAATCGAGCGGCGGCACAAATTGGACGGGCAGCGGCCGATGCTGTCGCTGATACGGTCATTGTGGCTGGTTCAATGGGGCCGACGGGCGAGCTTTTTGTCCCAATGGGCGAGATGACGGTTGAAGATGCAGAGGCAGCGTTTGCCGAACAGGCAAAAGGATTGGCCGAAGGGGGCGTGGATGTCCTCTGGATCGAGACGATGAGCGATTTGAAAGAGGTGAAAGCGGCCGTTGCTGGCGCACGCTCTGTCACCGATTTACCCATCGCTGCCTCGATGACATTTGACACACATGGGCATACGATGATGGGTGTCAGCCCGACGGAAGCGTTGGAAGAGTTGTCCCAATTGGGATTAACCGCATTGGGCGCAAATTGCGGCAACGGCCCAGCGGAGATTAAAGCGGTCATTGATACGATGCACACCCTTTCCCCCGATACTATTTTGATCGCCAAAGCGAACGCGGGTATTCCAAAATGGGAAGGGGATGAGTTGACGTATGACGGCACGCCTGATGTGATGGGATTGTATACCGATCAAGTGCGCGGATTAGGAGCGCAATTGATCGGCGGCTGCTGCGGCAGCACGCCCGATCATATCCGCGCGATGCGTCTGGTTTTGGATGGGGCTGATCCAGTGGTGGAAGTGATGCCAGAAACGGCCGTCACCGAACCAAAAGCAAAACGCCAGCGCAAACGCCGCCGCCGTCGGTAAATAGCAGCAACATTATGATCCGCAGATTATGCAGGTTAGCGCAGATTTTTTTAGGTTAATCCACGTAATCTGCGGACAATAAACGGGCAATTTGTTTTACCATTGGCCTAAGGCCATTTCTAAATTTAAATCATCCAAAATTTTGATTGTAATTATTTTTCATGAATGGCCTAACTGTCTCAGTTATGCGTATATATCAACATTATTTTTTACTACTATTTCTTACGCTATTACTTGTTTCATGTAATAGCGATGAATCCCCGGATTCTCTGCCGACACCATTTGCGACAACGCCGCCAACGGCCGTTTCCCCCTCCAAACCGGCACCGATAACGGCACTCCCGCCAACTC
>WFSA01000094.1 GCA_015486215.1 Anaerolineae bacterium | reverse complement strand
CTCTCTATCCTCACCGCCCCCGCGCTACAGCACGGTCGTCTCTACTGCTGTGGCGCGGGTAGAAGCGTGACCGCTGTAGTCGTGCATCACCAGCGTCGGTGCGTACGACAAAGCCAACCGCGTAATCGGCTTGACCCATACAGACGCTAACGGCTTCCTGTTAGGCGAATACAGCTACATGTTGGATGGCGTGGGCAAGCCGCAACTGGTTACAGAAACCCTCATGTCACCAACATTGATAACCGTGACGGAACAATTCATAGAAAATAGCGGTATGCTGGTTGTGGAAGCGGAAGATGGCGAAGTGACCAACGCCAGCGAGCAAAGCTGGCAGGAACGAACAAATCAAACGAGGTTCAGCGGCGATGGCTACATGCAAGCCCCCGTCGCTGTGATCGGTCTCCAGACCGCGCCACAACTTTTCATCATCACAGATGAAGGGAAACATATCAAATTCAAGGAGAAACGGCCGTTTGCCACCCAACATTCACCATCACTAACAGCCCCACTCCAGCACGGCCGTTCCCCGTCGCTGTGATCGGTCTCCAGACCGCGCCACAACTTTTCACCATCACAGATGAAGGGAGGCATATCAAATTCAAGAGGAAACGGCCGTTTGCCACCCAACCTTCACCATCACCAACAGATCCACTCCAGCACGGCCGTTCCCCGTCGCTGTGATCGGTCTCCAGACCGCGCCACAACGCCATTTACACTTTTCACTATCACAATGGAAACGGCCGTTATCTCAACGAACTCAACTTCAACAACACAAAAGACCCCTCCCCTTACTTCGACATGAACATGAACTATTCCAATTCCGCAGAAATCGTAAACTGCAAACCACAATAAAACCCGCCCGCCTACAACCCTGCAAACTTGCCCGCTTGCAAACTTGCACAGTTCGCAAAAACAGTTTCTAATTAAGCATACCTTCTATCAACTATTTCACTTTAATTCAGGAGATATATACTTATGGCATTCAAAATCCCCACGATGCTCTTAAAGCGTCTATACACTGTTGGCAGCCTCGAAAACAATGTGGCTGGTTTTCAATTTTCAGTCAAAAATCGGCTGACAGATACGACACTGTCTGCTTTAGTCAGTCTTACGATTGATGGAACGGCCGTTGACCTGCAAAATGTAACACTCGGTTTAGGCGATGGGACAACATTACTCCCTTCCGATTTCAGTGTCGATTCCCCATTCAGTTTTCCCCTGCGTCAAATACTCAATATCAATGTTAAGGGCGAACAATTGGCCGAAGGCAAACATAAAGTTGGCATCGCCTTTGAAGCTGAGAGCTTTGGGCAGCTCAAATTCAGTGTCAAAGATAAGCTCACAACGGCGACCGACAAAGAATATATCGCCATCCCCCGCAGTAATCATGATGATTACAGCCCCGAAATTATCAAAAAACGGCTGGATTTTGTGCAAAAATACACAGGCGCAGCGTTAAAACATATCCCCAACCAGACTTTTGATCCCCATTCACTTGCTGGTAATATCGAAAACTTTATCGGTGTTGCCCAAGTGCCGCTCGGCGTTGCCGGCCCCATTCACATTGACGGAGAACATGCAAAAGGAGACTTCCTCGTCCCGATGGCGACGACTGAGGGGACATTGCTCGCCTCTTATAATCGCGGTATCAAACTGCTCAACCTCTCTGGCGGTGTGACTTGCAGTGTGGTTGATGATGCGATGCAGCGTGCACCCGTCTTCGTTTTTAACAATGCGCGTGAAGCGCGTGATTTTGTCAAATGGATACGTGATAATCACGAAACTATCGCCGCCAAAGCAGAAGCGACCTCCAGCGTTGCCAAGTTAAAAGAGATCGACCCATATTTAGTCAGTAAATTTGCCTATTTGCGCTTCAACTATACTACAGGGGATGCGGCTGGGCAGAATATGGTTGGCAAAGCGACCTTCGCCGCTTGCAATTGGATTTTGGACAATTATACAGGCATCAAAAATTTCCTGTTGGAAGCGAATTTAGCCACCGATAAAAAAGCGTCGCAGGTCAATATCATGCGGACGCGGGGCAAGCGCGTTGTGGCCGAAGCGGTATTGAAGAAGGATGTTTTGCAACAATATATGCGAGTGGATACGGAAAAATTGTATTTCAGTGCCAATATCGCCAATGTTGGCGCAATGTTATCGGGCGCGAACAATAACGGTGCCCATTCCGCTAATGCCATCGCTTCCATTTTCATCGCCACAGGGCAGGATGAAGCGAATGTGGCCGAATCCTCAGCCGCCATCTTCTATTCCGAAATGACGACCGAAGGGGATATGTACATTTCACTCACCATTCCCTCCTTGATCGTCGCTACTTTTGGCGGCGGGACGGGATTGGCGACCCAGAATGAGTCATTGGCAATAATGGGTTGTGTTGGGCGCGGCAAAGTGAATAAATTAGCTGAAATTATCGCTGGTGTAGCGTTGGCTGGTGAAATTTCATTGACCTCTGCTATCGCTTCGTCTGACTGGGTTTCCAGCCACGAGCAGTACGGCCGTAACCGATAAACGATATGATTCGTTTTACATGATCTTTTTTAGGGCAAAACAGCGGGTCGCCCCGACTCTTATTCTGCGCTCTGTACTAAACAGGTGCGGGGCGCGGAACGAGAATAAAAATAATGAGTAATGAAGGATTCGCCGATTATTCATTATTCCCCAGCCATCATTCATTCTTCCTCCGACGATACTACCGCTATACGCCCCGATGAGCGGCTTGACGAAACTGCCATCGTTGCCTATTTGCGCGGCAAATTGCCTTATGCGGATAGGGCGTTAACCATCCGTCAATTCGGCGGCGGCGCGGCTAATCTCACCTATTTGCTCGACTACGGCGCGGCGCAATACGTTTTGCGCCGCCCGCCGCTGGGCGCAGTCGCCAAATCCGCCCACGACATGGGACGCGAGTACAAAGTGTTGTCACGGCTGCATGAGCAATTCCCCGCCGCCCCGCGTGCGCTGCTGTTTTGTGATGATAGCAGCGTGATGAACGCCCCCTTCTTCATTATGGAACGCAAACAGGGAATTGTCGTCCGTAAAACACTCCCACCCGCCTTCGCCGCCATTCCCGACGCGCCCCATCGCCTGAGCCACGCCCTCGTGGAGACGCTCGCCGCCTTTCACGCCGTCGATTATGCCGCCATCGGGCTGAGCGATTTGGGCAAGCCCGACGGTTTCATCCAGCGGCAGGTTGAGGGCTGGTATCGGCGATGGAATCACGCCAAAACGGAAGAGCTGGCGGCGATGGATGCGGTGTACGGCTGGTTGATGGCGCATTTACCGCCCGCCGCCGCCCCCACGCTGATCCACAACGATTACAAACTCGACAACGCCATGTTCGCCGCCGATGATCCTGACCGCATCGTCGCCATTTTTGATTGGGATATGTGTACGCTGGGCGATCCGCTCAACGATTTAGGGGCGATGTTGGCATACTGGCGCGACCCCGCCGATCCTGATTGGCTGCAAGCGGTGTCTACGATGCCAGCGGGTTTCCCCAGCCGGGCGGAAATTGTAGAGTGGTATGGAAAAAAAAGCGGCCGTTCGACGGCCGACATCAACTTTTATCACATTTTGGGGCTGTTCCGCCTCGCCGTCATCATCGCCCAAATTTACATCCGCTATCAATGCGGACAAACGCAGGACAAACGGTTTGCCGCTTTTGGGGCGATGGTGCCGTTGATGGCAAAACAAGCGCAAGAATTGTGCGAGAGGGGGCGACCCAGCGGGTAGCCCCTACGGTATTGGGAAAATTTATGATTGCTGCATACGTCGCCTTCGTCAGATTTTATCGAAAAATTCGGGAAGGATGGCGCGACACTGAATTTCAGGGTCTATTTTGGACGATCTTGGCGTTATTGGGTTTGGGAACGCTGTTCTATCACGCCACAGAGGGCTGATCTTGGGTTGATTCGCTTTATTTCACCGTCATCACCCTGTCAACCGTTGGGTATGGTAATTTTTCACCGACAACGAATGCGGGTAAATTATTCACCGTCGTCTACTTCTGATGGGTTTAGGCGTTCTCTCCAGCTTCATTTTCAAATTGGCGACAATCAGCGTGCCAAAGCGAAATGTTCATGATTTTCATCAGCAGAAACTCCCTTTTAAAAGACAGGAGGAAGAGGAATGAAACAGAAGTGCAACAGCGTATTGATTTTATTATTAACGGCCGTTTTCCTCACCATCGCCTGCGCCGCCACCGCTGAAACAATCGAAAGCGCAGACAACACAAACACCACCTGCGCCATCCTGCCCGCCGACAACATTTGGAACGTACCCATCAACACGATGCCCGTAGACGCGCACTCCGCCGCCTACATCGGCACAATGGGGGCGGCGACGGGGCTGCACGCCGATT
>WFSA01000093.1 GCA_015486215.1 Anaerolineae bacterium | reverse complement strand
CCCTCAGCCATGATAATGGTACGCGCATGGTTTATTCCTCACTGTAGGGGCGACCCGCTGGGTCGCCCTTCTTTCCAAAATTTAATGAAATTTTCGCTTCTAAATTTATCTAGTTTTGAATAAAAACAACAATTATTGCATATTCGTTTCATCTAGCATTACAAAATCCCCAACAGGATTATTCTCGACATAAACTGGAAGTCGTTTGCCAGAAACCCAGTTATACATGCCTGTTCTTATTTGATACGTTCCCGACGGCAAATCATCTGGAAATGTGATGCTGTAAATTTCCATAACCATGTCACCAACTGCCCAATTGGTAGGCAAATAATTGATTGATTGCCCAAGTCCAACATCCGATTGCGCGACCATCTGCCCTGATGAATCAACCAAATGGACAAATGTTGAGTAATCAAAATCTGGCTGTGTGACGGTTTGCCAATAAATCTGAATTTGTAGGCTTGTTTCATTTCGCTCTTGCGAATAGCTACGCAAAACGAACTGGTTATTAAAGTTTGCCTGTACCTGCTCCGTGCCAACCCAAGCGTGCCAGCCTGATTCAGGCATTAACGTATAAGCTGGTGAAATGACGGCGATGGGCATCCAGAAAGCTGTTATCAAAAAGAACAGGCTGAGAATACCTACCAAGTAATGATTCCATGGTGCATTAAGCAATGTCATCACGCCTATGCTAATTAACAGCATGATTGGTCCAATAGCCGGCATTAGATATCGGCCTTGATAGCAGGAAGCATTACAACGGGTAATGACGTACAGAATTACAATTTCTTGCAAAATCATTGCCAGCACAAGCCAAATCAATGCTTGCCGTTGTGAGGGGGAAAACGGCCGTTTAACAGCCGCTCTTACCCATCCCAACACAGCCAATGCTAAAACAGTGTAAATACCGACATAATACCAAGATGGACCTAGAATATTCATCCAGCCAAACACTGCCCAAAAAGAACGAAATTGCACCACAACCAACTCGCGTATGTCCCTCCAGTGGAGAGATCCCAACCGCACGTTGGCGGCAAACAATTGTTCATAAACAGTGTTACCTAACGGGTCGCCATACAACACCTGATTACGCAAAAACCACCAGCCAGTTAATAAGAGCAACAATCCGCCAGTAATCATTGCCGCCCGAATGAGAATCTTCCATGAACGACGCTCCCAAGAGACATAGAAGATCATAATACCGACAAGGGCAACAATGGCAACACTTGTCAATTTTGTCATTACTGCTGCCGACAACCATAAACCAACAAATACCCACTGTCGATACTGTTTTGGTTTGTTGATAGCTTGCAATGTTTGCCAGATAGTACCTGTTGTACACAAAATGAGCAGGTTATCGTTATTAAGCACTCCAGAGATAAATAGAAATTGAGGAGTCAAAGCTATCAGTCCACCAGCTAATAAACCAATTTCTGGCCGTTCAGGAAAAATATAGTGTCCAATACGGATCACCAGATAAACAGTGCCTGCGCCCATCGCTACCGAAGCGAGCCTGGCTAGATGAAGTGCCAGAGATTGCCCCTGAAACGGTATTGTTTGTGCTGTGCCGAGAATATTAATGTTAACATCGTTGCCGCCACTGGCGTTCCACATAAAGTTTGGATTCCTGCGCCATTTACCTACGGATGAGGTGACATCGGATGGTACAGAAAAAATGGCGGCAACCACATAATAAAGGGGTGGTTGATGGGCTTCACCACTTGCGTGTTGACCTTGAATTGGTAAGGTTCGTTCACTTCGTAAATGCTTGATATAGGCAAAGTGACCAGATTCGTCTGGTGCTTCCCAAACTGGGACGCTTAAGCTGTATAAAAGGGCTGCGATAAGATACAGCCCGACAATTAGCCATGTTCCGGATTGAAGGAAACGTCGTTTCATCATTGCTACTTGCATGATCATAGTTCAGGTTTGTATCAGAACTGTTTTAAGAATCGCAAATCATTGTTCCAGAATTGCCGAATATCGTTAATCCCATATTTGAGCATGGCAATCCGCTCAGGCCCCATACCAAAAGCAAAACCCGTGTATACATCAGGATCATAGCCGCCATTGCGTAATACCGTCGGATGCACCATGCCGCTGCCCAAAATTTCCAGCCATCCCGTCTGCTTGCAAACCTGGCAACCCTTGCCATCGCAAAGGAAGCAGGTCACATCCATCTCCGCGCTCGGTTCGGTGAAGGGGAAGTAGCTGGCGCGGAAGCGCGTTTCACGATCCGCCCCAAACAAACGGCGGGCAAACTCGGTCAGCGTCCCTTTCAAATCAGAAAAGGTGATATTTGTGCCGACAGCCAACCCTTCCACCTGCGTAAATTGGATGCTGCTGCGCGTCGTGATTTGCTCGTTGCGGTAACACATGCCGGGCAAAATGACGCGCACAGGTTCAGGATGATACTCCTGCATGGCGCGGATTTGTCCCGCGCTGGTGTGCGTGCGTAAAATCACGTCGGGGTCGGTGGTGTAGAAGCTGTCCTGCATCTCCCGCGCGGGGTGATGGGGTGGGAAGTTGAGCAGTTCAAAGTTGTATAAATCGGTCTCCACATCGCCCGTGCGGTAAATTTGGAAGCCCATGTCGCCAAAAATGCGATAAATGTGGCGCAATGTCTGGGTGATAACGTGCAGGCCGCCCTGCGGCTGTTGACGGCCGGGCAGGGTGACATCAATCGCTGATGAAGCGATGGCGGCGTTCATTTCGGCCGTTTTCAACAGATGCAATTTTTGTTGGTACGCCGCTTCTAATTCGCTTTTGACAGTGTTGATGCGCTGCCCAAAGGCGGGTCGCTCCTCACGCGGAATTTTGCCGAACTGACGGGTCATCAATTGGATGTTCCCTTTTGTTCCCAATGTGTTTTTGTACCATGTTTCTAGAACGGCCGTTTCCCCCGCCGCCTCTAATTTTCCCAATGATTCAGCATAAAGCTGATCCAGTTTCGCCAACATAATGTCTCCTGCGCGTAGGACAAGTTTGCAAACTTGCCCTACAACAAAAAAGACGCGGCTTAGGCCACGTCTCTGGGTTCTGTTTTTGCTGCTTACTTTAACTCAAGCAACCGTCACTTTGCCGTCTCGCGGTGGGTGGGTCGGTTCATAAAGCTAAAGGTGATAAATCGTTGTTTTTTCATCGTGCGGGTAGGATAACGCAGGGATAGAACTGTGTCAAATTCGTGGTATACTCTCCCCGTAAACAGTAAATAAGGAGCATAAAATGAGATTGAAAAACGGCCGTGCTATTTCCAGAATGAGAGTGGCAGGCAGATTAGTTGCTGAATGTTTCGCATTGTTAGAAGAGAACATCAAATCGGGCATCAGCTTAAAAGAGTTAGACGATTTGACCGAAAAATTGATCGTTGAGCGGGGCGCAACCCCGCTTTATAAAGGGTATCCGGGCAGCAGTGCCGACCAGCCGCCATTTCCCGGCACCATCTGCGCTTCGATCAATAACGAGATTTGCCATGGATTGCCAAACGGCCGTATCCTCAAAGAGGGTGACGTGATCGGCATAGACATCGGCCTGCGCTACAAAGGGTATTGCGGTGATGCGTGCGTCACCTTTCCTGTGGGCAAAGTGTCCAAAGAGGCCGAGCGCATGTTAGCCATCGGCAAAGAGGCGTTGCGCGTGGGGATTGAAGCGGCACAGCAAGGCGGCTATCTTAACGATGTTGGCCGCGCCATTGAAGCGTATGCTGACACGCAAGCTGTTTCCGTCGTCCACGAATGGGGCGGACACGGCATTGGGCGCAATCTGCATGAAAACCCATCCGTCTCGCACATTCGTGAAGATAAGCGCGGGCCAAAATTGCGGCCGGGAATGGTGTTCACTATCGAGCCGATGATTAACGCTGGCGGCCATGAGTGGAATTTATTGGCTGACGGCTGGACGGTTGTTACTGATGATGGCTCTTTGTCGGTTCAATTTGAACATACAATTGCTATCACTAAGTCGGGGACGGAGATTTTGACGACATTGTAAGGAACGAGGATCTGTTGTAACTACTTAGCCTATCAATTATTTCACCACCAAGAAGCAAAGATCACAAAGAAAATCTTAAAAACCTCGTGTTCTTCGTGTCTTTGTGGTTAATTTAGACAATGGCTGAGTAACTTCTCAATATTTTGGGGTGACTACAACGGATGGTGCAGTCGAGAAAATATCCGTTCATTTTCATAATCCGCTGTAGTCATACTAAAAACAAAATAATTTCCCCGCTTTTTTGAGAGGATACATGGCTGAGTAGTTACGATTTATTTAACTACCAAAGTTGTTCGCAGAAATGGCAGATGGAAGTTTTTAATTTTATTTAATTCTCGCTCCTAAGGGAAAACTCGTAAATAACTGTGGCCAAGGTGACAGGCACTTGCCAAGTGCCTGTCACCTGAAAGTCCAAAGTTAAAAACGAACCTTCCCTAAGGGTAGAAAAACAAGAAGTTCGACCTCTTTGAGAAGTCGAACTTCTATATATATATACGTAGCTTTTGGGCGGCCTGGCGGGTCGCCCTTTTTTGTTACCGCACAACTATGGGTAAGTAGATGAAGTATGGTTCAACGGTGACGCGTACCGTCGTGCTATTGCTCAAGCCGCCAGCATCGGTGACGGTTAATTTGAATGTTAATGTGCCTAAGGCTGATGGGGCGGTGAAGGTGGGGGATGTGGTCGTATTGCCGCTCAGGGAGACGGCCGTTCCACCCGTCTGCACCCAGCTATAGGTCAAAGCCGTACTTTCGGGGTCGCTGCTGCCAGAGCCGTCTAAGGTGACAACATTATTGGGATTGACAGATTGGTCTGCGCCTGCATTAGCAGTTGGAGATTGATTGCCGCCCCCTATCGTGATGGTCACGGTGACGGTGTCGCTGTCGGTCAAGCCGCCGCTGTCGGTGACGGTTAAGTTAAAGGTTAATGTTCCTGATGCGGCTGGGGCGGTGAAACTGGGGGAAGCGGTTGTGCTTCCACTTAATGAAACCGCCGTTCCACCCGTCTGCACCCAGCTATAGGTCAAAGCCGTACTTTCGGGGTCGCTGCTGCCAGAGCCGTCTAAGGTGACCGTTGCGCTTGAAGCGACAGATTGATGCGTACCTGCGTCAGCGGTAGGGGGAAGATTGGTGCTGGCTGCGGTAATGGCGATGATGACCGTGTCGCTGTCAGTTAAGCCGCCAGCATCAGTAACAGTCAATCTAAAGAGTAACATCCCTGAGTCGGCTGGGGCGGTGAAAGTGGGGGAAACGGCCGTATCATCGTTTAATGTCACCGCCGTTCCGCCCGTCTGTACCCAGGTATAGGTTAAGCCGCTGTCACTGTCACTGCTGCCAGAGCCATCTAATGTCACAAGCGCATTAGGATCAACGTCTTGGTCTGCACCTGCGT
>WFSA01000092.1 GCA_015486215.1 Anaerolineae bacterium | reverse complement strand
CCCTCTTGTAAAATCCCGCTCATTCAGAAGTATGATGAAGGAGTTGGATATAGTGGTCGTTTACACGACGATGGATGACGCGGCGTTGATGCAACGCATCATCCACAAAGACGAATCTGCGCTAGGCGCATTATATGATCGATACAGCCGTCTCGTGTTCAGCGTGGCGTATGGCGTGGTGCAAAATCGGGAAACGGCCGAAGAGGTGACGCTCGACATCTTCACCCGCGCCTGGGATAAGGCAGAAAGCTACGACCAACGACGCGCCAAAGTCAGCACATGGTTGACGCGCATGGCGCGTAATTTGGCGATTGATCGGCTGCGACGGGAGAAAGTGCGCCCCTCGCACCATAGCGTCCATTGGTCGGAAGTGACGACCGAACCTGTGACCGATGATAATTCGCCAGAAACGGCCGTTTCCCTCAACATGGAACAACATCGTGTGCGAACGGCCGTTAACAGCCTGCCGCCCGACCAACAAGAGACGCTGTCGCTGGCCTATTTTCAAGGATACAGCCACAGCCAAATCGCCAAATCGCTAAATCAGCCATTAGGCACAGTAAAAGGACGCATTCGCGCTGGAATGCAGAAGTTACGCACCCTGCTTGCAGAGGAAAAATAGGATGAGCAAATCCACCACCCACAACGACATCATCGACCTGTTGCCCGCCTACGCGCTGGGCATGTTGGAAACGGACGAATCAACGGCCGTTTTTCATCATCTCAACGCCTGCGCCGCCTGCCGCCAAGAAGTCGCCAGCTATCAAACCATCGCCGACGCATTGCCATTGGCGGCGGCAGAGATGGAGCCGTCACCCGCTTTGAAAGGGCAGTTGATGGCACGGATTGGAGCGAAAACAGAGAAGAAAACGGCCGTTTCCCCTTCCATCATCGCCCGCCTCCGCACCTTCTTCACCGCGCCACACTATCGGCCAGCGATGGCGTTCGCCGTCATCCTGCTGTTGGCTGCCGCCGCGTACCTTTGGCAGCAAACGGGGACGGCTTCACTGCAACAAATCGATCTGGTCGCCACCGATGCCGCTCCCGACGCATACGGCATCATCGAAATCGCCGACGCGGGGGCGATGGGAACGCTGGCAGTCAACGGCCTGCCCCCGCTCCCCGCCGACGAGCAGTACCAACTTTGGCTCATCGTGGACGGTCAACGGGACAGCGGCGCGATCTTCTCGGTCGCGGACGACGGCACGGCGACGGTTGTGGTGGATGGCAAACGGCCGTTAATCAACTACGCCGCCTTTGGCATCACCATCGAACCCGCCGGCGGCAGCCCCGCCCCCACAGGCCAGCGCGTGCTAGGCCACAACCTGTAGGGGCGACCCGCTGGGTCGCCCACCCCACACCATTTCGTGTAAATTCGCGCTAATTCGCTGCTAAAACCCCCATCATTTCCCCCACAATCATTTTTGCCATAATCAGGGCAACCCAGCGGGTCGCCCCTACGGGTTTTCCCCAATTCCAAAATCCACACATCCAATCCCGATTTCCGTGCGTAAGTATAAATACCGCATCCAAACGGGGTGCAACAAAATTTTATCTTACGAAAGGAGACCGAGAATGAAAAAGCAGATATTGATGAGTATTGGATTGATGATTTTATTGTTTACGCTGGCCGCTTGTGGCGGCGAAAGCGCAGATGTTGCCGATGTTGTGGATGTTGTGGAAGAAACGGCCGTTGAAGAGATGCCCGTTGATGAAACAGAACACGATGCCGATATGTCTGACGAAGAAATGGAAGAGCCAACGGCCGAGCCGACAGATGAACCAGTAGTAGAGCCAACTGCCGAACCAGAACCAGAACCGATTATGGCAGCAACGCTTATGGTCGCTGAAAGTGATACGCTTGGCGCGTATCTCACAGACGACGCGGGCATGACGCTCTACACCTTCCTGCCAGACAGTGCTGATGCCAGTGTCTGCTATGACCAATGTGCCATCCTCTGGCCGCCATTTTTGGCCGAAGATGATGTCATGCCCGCCCTTGATGCAACAATCAGTGGCGAATTGGGCAGCATTGAACGTACCGATGGCGGAATGCAAATCACTTATAATGGGAAACCACTTTACTACTGGGTCAATGACACTAATCCTGGCGACACAACGGGGCAAGGTGTGAAAAATGTATGGGGAGTTGCCCATCCAAGCACAACGGTAGCACTGGGAAACAATGCCGATTTAGGCAAACTGCTCGTCGATGCCGACGGCATGACGTTGTACCGCTTTAATAATGATGAAGCAGGCAAGAGTAATTGCTATGGCGACTGTGCCGCCAACTGGCCGCCCCTCTTGGTCGATGAAGATGTAATCCCGACGGGAGCCGCTGGCGTTGTTGGTGAATTGGGAACGGCCGTTCGTGACGATGGCACAGTACAAGTTACTTACGAAGGAATGCCTCTGTACGGCTGGGTCAATGATGCCGCCGCTGGCGATACAACAGGTCAAGGCGTGAACGATGTCTGGTTCGTTGCTTCACAACTAACCGTCGGCGCAAGTGGTAACGAAGCGTTAGGCAACTTCCTTGTCGGCGCAAATGGAATGACCTTATACGAATTTGCCGCCGACAAGAATGGCGAAAGTGCTTGTTATGATCAATGTGCCACACTCTGGCCTCCACTTCTCGTTCAAAACGGCGAAATGCCCGTAGCTGGTTTCAAGGTCGGAGGCGATTTGGGTGTGTCCGAACGAACAGATGGCACAATGCAAGTCACCCATAATGGCAGACCACTCTACTACTGGATCAATGATACCGAAGCTGGTGATACAACGGGGCAAGGTGTGAAAAATATGTGGGGTGTTGCCCATCCAAGCACAACGGTAGCAATTGACACCAATGCCGATTTAGGCAAATTGCTCGTCGATGCCGACGGCATGACTTTGTACCGCTTTAATAATGATGAAGCAGGCAAAAGCAACTGTTATGACGACTGTGCCGCCAACTGGCCGCCCCTCTTGGTTGATGAAGGCGCAATCCCCACTGGAGCCGCTGGTGTTGTTGGTGAATTGGGAACGGCCGTTCGTGACGATGGCACGGTGCAAGTCACCTACGAAGGAATGCCCCTGTACGGCTGGGTCAATGATGCCGCCGCTGGCGATGCAACAGGTCAAGGCGTGAAAGATGTCTGGTTTGTTGCCTCGCAGCTTACCGTCGGCGCAAGCAACGATGAAGAGCTTGGCGATTTTCTTGTCGGCGCAAACGGCATGACACTGTATCAATTTGCCGCAGATGCAGATGGTGAAAGTGCCTGCTATGACCAATGCGCCACCAACTGGCCGCCACTGTTGGTTCAAAATGGAGAAATGCCTATCGGTGGTTTCAAAGTTGGAGGCGATCTCGGTGTATCAGAACGGACTGATGGTACGATGCAAGTCACCTACAATGGAAGCCCCGTCTACTTCTGGATAAACGATTCAGTCGCTGGTGACACAACTGGTCAAGGCGTAAATGACGCTTGGTTCGTGATTGCTCCGTAAGTTAGCGGTTTTTACAAACTATTTTAAGCAAAATCCTCTGCGATTTAATAATCGCAGGGGATTTTTTGTATATCGGCGTTATAATCTGCGCCATGTTAATAGATACCCATTGTCATTTAGATTTCGAGCGGTTCGATGAAGACCGCGATGCCATCGTTGCCCGCGCTGCTGAGGCGGGGATTACGCGCATCATCGTTCCCGCCTTGCAATTGGAAAATTGCACGGCCGTTCTCCGTTTAACCGAGCAGTACGAAGGTGTGTACGCCGCCGTCGGCATCCATCCCAATTCCTCAGCCGCATGGGAAGATGGCTGGATCAATCAGATACGCGCCTTCGCCCAGCATGAAAAAGTGGTCGCCATCGGCGAGATTGGGCTGGATTACCATTGGGACGAGTCGCCCAAAACGGTACAGCATCGCGCTTTGCGGATGCAGTTGGATCTGGCCGCTGAGTTGGATTTACCCGTCATTCTGCACAATCGGGAATCGAGCGCGGATATTGTGGAATTATTGCAACAATCACCCGCGCGCAAAGGGGTGATGCACTCATTTTCAGCTAGTTGGCAAACGGCCGTTTCTGTTTTAGAGATGGGCTTTTATCTCGGCTTCACTGGCCCCGTCACCTTCAAAAAGGCGGATGAGCTACGCGCTATCGTCGCCCGTGTGCCAGCGGATCGGCTGCTGTTGGAGACAGACGCGCCCTTTTTGACCCCTCATCCGTATCGCGGCAAGCGCAATGAGCCAGCGTATGTGGCGTATATCGCTGACCGCGTGGCGGCGGTGCGCGGCGTGACGGTTGCTGAATTGGCAACGCAGACGACGGCAAATGCGGAACGGTTGTTTGGAATAGGATGATGATTGATGAATCAGGGCGACCCAGCGGGTCGCCCCTACGGGGGCGTAGGGGCGACCCGCTGGGTCGCCCGCTCCTCTCCGTTGTGATTGTGAGTTGGAACGTGCGTGACTTGTTGCGTGATTGTTTGCGCTCGCTCATCGCTGATCAGGGTGATCTAGCGATGGAGATTATCGTTGTTGATGGCGCGTCGGCGGATGGGAGCGCGGCGATGGTCGCCGACGAGTTCCCGTCGGTGTGCTTGATTGCGTCGAATGAGAATTTGGGGTTTCCCAAAGGGAATAATGTGGGGATGGGGGTGGCAAACGGCCGTTTTCTCCTGCTCCTCAACCCCGACACCATTGTAAAACGGGGAGCGTTGGCGACGATACTCACCTACCTGCAAAACAACCCCGCCATCGGTCTTGTCGGCGCACAACTGCTCAACGGTGACGGCTCGGTGCAATCCTCCCGCCGCCGCTTCCCAACGATGGCGACCGCCTTTTTTGAAAGCACATGGTTGCAACCGTTCGCGCCCAAGCGGGTGCTGGATGATTATTATGTCAATGACACCGCTGACGACGAAATCGCTCTCGTCGATTGGGTGATGGGGGCGTGCATGATGACCCGCCGCGAAATTGTCGATGCCGTTGGCGGCATGGATGAGGCGTATTTCATGTATTCGGAGGAGTTGGATTGGCAACGGCGTATTGCAGATGCAGGCTGGCAAGTCGCATATCTGCCGACGGCGCAGGTTGTCCATTATACGGGCAAAAGCAGTGAGCAGGCGGTGACGGCGCGGCATATCAACTTTGAGCGGGCAAAATTGCGCTATTTCCGCCTTTATCACGGGCGAGGGCAGGCGTGGTTGTTGCGCGTTTTCTTGTTAGCGGGCTATCTTGTGCAGATTGTGATCGAGGGAATGAAAGGGGTGTTGGGGCATAAACGGCCGTTGCGCTGGCAGCGTGTCGGATCATATTGGCAGGTGTTAAAATCGGGTTTACGGCCGTTGGCGTAAACAGTAAGGAACGAGGATTTATTTAACTACCAAAGTTGTCATTCCCCCATCTTCATGAGGGCAAGCTCCGTGAAGACGGGGGGATGACAATTAGAAGTTCCGCAAGTTATTAAATTCTGGTTCCTAAATAATAAAGGAGTTTTATAATGATACTAAAATGGAATGAAGCATTATATGGAACTGGTTTTGAAAAAATAGACAAACAGCATAAAGAGCTATTTGATGGTATCAACGAACTCTTGGCCGCCTGTACGACTGGTCTAGGCAGCAAAAGTGTAGAAGCTAAAGAAAACACAGAGAAAATGATTGATTTTCTGGCTGACTACGTGATTGAACATTTTGAATGTGAAGAGGATTGTATGCAAACACATCAATGTGCAATGCTGAATGCAAACAGGGCTGCCCATAAGCATTTTATGAAAGAGTTCAGTGACATCAAAGAAAGAATCGAGCAGGATGGGATCACGCGCGGCATAATCATCAGATTGGAAGGGTTGCTTGTCGGTTGGTTTAGCAAGCATATCCAAAAAATTGATGCCTCTCTGCGAAATGTCGTGCCTGAAACGGCCCCCGAACCTGAAGAGCAGCTGCCGCCGCCAACAAAAAAGAAACGGGGGAGTTTTTTCTCCCGTCTTTGGAAAGGGATTGCTGGTAGTTAGCGGGTAGAGAATGGGGCACAGATTGGCAGGATTTTTAGGATGAACGCAGATGAAACAAGAAATTTGGGTATGGTTCATTCTGTGCGGAATGATCTTTACAATTTAAGGGCGACCTCTATAGTCGCCCAATATGACAACAAATTGTAAAGATAATTTGGGTGTGTTTCAAATGAGTTGAACCAAAGTGATTGTCACGGGGCGAACGGACTTTGTTTACCCAAAACTATGCGCCCCGTGACTGTCACTTCTACTGAAATGAAACACACCCAGATAATTTTTCTTGTTTTGAACCATGCCGAAATCTGCATCCTATCGTAACTACTCAGCCATTGTCCAAATTAACCACAAAGACACGAAGAACACGACGTTTCTTAAGATTTTCTTTGTGATCCTTGCTTCTTTGTGGTGAAATAATTGATAGGCTGAGTAGTTACATCCCATCTTTGAACTATATCTATCACAACGCAGTTCCCCATCCCCCAATAAAAGGTGACGATTGTCACTTTACCTCACCACACAAAATCGTTTATCCTATACGTATAGGCAGAGAGCGTAAACAGAGACAAAAATCTGTACTCGCTTGATGCTCGCTCTGTCTTTGTTTTTGTCTCTGTTTTATTTTTACGGAGGTATTTTCATGGATTACGCAAACACTCATCCCGCGCTGTCCCCTACCCCATTACGGCTGACTTCCATTGTCATCACTTCTTTAGCATTCCTGACTGGTTTGATCTGTTTACAGGTCGCGCTGTCTGATCAAGCTCCAGATGGAATTGGGACTGGCATAACCCTTCTGTTGCTCGCCGGCTTGGTTGGCTTGCTTTTTGCTTGTAAATGGTTAGCGATTGGCGGATTAGTCAGCGTCGCTGCCGGCATCGGTGTTGCCATCCTGACCTATGGACGGCTAGAAAGCAATCAATTGTTTATCGCCATTCTTTACGGTACGCCTCTCATCGTTGCTGGGGGGTTGCGGACGGCATGTTATTGGCAGGAAAGGTAGGGCGACCCGCTGGGTCGTCTCTACGGGGGCGATGGGTTCTATTCCCATTCGATGGTGCCGGGCGGTTTGGAGGTGATGTCGTATGTTACCCGATTTACGCCGTCTACTTCGTTGACGATACGGCGGCTGACTTTTGCCAGCAGGGCGTAGGGTAGCCGCGCCCAATCGGCGGTCATAAAATCTTCTGTCGTCACAGCGCGTAGGGCGATTACTTCTTGATAGGTACGGCCGTCACCCATCACCCCCACACTTTTGACCGGTAGCAGGACGGCGAATGATTGTTGCGTGCCATTACGCAACATGTCTGCAGCGGCTAATTCAGCCACAAAGATCGCATCCGCTTGGCGCAAATGCTGCAAGCGATCCCATGTCACTTCGCCCAAGCAGCGAATGGCTAGGCCAGGGCCGGGAAACGGTTGCCGCCAGATGATGCTGTCGGGCAGCCCCAGCGCGGAACCGATCTCCCGTACTTCATCCTTGAAGAGCAGGCGCAACGGCTCAATTAGCTCAAATTCAATGTCATCGGGCAAGCCGCCGACGTTATGATGCGTTTTAATGAGATGGGCATCTTTTTTATCTTTGCCCGCGCTTTCAATCACGTCGGGATAGATGGTTCCTTGTGCCAAAAACTCAATTTTGCCTAATTTATTCGCTTCTTGCTCGAAGATGCGGATGAATTTTTCGCCGATGATGCGCCGCTTCTGTTCGGGGTCGGTGATGCCGACCAAGCTGTCCATATACTCTTCGATGGCGTTGACGGCGATGAGGGACATCCCTTGCTCGCGCTCGAATGTTTCGATCACTTGGAGGGCTTCATCTTGCCGCAACAGCCCGTGATTGACAAAGATGCAAGTGAGCTGTTCCCCTATCGCTCGATGGATGAGGGCGGCGGCGACGGCCGAATCTACGCCGCCAGAGAGACCGAGTACGACACGGCCGTTTCCCACCTGCGCCCGAATCGCGTCCACCTGTTCATCTATAAAGTGAGCAGGAGTCCAATCGGGAGTGCAGCCGCAGATATTTTGTACAAAATTACGCAGTAATAGCGTCCCCTGTTTGGTATGCACCACTTCGGGGTGAAATTGAACGGCGTAACGGCCGTTTTCCACATCGGCAATGGCGGCAAAAGGGGAGTTGGCGGTGTGGGCTAAGGGAATGAATCCATCGGGTAGTTTTTCTACGCGGTCGCCGTGACTCATCCAGACACGGCCGTTTTCCATCACCCAATCGGCAAAAAATGGGGTATCGGGGACATTTAATTGCAGGTCGGCGGGGCCGTATTCTCGATGGTTACTGCGGGCAACGCGGCCGCCGGCATTGATGGTCAATAGCTGCATTCCGTAGCAGATGCCCAATACAGGCACGCTACTTTCTAGCAGATACGCGGGTAGCGTCGGTGCGCTGTCGTCATAAACGCTATTGGGGCCGCCGCTGAGGATGAAGCCGCGCGGGTTTAAGGCGAGTATCTTTTCTGCGTCTGTCTGCCATGAAAAAATGTTGCAATAGACGTTTGTCTCGCGCACACGGCGAGCGATAAGCTGGCTGTATTGTGAGCCGTAATCAAGAATAACAATTGTGTCCTGCGCCATTCAGCCTCCGTTATGGTTGAACACGAATTTTAGGTGCTTTATCGGTGAAATCGTGTCCAATTTGAGAATAATTGGTATCTTCTTAGTATTCTGGAGAGACTTGACAAATTTTCCTAAATTTGTCAAGTCTTGTCCACGATTTATTGAGGAGATACCTTAATTTCTTATAAAAATCAAGCCACCGATTAAAATCGGTGGCTGATATAGAAAACGTGCTAGAACACGCCTTAATTGTGGTTTCAACGCGCTTTAGGAACGAGGATTTATTTAACTACCAAAGTTATCATTCCTGCCCCCATCCCCACCTTCGTGAGGGCAGGCCATTCGTGAGGGTAAACTCTTTTAGGCGGGAATCCATGATTTTTCAGGCTGTGGATTCCTGCCTTCACAGAGCCTGCCCTCATGAAGATGGGGGGATGACAATTTGAAGTTCCGCAAGTTATTAGATCCTCATCCCTTAGGGAACACTCGTTTTTAACTTTGGCGTTTTACCCTCACCCCAGCCCTCTCCCAAAGGGAGAGGGAGCAAGTTCCCTCCCCCTAAAGGGG
>WFSA01000091.1 GCA_015486215.1 Anaerolineae bacterium | reverse complement strand
GAATTGTTGAATACTCATCGTACGCACCTGCGAATGATTGCCTTCGCTGTTATTCCAAACAAAGTGGCAGGCACTGATATACGGCTCTACAATATGAATGCCCGTCATCGGCGTAACCACCAACAGTTGCAGCCCCAATTTCTTGAACAACTGCATCGCGTAGCGCGAATTGTTCTCATCGGAACGGCTGAACGCCTCATCGACCACCACAAAGCGGAATGATTGCGATTTGCTTTCACCCCGCTCCAATCCAAATTGAAAAGCGATGGCCGAAGCCAAAATCGTGTACGCCAACTTCGCCTTTTGCCCGCCAGACTTACCCGACGAATCCGAATAATAATCTTTCTCGCTGTCATCATGCCGATACCGTTCAACGGCCGCAAAATCACGCCAATGGCGCACATCGGTCACTTTGTTTGTCCAGCGCACATCCTCTTTGAAACGGGTGATGAGGTCGCGCACTTTGTCAAAACTCGCTTCATAAGCAGATTCAGTACGTTGTTTACCGACATCTATCAAACACGCTTTTAACAATTGCCGAAAATCACGGATTTCAGCGTCAATTGTGTCCTGCGTTTGCAGTTGAATATAAGTATCGGGCGTATAATCAATGCCGTGCAGCGATTGGTTCAAATCGGCGATGCTCTCCTCTATTTCTTCAATATATTTGTATAAATTGGCCTGAAACAGGGCGATGGCTTCAATCACTTTTTCGTCCCGCATCCGACGGAAACGGTCGCTGTATTTGGGCAGATCATCACGCTCGATACGCTCTAATTCACGGTCAAATTCGGGGATAGATTGGATAGAAGCATCAAAATCGGCCGTTTCGACTGGGTACTCATCTTTATACCCTTGCATCAATCTGGCTAATTTATTGGAATATCGCGTTGACGTTTCCTGCTTTTTCTTACTCGCATTGGCAAAATAAACATTCACATCACGCCATAATCGATCCACATTTTTCAGGGTGATGGGTACATTAACCTGCGCTTTAATGCGCGGCGCGTACAGCTTCATCGCCTCATCATCTGCCTCATGAATATCATCTTTTGCGCGTTCAATATCTTGCCGATACATGTTTAACTGATACTCAAGTTGATCGACTATTTTGGATTGGGCATTGCGCTTTTGGGTGATGGCGTTAATTTGCGCCTGCGTTTGGGCAAGTTCGGCCTGCAACTGTTGCAGATGATTTGAACTTTGCTCTAATCGCGCTTTCTGCGTTTCCAATTGTTGAACATGAGCGGCTTCCGTGCGCCAATCCAGTTGAGCAAAATCGGTAAAGGCCAGCATATTTTCAAGCTGCGTCTGCCGTGTTCTCGCTGTCGCTTGATTGGCTTGCGCTTGCTTAATACTGTTTCGTTCCTGCCGTAATTTTGTTTCTACGCCATCCAAATCATCTTCTAATGCACGAATTTTATCCTGATTGTTCCACCCTAAAATGTAGCGGCTGCGATTATGGATGTTGTGCCGATCATCTTTTTCGTAACGAGATTTGCCGCTTTTACTGAGACCGGTTTTGGTAATGGCGCGATTGACGCGCTTAAATTCGGCCATCGTGTCGCAACAGGTGTAATCGTATCGTTTGATGAGTTCGTTTTCGATCCAATCGTAGTACGCGGTGTCGGGCTTGATCTCTACTTTGCGGTACAAGGCGCGGGAATCGCTGGGGTGATGGGGGTGATAACGGCCGTCTTCCAACAGGCGATGAAAAACAATACGGCCGTCCAAATGATTTTCATTGACATAACGGGCAAAACGGCCGTAATGCCGCTCAGGAACCAACAGTCGCAGTCCCAAATTATGGAGCAATCGCTCCATCGCCCCCTCCCAGCCGCGTTCGCTTGCTTTCACCTTCAACAGTTCGCCCACAAACGGCACATCCGCTTCGGCGATGGTGAGCGCGTCAAGAATTTTGTTACGCAGACGCAGATTTGTGTTTGGGATTTGGCTGGAACGGCCGTGCAGCGACTCTATCTCCTGTTGAAGCGTTTTTTGTTCTTGTGCCAGTTCATTTTCAGCGATTTGAGAGAGGCGGAGTTTTTCAACGGCCGTTTCCAACCGTTTCCTAATCTGCCGTCCCAATTTATCTGCCTGCTGACGATTAGCAACAAACGCAGCCTCATCTGCATACCCAGACAACTTCAACGCCCGCGCAATGCGATCATATTTTTGGGCATCATCCCGTTTACGCTGTTGATCTTGGCGGGTGCGGACAATTTCCTGCTCCAATTCACGCAAACGGCGGCCAGTTTCATCATTACTGATGGCAACTTGCCAAGCCGTATTTTGCTCACGCAAGCGGACAAGCTGATCTTCAAACTGTGTCAGCCGCGCTTTGGCAGTCTCGTAATCTTGTTCAGCCTCTGCAACGGCCGTTTTTAGAATTTGCCACTTGCGCCCCGCAAAATAAACAGGAATCGCTTCCTGACACCCTTGTAAAAAACTAATTTCGCTCTGAGCAGTTTCGTATTTACGCGCTTCGGCACTCAATGGGCGCAGTAGTTCCAACTGATGTTCCGCCTTTTGCATGGCACGATAAGCGAGCATCAAATTTTCGTAATGTTCCTGAAGTTGTTCGATCTTTTCCTGCGCGTCCGTCTTTTCTAACATATGCTGGCGCACAAAATCGTTCAATTTCCCAATTTCTTTGATGGTAACAGTTTGGTTAAACAGATCGAGTGCTTTATCGGAACGCAAGCCGAATAGTTTGCGAAACTGTTGGCTGTAACGGTTAAATTGGTCTTCGACGGTAACGCCATCCATCCCCCGCAGCCGCTTTTTTAGGTCGCGGATGGTGTCAAAATTAGTGAAATGTTCGGCAATGGTCAGCGGGCGGGTAGCGACGATGTGAAATTTTTTGATGCTGTCGGTAAGCCAAAAAAGTTGGGCGATGGTGACATCTTGTCCGTAGCCGTCGTTATGAAAGTGCGCCAGCAAGACGGCGTAACTGTCTTTGTCGCGCAGATATTGAATGTGGGCGGCGTATCCTTCGTCAGTTTGTAAACGGCCGTATGCGCCGCGCACATAACTCTTTTCACTGCGTTCACGACGGTTGTTTCCAGATGCCTGATTGTAATTTCGCTTCTTGTTTGGCACGAGCAGCGTCAACAACGCATCGACAACGGTAGATTTTCCGGAACCATTTTCACCAGTCAATAAAGAAGTGTCGCCGTCGGGCTGAATGCGCCAAATTTTGTCATTGAATGTACCCCAGTTGTACAGTTCCAATGTGTGAAGCCGAAAGCCGATGTGAGAACGGCCGTTGTCAAGGTCAAAAGCTGATTGTTGCATAGGTTATTCCACCACAAAAGCACATAGGAAACGAAGAAAAAGCCTTTGTCTCCTTCATGCCATCGTGGTTCATTCTTTTGTTGCGTATTCCTGCAATTGATCGCGGATATCCACTAATACATCGGCTGAAATTTTCGCTTTGATAATACGGCGCACTTCATACGACTCTTCATCTGGGTTATTTAATTTTTTTAGGAAGCTGATTTTTTCAATTTGACTGATAGCACGGTCAATACGGCGGTCTACTTTGGTCATATCCGTCTGTTCAGCAAAAAACAGCCGCATCATTTCCTGAATTTGGGCGCGGCTGAGAATAAAACGGGTCTCATCGGGCGAATGGGCATCAAATTGCTGTAAATTTTCACGCAACAACACACAAAGCAACGTCGCATCATAAGTTAAAGGAATACGACGCACAAGGCGGGGAAGACGAACATCGGAATTTTCATCGTCAGGCTGTGTCAGATAAGCATATCCCTCCGTTTCATCCACATGTAGCCGCAACCCAATATCTGCAAAATGACGACGGATGGGGACAGCATAACTAATCAGCCGTTCCCATTGCTTATCGTCATAATAAATAACGCCCTGCAACAACTTGAGTATGAGCGAGGCATAAGGTAGTTGTTTGTTCATCTAATCATTTACCACGAAGGCACAAAGGTCACAAAGAAAAAGAAGAAAAAATCTTCGTGTTCTTTGTGTCCTTCGTGCCTTCGTGGTTTTATCACAGTTCCTTTCCAAATATAATCAATGGCAGACGGACAACACGGCCGTTTTCCGCCAACTTCAACTCTTCCCAACCCGTCTCATCAATTTGATGTCCCTCATCACGGGAAGCGATGACGGCATAGGCGACCAGTTCGGCCAATCCTTGCGTGAGGGGATAAACGGCCGTCACCTCCCCCAACGTTGCCGTCCCTTTTTTATCCAGCAAAGCGGCAATATAGCGGCATAAACGGCTTTCGTCCACATAAAATTGATTAAAAAGGGCTTCTAAATTGGCAGTTGACAAGTCTGCATCGGCAGATTCCAGATCAATATCAGTGTAACTTACATTGACGGGAGGTGTCCATAACGGCCGTTCCAACGGCATATCAACAGCAGGTGCAGCTTCAAGGAAGAAAAATTCTTTTTCGACTGGGGGATGGGGGATGAGGGAAACGGCCGTTTGTTTAATCTCCACCGCCAACTCCATCACACGACGCGCTTCGGCTAAGTTTTGTTCATCCAACAATTTTCGCAACTTTTCGCCCAGCCGTCTATTTGATTCCACAATTTTGGCGGCAGCATCGATCAAATTACGTTTCAATCGGCGCAGTCGCTGCCCCTGTGTGGACTCAATTTTTTGCAGATCGGGAAGGCGGTAAACGGCCGTTAGCAACTCCTGCAACTCATCCTGCCGCTGAGGCGAAATCAGAAACTCCCAAAACGCATAAAAACTGCGCCCCTGATCCGACTCCTTCAACATCGCATCGGCATCCAATACCTGTCCCACAATCTGCCCCTTACGGACACCGCCAGCTACCTGCTGTTTCTGCACTTGAAGAGCCATTGCGCTGAAATTAGCCTCCACTTCACGAAAATCAGCCAATAGTCGCCGAGAAACATCATTTGCCTCAAAAAACCGCTCCTTGATTTGCGTTTGAGAATACTGCTCAATCGCACCCGTCGCTTTAATCACGTCAATTTGAGATTGAATATCCGCCTTATCTTTCTCTAATTGTGCCAATCGCACAGTAACATCTTCTGTGCTGTAGGTCACAATCTCTTGCAGCAAATCAAAAATACGCAAAAAGCGGGATTCTGTGCCAATAAAATCACTTTTCTGCAACTCTTCCACCCAAGCGATAGTCCGCTCGGTATCAGGTGTCAGTTCATAGACGGGATCATCGCTGCCGCTTTCATAATAACGGCGCAAGAAACGATGCGTATCGTCACACCAGATACGAAGATAGGTAACGGCCGTTGCGCCATATAATCCAGCATGCGTATCCACCAACAACTCCAAATAAGCTGTCAATGCCTCAGTTAATTCTGATTGTGGGATGGTAACGCGCTGTTTACGCTTAAACTGATCGTAAAGAAAGCCCAAGGTCAATGGGGCATTATTACTTTGCAACAACTTGACAGCGGTCGATTCGTGCAGACTAGAAAGTAGTTCATCATGGTACATATAAAGATTGTATTAGAAATCAAACAGCAGGCAAAGAACAAAAGAACAGATGGTTATGAAGAAACAACCCGTTTCACATAAGCATTTACTTTTACATGAAAAATCATCCAAATAAGTCCCGTCCCCATACCAAAATACCCTATAAAACGGGCTACCTCCTGCACACTCAGCCCCAATCTATCTTGGGCAACACCAGCCATCAAAATAGATATCGATTGTGTCAACGTCAACATCGTCAACTCAAACGCAAACACACGCCCGCGATACCGTTCAGGAATCAACAGTTGTAGCATCGCACTAGAAAAAACCCACAACACCCCCGCCCCAACCGTACGTATAAATGTCGCCAGCAAAAACAAAGGCAATGTCACTGCAACACCTATATACCATATCCCAAATGCCAACATCCACATACCAATAGTGATACCCAACAAAATACGAACATGGCGATCACCCAACCAATGACGCATCAATAGCGGCCCAAGCCCCGTACCGATACCACTGATCACATAGATCATCGCTAACGTCACCGTCATACCATCAACCGTGCGCCCAGCAGTCCATACAAAATCATCAAAAGGGAAGACGGTCTCGGCAAAAGTCAATTCCAACACGTTAATACCGCCCCACAACAACGCCCCAACCGCCTTCGCCAAACTAATAGCCAAAACAAAGGGAGTACGCCACAAATAGCGAAAGCCGTCTATAAAATCAAACCAACCTGTGCGGGAAACGGCCGTTTTTGCCTTAACCCCCAGCACAACATGACTAATCAACCACGCGGATAATAAAAATGTCAACGCATCCAAAACAAACGCAATATCAGCCCCAAAAAACGCCGCCGCCAACCCGCCAAGCAACGATCCCAACGCCAGCATCGTACTCCATGTAAAACTATCCAACGCATTAGCTGCAATCAACTCCCGCTCACGCACAACATTCACCAAAATAGCCGACCGCGCAGGCGAAAACAACGCACTCAACGTAAATTGAAGCACCGTCAACAGATACAACAACCATATCTGATGCGTAACACGCACAAGCAAGAAGCTCAACACCGTCACCGCCCGCAACAAATCAGACACAATCATAATTGTGCGACGGTTATATCTATCAGCCAATACACCAGCAAAAGGGGTAAACAAAAAGAGGGGAAGGAACCGAGCCAGAAAAAGCGTACTAATCGCAACGCCAGAGCTAGTAAACTCCATCACCAACTGAGCCGACGCTATCAAATTAAACCAATCACCCAACAGTGACACAACCTGACCAAGCCAAAGATAACGATAATTTCTGTTGCCTCGCAACAGCACAAGATATTCACGCATAAAAATCCACGATGCCCCAAAACCAAAAAAGGGATTATGAATTAAAAACGATACTCAAATCGTTCTCAATTCATAATCCCCAAGTAGGTAAAAAAAGGACTCTTGGCAATGACTTACTCTCCCAGGGAGTCGCCCCCCAAGTACCATCAGCGCTAACGAACTTAACTTCCGGGTTCGAGATGGAACCGGGTGTATCCTCGTCGCTCTAATCACCAAAAGACCTTTCTCATTAAAAAAAACATCTACCCTAAGGCAAATACCTCATTTACAACATAAAGGTACATCTAATAAAACAATTGCAAATAATCAATCCAATCAACTCTACACACAATCTGTATAGGAACTCCAAGTTCTCCATATCATACTATAAGCCCTCGACCATTAGTACGGCTTAGCTGAGTACATTGCTGCACTTACACACGCCGCCTATTAAGCTAGTGGTCTCCTAGCGGTCTTACCTGATTTATTCAGTGAGGGATCTAATCTTAGGGCGAGTTTCCCGCTTAGATGCTTTCAGCGGTTATCTCTGCCAGACGTAGCTACCCAGCGGTGCTCCTGGCGGAACAACTGGCACACTAGAGGTCTGTCCACTCCGGTCCTCTCGTACTAGGAGCAGCTCCCTTCAAATCCCTTGCGCCCACAGCGGATAGAGACCGACCTGTCTCACGACGGTCTGAACCCAGCTCACGTACCGCTTTAATGGGCGAACAGCCCAACCCTTGGGACCTTATCCAGCCCCAGGATGCGATGAGCCGACATCGAGGTGCCGAGCCTGGTCGTCGATATGAACTCTTGGACCAGACTAGCCTGTTATCCCCAGAGTAGCTTTTATCCGGTAAGCCACGACCCTTCCACTCGGAGTCGTGGGATCACTAAGCCCTACTTTCGTACCTGCTCGACGTGTATGTCTTGCAGTCAAGCTCGCTTGTGCCTTTACACTCTGCGGCTGGTTTCCATTCAGCCTGAGCGAACCTTTGGGCGCCTCTGTTACTCTTTCGGAGGCGACCGCCCCAGTCAAACTACCCACCAGACACTGTTCCCACGCCAGATAATGGTCGCAGGTTAGAGCCAAAACTTATTCAGGGTGGTATTTCACCAGCGGCTCCATCGAAACTGGCGTTCCAATTTCAAAGCCTCCCACCTATCCTACACAAAATAAGCCCTAACTCAATGTCAAGCTGTAGTAAAGCTTCATGGGGTCTTTTTGTCCCGCTGCGGGTAACGCGCATCTTTACACGTACTTCAATATTCGCCGGGTCCTTCGTTGAGACAGTGCTTCTCTCATTACGCCATTCGTGCGGGTCGGAACTTACCCGACAAGGAATTTCGCTACCTTAGGACCGTTATAGTTACGGCCGCCGTTCACTGGGGCTTCAGTTCAGAGCTTCGAGTTACCTCTAACCCCTCCCTTTAACCTTCCAGCACTGGGCAGGCGTCAGCCCGTATACATCGTCTTACGACTTAGCACAGACCTGTGTTTTTGTTAAACAGTTGAAAAAGCCATTTCTCTGCGGCCCCCGCCAGCTTCGCATAACTGCTAACCAGCTAGGGCCCCCCTTCTCCCGAAGTTACGGGGGAATTTTGCCGAATTCCTTAACGAAGGTTCTCCCGATCCCCTTGGTATACTCTACCCACCTACCAGTGTCGGTTTGCGGTACGGTCACCTAAATTTCATCACTTAGAAGTTTTTCTAGACAGCTTGGCTCAATCACTTCTGGCTCTAATGGCACCGCCATCACGCTTCAGGTTCAAAGTGCGGATTTACCTACACTCGTCATTACCCTAGACGTTTGGCACCCCAATCCAATAAGGGGCTGACCTACCATGCTGTGTCCCTCCATCGCTCCATTTAGGTGGTTCTGGAATATTAACCAGATGTCCATCGCCTACGCCTCTCGGCCTCGGCTAAGGCCCGACTAACCCGACGCGGAATAACCTTCCGTCGGAAACCTTAGGTTTACGGGGAATATGTTTCTCACATATTTTACGCTACTCATGCCAGCATTCTCACTTCTGTAGGCCACAATAGTCCTCACGGTCTATCTTGTATCTCCTACAGAACGCTCTCCTACCACGACGATTCAAAGAATCGCCATCCGTAGCTTCGGTATCATACTTGAGCCCCGTTACATTTTCCGCGCAAAAGCGTTTGACCAGTGAGCTATTACGCACTCTTTAAAGGGATGGCTGCTTCTAAGCCAACCTCCTGGCTGTCTAAACACTCTCACAACGTTTCCCACTTAGTATGAATTTAAGGACCTTAGCTGACGGTCTGGGTTGTTTCCCTCTCGACTATGAAACTCATCTCACATAGTCCGACTGCCGCGTTATGGAGTATAGGTATTCGGAGTTTGGTTGAGGTTGGTAAGCTTGCGCCCCCTAGCTCATCCAGTGCTCTACCCCCTATACTAAACACGCGACGCTAGCCCTAAAGCTATTTCGGAGAGAACAAGCTATCTCCAAGTTCGTTTGGCATATCACCTCTACCCACAAGTCATCCCCTAATTTTGCAACATTAGTGGGTTCGGCCCTCCACGAGAGATTAATCTCGCTTCAGCCTGCTCATGGGTAGCTCACATGGTTTCGTGTCTAATACTTGCGACTGGCGCAACATAATTGCACATACGCCCTATTCAGACTCGCTTTCGCTACGGCTCCGTCTGTTTCTGACTTAACCTTGCCACAAAAATTAACTCGCTGGCTCATTCTCCAAAAGGCACGCCGTCACACATTTGCAATCCGAAGATTGCACATAGTGCTCCGACCGGTTGTAAGCATACGGTTTCAGGTTCTATTTCACTCCCCTTGCCGGGGGTCTTTTCACCTTTCCTTCACAGTACTTGTTCACTATCGGTCATCAAATGTATTTAGCCTTGGGAAGTGGGCTTCCCAGCTTCCGACGGAGTTAGCGTGCTCCGCCGTACTCAGGTGCTTTACAAGAGTTTACTCGGTTTCGTTTACGGGGCTGTCACCCTCTACGGCCAATCTTTCCAGAAAAGTTCTACTACCAAGTAAATTTGTAACTCTAAATGTAAAGTCCTACAACCCCATTGCCATATAGACAATGGTTTGGGCTAATTCCCTTTCGCTCGCCACTACTAAGGAAATGATTTCTTTTCCTGAGATTACTTAGATGTTTCAGTTCATCTCGTTCCCGCTATTATTCTATGTGTTCAAATAATAGCACTAGGGTATCGACCCCTAGTGGGTTTCCCCATTCGGACATTCCCGGATATTGCGTCTGCACACGACTCCTCGGGACTTTTCGCAGTGTACCACGTCCTTCATCGGCATTTGATGCCAAGGCATCCACCGTACGCCCTTAATAGCTTACATGATATGATACGGAGAATTTGAAATTTCTATACGTGTATATAGATTTTGATTTTACTATTTTATTTACATCACATTGTTTTATTCGATTTTTAAAGTACCTGACTTAATTGCATAGCAATCAAGATACAGCGACGTAAGCCACTGTTTATTATTGCCGTATGGCAACAATAAACAACATCCTACTAAGTTATTAAACATTTAAGGGGGATTTCAATCATCTAGCGATTGAAATTGTGGAGATGAGGAGGCTCGAACTCCTGACCTCCGCCGTGCAAGGGCGGCGCTCTCCCAACTGAGCTACATCCCCATCTAACCAATAATTAGACAAGGTGGGCCTGGTTGGACTCGAACCAACGACCTCTCCCTTATCAGAGGAACGCTCTAACCAGCTGAGCTACAGGCCCAGATTGTTAATAACATTAACAACTGAATAGTGACAAAAACATACAATTAAAAGATGGACTTACGTTTATTCACGAATGAATAAACGATTAATCTAGGTTGATACTCGCCTCGCGGCAAGTATGTTATACCCTTAAAGGAGGTGATCCAGCCGCAGCTTCCGCTACAGCTACCTTGTTACGACTTCGTCCCAGTTACCGACCCCGCCTTGGGCAGCTGCCTCCCCGAAGGGTTAGCTCACTGACTTCAGGCGTTGCCAACTTCCATGACGTGACGGGCGGTGTGTACAAGCCCCGGGAACGTATTCAACGCGCTGTGCTGACGCGCGTTTACTAGCAACTCCGACTTCATACAGGCGAGTTGCAGCCTGTAATCCGAACTGAGACCGACTTTGGAGGATTGGCTCCGTCTCACGACTTGGCTACCCATTGTGCCGGCCATTGTAGCGTGTGTGTAGCCCAGGACATAAAGGCCATGCTGACTTGACGTCATCCCCACCTTCCTCCGGCTTATCACCGGCAGTCTCGTTAGACACTTATAACTAACGACGAGGGTTGCGCTCGTTACAGGACTTAACCTAACACCTCACGGCACGAGCTGACGACAGCCATGCAGCACCTGTATACGCTCCCCGAAGGGTCGCTCATGTTTCCAATCACTACCACGTATATGTCAAGCCCTGGTAAGGTTCTTCGCGTAGCCTCGAATTAAACCACACGCTCCGCTGCTTGTGCGGGGCCCCGTCAATTCCTTTGAGTTTTAGCCTTGCGGCCGTAGTCCCCAGGCGGTCAACTTAATGCGTTAGCTGCAGCGCAGAGGGGATTAATACCCCCCACACCTAGTTGACATCGTTTACGGCTAGGAATACCGGGGTTTCTAATCCCGTTCTCTCCCCTAGCTTTCGCATCTGAGCGTCAGGAATGACCCAGAGAGCCGCTTTCGCCACTGGTGTTCCTCCCGATATCTACGCATTTCACCACTACACCGGGAATTCCACTCTCCTCTATCATCCTCAAGTTTTCCAGTCTTGAACGACCTCTCCCAGTTGAGCCAGGAGCTTTCACGTCCAACTTAAAAAACCGCCTGCATGCGCTTTACGCCCAGTAAATCCGGATAACGCTCGCCTCCTACGTTTTACCGCGGCTGCTGGCACGTAGTTAGCCGAGACTTATTCCTGGGGTACCGTCCTTTCTCTTCCCCCAGAAAAGAGGTTTACGACCCGAAGGCCTTCATCCCTCACGCGGTGTTGCTGCGTCAGACTTTCGTCCATTGCGCAATATTCCTTGCTGCTGCTACCCGCAGGTATCTGGTCCGTGTCTCAGTACCAGTGTGGGGGGTCACGCTCTCACGCCCCCTACCCGTCTCTGTCTTGGTAAGCCATTACCTTACCAACTAACTGATGGGACGCTGGCCCCTCTCGGAGCGAAAATGAATAAATTCATTACTTTAGTCACACCTTTCCAAAAAGTGTGACATCTGGGGTATTAGCCATCGTTTCCAATGGTTGTCCCCCTCTCTGAGGTAGGTCACCAACGCGTTACTCACCCGTCCGCCACTCTCGCTCTCAGACGAATCCAAGAGCTACCGTTCGACTTGCATGCATTAGGCACACCGCTAGCGTTCATCCTGAGCCAGGATCAAACTCTCCGTAGAGAATTTTATGCTCCGTATACACGGAACTACTTTTTTGAATTAACTGTTTTGCTACTTTAGCCCAAGCTTTTGCTTGCTGTTTCTGTCACTATTCAATTGTCAATGTTCTTTACGTCGAGATTTTTACAGACAAAAAAAATTCTCGATCTCTTATTTCCGATTCGAGAATTTTTGTTTCTATATTTTTCCAATGTTCCGCGCTTATTTGGGCGACTACATTGTTTGCTCAACAAGAGCTATTCTAGCGTCTCTTTTTATTCTGTCAAGAGCAATTTCAAAATTGATTTGAATCGTTTTTGATTTTCCGTCTTGTTTCGACGAAAATTTTCTTTGCCCAACAAGTCGAGAATTCTAGCATCTCTCTTTGTTTTGTCAAGAGCAATTTCAAAATTGATTTGAATCATTTTTTGATTTTTAATGTCTTGTTCTTGTCGGCAAAACCTTTCTTTGCCCAACAAGTCGAGAATTCTAGCGTCTCTTTTTATTCTGTCAAGAGTAATTTCAAAATTGGTTTTTTAGTATTTTCTCAATAAATCGTGGACAAGACTTGACAAATTTCATCAACACTTTGTTTTACACGAGTATCATTAGGAAAATTTGTCAAGTCTCCCCAGAATACTGAGAAGATACGTTTTTTAGTTCCTTTTTTGAAATTTTTCTGCTTCGTAATGATGTTTCTTACTCAAGAGCGACGGGGATTTTAGCGTCTCTTTTTATTCTGTCAAGGGCAGTTTTGTAAGCGGCTGGGAGTACAGAGTGGTTCACTCTTTCGAGAGTGAACCACTCTGGTATAGTTGAAAAGGATCCTCTTTTTAGGGCAATGTATTGGGTGTGGGGTTTACTTGTTCTTTGAAGTCGGCGGGGCAAACGGCCGTATCCCGCCAATAAGGATCGCGTTCTAGACTTGCGCCGCCGATGACGACTAGCGGACAGGCTTGTAAACCGCCGTATACGCCGTCTCCATAGACGACTACATCTATTACCTGCCCGACTGCGTTACGGACGAAAATGGTGTCACCTGCGTTGCCTAGTTGTAAATAGATGGAGGTGTCGCCCCAGTTTTGATCGTCTTGTAGTGAGGGAACGGCCGTTACGGTTTCTAATATCTCATAATTGGGGTATTCGTTATATTCATTAAAGTAGGCGGATGCTTTTGTGGCTACTACTAATGTTGCGTGCGGCTGCAACTGTGTACCTGCTGGAAAGCGGCGCAAATCGGCATAATCGGCGGGGGTTACAGCATCGCTGATGCTCCAATTGCTCAGATCGACGACGTGGTTGGTTGGGTTGACCAATTCGATGAATTCTTTGTCATCGAGGCCATTGGGGTTGTATAGCAGTTCACTGATTAAGATATGGGAAGCGGGGCCGATATAGTTGTTCAGGATAACAGGCAGATAGGTGGTATGTATCCAATCTTTGTTGAACATGTCGGCTAGATATGTGTATGCTTCGTTCGATTGGAATTGCAGGGCAATTTCGCGGTTGCCTTTGCTTGATTGTTCGGAGCCGTTGATGCTGCCGACGTGAACGTAGCCGTGTCCGTCTATATTGACGAGTATCATTTTGTTGTGGATGCCTAATCCGGCTGGGTTTTCTAGCGTACATTCGATGTTTAGCTGTTCTTGGGAGCGCAAATTGTTGACATATGCACATGCGGCACCGTTGCCATTGGGGTTGGCGTATGGAGAGAAGTAGCTGTCGAGCATGATGCGAACGGCGGCACCGCGTCTGGCTGCGTCGATGTAGGCTTCGATGCGGGGGCTGGGATCGTCGGTGGGGTTGCTGGTGGATGCGCCCCAATACGGCCGTTCGCTCAATTGCTGCACCAGCACCGTGTCCCCGTCGCCCGCGCGGGCGATCAGGCCGAGCAGGCTGTCTACGTTACGCAAACTGTTTTCGGGAGATTGGACGATTTCAAAGGGGATGCTGCCGTGAACGACGGCCGTTTCTGTAAATTGAATGGTGTAGGTCGTGCCGCCAGTTATGGTGATGGGAACGAAGCCAGCGGGCGGTTCGCCGTAGGTTGTTCCTGCTTGCCAAGCGGCTATATCTACATGATTGGTGTCGAGATCGGCGTTGAAAACGGTTTGTAGATGGGCGACGACGCTGGGGGAATCGGTCACGAGTACCACACCGCGCCGTCCGACTGTGCCATCACTTTTGTCATCGTAAGGGAGGCTGTTGGAGCTGAGATTTTCGCTGCTAATGAGGGCGTAACGGCCGTCTATGAGCATGAATTTGGAGTGGAGAAAGCCGTATCGATCGGCGATGTGGTTATCTTTATCGTTGATGATGAAGTAGCAGTCGCCGCCCGCATTTTCTAATCGTTGGCAATGGTATCGCTCTGCATCGGGGATTTTATTTAATTGGAAGGCGACTCCGCCTTCTAACAGCATTGTTACGGTTACGCCGCGTTGCTGGGCGGCGACTAATGCGTCGCTGATGCCGATATTTTCGATGGTTTGGACTTCAATTTG
>WFSA01000090.1 GCA_015486215.1 Anaerolineae bacterium | reverse complement strand
GAAAAGAAGGTAGACGATCCTTATCGAATGGATAATGGAGAATTGATAATGGATAATGATCCCCCCATTATCAATTCTCAATTATCCATTATCAATTACAAAAAGCGTCCCGCGCTTTTTGATGATTATCATATTGAGAATTTTGCGTTGGGGTCGATTTCGGCTTGTTTTGGGCCTGATTTTCAGGTTTTTGAAGGGCGACGGATTCCGCGCACGCCGAATGGGGATTTGAAACTGTTCAGCCGCATTGTGGAGATTAACGCTGAACGGTTTGCGTTTAAGAACGAGCCGAATTTGACGAGCGAGTATGATGTGCCAGTGGAGGCGTGGTATTACACGCAGAATAGTTATGCGTCTACGATGCCGTATTCGGTGTTGATGGAGATTGCGTTGCAGCCGTGCGGCTTCTTGTCGGCGTATCTGGGTTCAACGCTGGCGTATCCTGAGCAGGATTTTTATTTCCGCAATTTGGATGGGAATGGGAAGTTGCATCGGGATATTGATTTGCGGGGGAAGACGATCAGCAATCGGGTGGCGTTGTTGTCATCGACTTCGATGCCGGGCATTATCATCCAGAAGTTTGGTTTTGCGATGTCTTGTGATGGGGAGTTGTTTTATGAGGGAACGGCCGTTTTTGGATATTTCCAACCCGCTTCCCTCGCCGATCAAGTCGGGCTGGATCGGGGCAAGGACATTAAACCATGGTACGAGCAGAACGGTGTTGCTGGCAAAGCGATTGTGCTGGCGCAGGAACAGGGGCTGTATCAGCCGAAAGTAAACGCGCCCGATTATCGCTTGGCGGGGCAGCAGTTGAACTTCCTTGACTCGGCATTGGTCGTCGCCAATGGCGGGCGGAACGGCAAAGGGTATGTGTACGCGGCCAAAACCATCGATCCGAATGATTGGTTCTTCACTTGCCATTTCTACCAAGACCCGGTGATGCCGGGTTCGCTGGGGATTGACGCGATCATTCAGGCGATGCAGATTTTCGCGCTGGAGCGCGGGCTGGGCAGCCATCTGCAATCCCCCCATTTTACGCACGCGGATGAGCATGAAATCGTGTGGATTTACCGGGGGCAGATTGGGCCGGGAGACGGCCGTTTGTATCTTGAGATCGACATTACCGATATTAAAACAACGGCCGAGCAAGTCACTATCATCGGCGACGCGAGTTTGTGGAAAACGGGGATGCGGATTTATGAGGCGAAGGGGGTTGCGATTCGGGTGCAGGGGCAATAGCGGATTTAAGAAATGAACGAATGGCGTGTAGGTTTTGTGATAAAATGAAGCACGCTTTGCTCATGATAGTGTATGCCAATGCCTGTTAGTTTGGTAAGCAACAAATAATGTTAATTTATAAAATATGACTTGTTTTATATTGAGGATACTACTATGCAAATTACGGAGATACTAGTTACTAATCTGTTTGGGATATTTGAACACAAAATTTCATTGAATGTTGACGAACATATAACAATTATTCATGGGCCAAATGGTTTTGGGAAAACTATTCTGCTCAAAATGCTCAATGGGTTATTTAATAACGATTATTCTGAATTACGTAGCATCCCATTTAAGAAGTTCCAAGTCAATTTTGAGGATGGAAGCCGCGTTTGGGTTGAAAAAACTTCTACCGCTAAACAACAAAATTTCCTTGACGACTGGAATACAAACACGAATGGAAATAAGGATTCCTCAGAAATTACTATTAACTTATCAGGAATAAACGTGGCAGAAATTCAATCATTTTCTTTGCTTGTTAAGGGAATTAGTGTTCCCCTATCAATGTTAAAAGACTTACTCCCTATTCAACGGATCGGTTCGGATGAGTGGTTATCACTTTCAGATGATGAGGTAATGACTACTGATGAAGTTCTGTTACGTTTTAGTCACCGCCTGCCAGCACGTTTCCTCAATGTACCTGAGTGGTGGTTGGAGTTCCAGAATCATGTACGTATTCATTTAATTGAAACACAAAGGTTATTGAGATCGATATCAACAAGGAGAAACCGGGCGAAATTAATGCCCGTTGTTGAAATCTATGCTGAGGAATTAGCCGATGTGATAAAGGCAAAACTTGCAGAATATGCGATTTTATCGCAATCACTTGACAGGACATTTCCAGCACGATTAGTAGAGCTAATGGGGAACTCTAATTTTACTCAAGAAGAATTACGGGATAAATTAAGTAAGCTTGAAGCAAAACGGTCTGGATTAAAGGAAGTGGGGCTTTTGAATAAAGAGAAAGACAGGGCATTTTTACCAGCTAAAGAAATGGTTGGTAACACAAAAGATGTTCTAGCAGTTTATGTACAAGACATAGAAAATAAATTAAGTGTTTTTGATGATATTGCCGCTAAAATTGATTTATTCAAAACGATTATTAACAAGAGATTCCTATACAATAGGATGATTATTTCTCAAAAAGATGGTTTTACGTTCACATTGAATGATGAATCATTACCCACTACGGCATTATCTTCTGGAGAGCAACATGAATTAGTTTTGTTGTATGAATTGCTGTTTAAGGTTCATCCAGACTCTCTTATTCTTATTGATGAACCAGAACTGTCTTTGCATGTGGCGTGGCAAAAGGACTTTTTGCGTGACTTAAAAGAGGTGACCAAATTATCTTCTTTTGATGTTTTAATTGCCACACATTCGCCACAAATTATTCATGATCGATGGGATTTGACAGTTGAATTAAAGGGACCTGACCTGTATCTGGCGACGGCGGTTGCTACTAAGCCCTCACCATATACAGGTGTCCCTGTACATGGTGGTTTGTCTACAAATTTAGATGCGATTGCTTTAGAGCCAGACATTTTATGAAAAATGATATTACCGCTCAGGATATTGCCAATGAAATTCGTATGACGCGCAGTCAATTCAACGGTTCTTTTTTGATCGTTGAGGGTGAAACAGCGGATTTACGAGTATATGGTAGGTTAGTTGATCGTGAAATTTGCCAGATTATCCCCGCTCACGGAAAAGAAAATGCCGTAAATTCTTTATCTATTCTTGATGGTGAAGAGTTCGTTGGTGTCCTGGCTATTGTAGATGCTGACTTTTGGCGTTTGGATGGCAAAGAGCCGCAAACGACTAATTTATTTATCACAGATTCACATGACTTGGAAACAATGCTTTTAAAGTCTCTTGCACTTGAAAAATTACTTGATGAATTTGGTTCTAAAGGAAAAATGGACAGATGTGTTCAAAAAAAAGGTCTGAATATCCGTCAACTATTACTTGATATTGGCCGCCCGCTTGGTTATTTTAGATGGATTTCTCAACGAGATGGACATGCACTGACGTTTGCGGGCGTTGTTTACAGTAAATTTGTAGATAGGCGAACATTGAGTTTGCATGTTCCCAAAATGATAAACACGATCAAGAATAAATCGGGTAGACATGCTCTTGATGACAATCGTCTACAAAATTTAATCAACGATGCCGTGGATGAGAAACACAATTTATGGGATGTGTGCTCTGGGCATGATTTAGTTCGCATTCTATCAATTGGTCTTTGTCAGGTACTTGGCTCCAATAAACAGGATAACGTGAATCCCGAAATGCTTGAAAAATTTCTTAGAACTGGGTACGAGACGATTTATTTCTATACAACAGATCTGTATAAATCCTTAAAAAATTGGGAGCAAGATAATTCTCCTTTTCGGTTATTTGCCGAATAGACCGAAGTGAGCCAGCATTGCAATCACAATTTAAGCAGTGGGATATGTTACTTAAAATCGACATCACGGATATTAAAACAACATCGGATCAAGTCCTCATCATCGGCGACGCGAGCTTGTGGAAGACGGGGATGCGGATTTACGAGGCGAAGGGGGTTGCGATTCGGGTGCAGGGGAGTTAAAAAGAAACAATCAACTGACAACAGGTAACTGAAAACTGAAAACGAAGAGTAGCGTGTATGCGCTGCTTTTTTGTTCTCTTGTTGTTGTTATTGCATGATGGGGTATGAGGAAGAAAACGGCCGTTTACGTTAGAAAATGAACGCATATGGTATGGATTTTGTGATAGAATGGCAATCATTGTAGAAATGGTTCAAAAGATTATTTTCATTGCTGTGAAAGGTGACGATGGAGAGTTAACGCATGACACTCGTAATAGAAACCCAACCTTTGCCGTTGATATTGGATTTTGACGGCGTTGTACGCATTAGCAAAACGCGCGTCACGCTAGATACGATAATCTACGCCTTTCGAGATGGGGCGACTGCTGAAGAAATTGCTCAACAGTACCCATCATTATCTTTGTCGGATATATATTCTGTCATCGGCTACTACCTGCAACAAAGTGAAAAGGTAAATGCTTATCTACAACGGCGCGAGGCGGTTACGGCTACTGTGCGAAAAGAGAATGAAGCACGTTTTGATCCTGATGGTGTGCGTGAACGCTTATTGGCGCGGCAGGTACGGGCATGACAAGTACGCAGATCAAATTTGCCGCTGATGAAAATTTCAATAATGACATTTTACGCGGCCTTTTGCGTCGTAATCCTAGATTAGATATTGTTCGCATTCAAGATACAGAGTTGTCAGGGGCAGACGATCCGTCTGTTTTGGAATGGGCAGCGCAAGAAGGGCGCATCTTATTGACGCATGACGTGGCGACAATCACCCATTACGCTTATGAGCGTGTGCGGGCGGGGAAGCCAATGCCTGGTGTGTTTAAGGTTGTCAGAGGGGTGTCTGTAGGGAGTGCCATCGCCGATTGCTTCTGATAGCTGAACTTAGTTTTGAGAACGAGTGGGAAGGGCAAGTGCGCTGCTTACCTTTGTAAAACGATCGTTTATACCTTGAGATGTATCTTCTCAGTATTCTGGGGAGACTTGACAAATTTTCCTAATGATACTCGTGTAAAATAAAGTGCTGATGAAATTTGTCAAGTCTTGTCTACGATTTATTGAGAAGATACCTTGAGATCGACATTACTGAGATCAAAACAACATCGGATCAAGTCCTCATTATCGGTGATGCGAGCTTGTGGAAGACGGGGATGGGTCAAGGTGACGGGTATTTGCCGAGTGCCTGTCACCTGAAAAGAGGATATCTACCTTTGTGACAGTGACCAAACCCCAGCGGATATTAGTAAAGCAGTGGCATCCCATCTTATTTATATTGATCTTTTTTGGGTTGGGATTGCACACGGCCGTTTCCAAATCAGCCACAATTGACGAGCCAGTACACCTATTGCGCGGCGGCGCACTATGGCAGACAGGCGACGCACGATTACAATACGAACACGCACCACTCGCCCATTGGCTGATCGGCTCCCTGCTGACGCTGGAGCCGACATTACCCCGCATTGCCACCTTACCCTCTTGGGAAATGGCCGAACATATCCCCCTTACCGAACAATTTCTACACCAAACCCGCGTCGAGCAGGCAGAAAGGCGCGTTTTATTACTGGCGCGTCTGCCCATTCTCTTCGCCGGCCTGCTATTGGGCGCATTGCTGGCACGATGGAGCAAGGAGCGGGATGTCAGTTTAATGGCCGAAATCGTCATCATGGTGCTGTACGCCTTCTCTCCCAATCTGCTGGCACATTTTTCGCTGGCAACGACAGACGGGATGCTGACGGCCGTATTCGCCGCTTCAATCTGGGCATGGGAACACTTTTGGAAGCGCCCCTCAATCAAACGCTGGCTGCTGGCCGCCCTATTTTTAGGGCTTGCCCTAGCGACAAAATTAACCGCGCTCATTCTCCCGCCCGCATTGCTGCTACTCACATATAACAGCGTCACCACAAGCACAAAAGCACATTCATATCGGTATCTGATTTGGGCGGCGATGCTGCCCGTTGCAGGGATCATGATATGGATGCTGTACGGCTTCGATGTCGGCCTTGCGGGCGGGACGGGCGTAACTCTCCCCGCCGCCGCCTATTTCAACAGCGTGCTGGATTTATTGGCACATAGCGACAAAGGACATGTCGCTTATCTGCTCGGCGAGCGGTCACTGACAGGATGGTACATCTATTTTATTGTCGTTATACTCGTCAAAACGCCGTTGATAACATTGCTCTTGCTCATTATTGCCGCCGTTTCGCTCACCCGTCACCGCGCATGGCGGCGGGTGCGTTACCTATGGCTGCCGCCAATAGTATTACTTTTATTGGCGAGTTACGGCCGTTTGAACATCGGTTATCGGCATATTTTGCCCATCCTGCCCTTCATTTGGCTGCTCATCGGCGAAACGATCAGCTATCGGCAGCGATGGGCGCAAAAAACCGTCCTCATTCTATTTTTATTGTGGTATATAGCCGCATCTTGGCGGCAGCTTCCTGATTATCTGCCTTATTTTAACGAAATAGTGAACGGTTCAGCGCATGGGAGCGATTATTTGGCTGATTCTAACTTGGATTGGGGGCAGGATTTGTACGCATTAGTCGATTTTGCGGCTGAACATGGGGATGAGATGGCTGGATACAGTTACTTTGGCCCCGTTGATGAAGCAAAGCGACTGATGGGAGACTCCCTTGTCGAATCGCCCGCTTTTTACGCCGCCAATCCATCCGCAGGAGTGTACGCTATCAGCAGCACCCATCTGCAAGGGGTGCAATTAGAAGACCCTGATTTATTCGACTGGTTTCGCCAACAATCCCCGATTGAATCATTGGGATACTCCATCCAAATTTACAATGTACCCGCTTCAGCGACGGGAGAGTGGGCGGCAATTTGTGAAGACCCCGCCGCGATTTTATCGCCAACGGCCGTCCCCGCCCTTCTCGGCCTAGATAATTTACGAATAGTCACCTTCAATTGCCGCCAAAGCTGGCCGTTCCCCGATGGCGGTACGGCCGGATGGTATATTTTGCCGCAACAAGAAAATTGGCCGATAGCGGTACAATTATCGTCACATTTGCACCGCGTTTATCGCCACGATCCTGCTGGCGACATCCCCTCATTTGAGATTTATTATTGGGATGGAGAGATTGATCCTGTGCCGGCGTTGGTAAACGGCCGTCACCCGCTCTCGTTTACGCTGCCCGTTGAAATGGGCGCAACGGCCGTTTTACACGGATACAGTGTCGATGACTTGAGATGGCAAACAATCTGGCAAGTGCAAAAGGAGACGGCCGCACCGCTGACCATCGCCGCCCATCTGTACGCCGATGCGCCAACTCCTGTTGGCAACAGCGACGGGCTGGGCTTCAACAGCGCACAATGGCGAACAGGAGATATTTTTGTGCAACAGTTCACCTTTGAGCAAATAGGGACGTATGTGGAGACAGGAATATATGATTATGTGAGCGGGGAGAGAATGGCGAGCGTAGGAAAAAACGGCCGTACTGGTCAATTCGTGCGTCTGCCATCTGAGCAATAATGAATCCTAAACAGACACCGCGTTTATCACGGAAAACGGCCGTTATCGTTCTTCTCGCCTACAGTTTGCTGTCTGTATTGATGACATGGCCGATGGCAGCACAACTAAACACCCACCTATTTGGGCGCGGCAGCGATGCATGGTCACACTTTTGGGTTTTTTGGTGGGTGAAGGATGGGCTGCTAAACGGACACACCCCCTATTTTACGGAACTGCTCTATCATCCAAGCGGGATCCCGTTATATACACAAAATATCGCGTGGATCAACATCGCCATTTGGCTCGGACTGCAACTATTTGTCACTGAATTAGCCGCGTATAATATCACGTTCATGGCCGTTTACGCCCTTAATGCGTTCTCCATGTTTTTATTGATTTATGTGCTATTGCGACAACGGCCGTTGTCCCAACGGCCGTTTGCTCTCGACAGCCTCCCCTTTGCCGCTTTTCTCGGCGGCTTGATTTACGGCTTTTGGCCGTATATTTTGCGCCACAGCTTCCATCCCAACCTCAGCCTGACCGCCAGCATCCCCTTAGCCATGCTCGCTCTTTACCGTCTCATCCGCTATAAACGGTGGCGGGACGCGAGTATAGCTGGCCTGCTCATCGGATTGATCGGAATTACACGCTGGCAGCTATTAGTGATGGCTCTCTTTATCATCATCCCCTTTGTGTTGTATCACCTGTATCAAGAGCGGCAGACGGTCGGCTGGGCGTTGATGGGTAAGCTGGCGGCGGCGAACGGGATCGCGCTCCTACTCATGCTCCCTCTGCTCATCCCCGTAGCCAATTATCAGATGAACCGCCCCTTTCCCGAAGATATTTTTCTGGATGAACAGGAAGGAGCGCAGACGGATTTGGCGGCGTACCTTCTGCCCAGCCACACCCATCCCCTTTGGGGCGACGCGGTGAAACCAGCGTATGAGGGGATGCCTGAAAGTTTTAATTACACCCCCTTTATCGGGTTTATGACGCTCTTCTTAGCCGTTTTGGGGACAGCAAAAGGATGGCGTTTCAGCCGATTCCATCTCTTTTTGGCGGGATTGCTTCTGCTATTGGCTTTGGGGCCTGTCTTGCAAATTAACGGCACGCTTTTTCCCACCGTTCCGATGCCGTATACTTTGATCAGTAGCTTTTCGCTTGTTCGCTTGTTACGCAAGACGGACAGGTTAAATGTGCTTTTAGGCATACCCCTCTCCACGCTCGCCGCTGCGGGGGGGATGGTTTTGCTGGCAAATAAGCAGCGATGGCAGCGATGGGCGATCTTCTTCGCTTTATCCGTTCTCATCTTATTTGAGTACACGATGTTCCCTTTTCCTACGCAAGATGCGCGTGTGCCGATCTGGTACACGGAGGTGCTGGCAAAGGCGGGGGAGGAAACGGCCGTAATCGAACTCCCCCTGCAGCCGCGCGGCGCAGATAAGCAGCATATGTATTACCAAACCGCCCATCGCCATCCCATCGCCGGCGGCCACATTTCGCGCATCCCCCGTGAGGCGTACCGCTTCATAAATTCCAGCGATTTGTTACGCAGCCTTGAGGAGACGGGCATTGTCGGGGCAGAAATAACGGCCGTTTCCGACGAGCTGCACCAATTGGCCGACGCTGGCTTTGTCTATCTCTTGTTGGATAAACGGGAAATTGACGGAGCGTATCAAGACAGCGTGCAAGCGTGGATCACGATTGAACCCGTTTATGAGGATGAGGATATTATCGTGTACAGCACACAGCCTAAAGCGGGCAAAGATTTTGTCATCACGCAAATGCTGACGGCAGACATCGGCTTGATTCGGGCTGCGTTTACGCCGCAATCGCTGCCGCAAGCGGGTACGATCCACATTGATGCCCGATGGGGAGGGACAACGGCCGTTTCGCAACAATTGCAGAGCTGCTACGCCTTAGTAGACGAAAACAAAGTTGTCGTCCAAGAAAACTGCACCCCGTTTTCTATCAGCCAATGGGAGAAGGATACGGTCATCAATAGTGATACAGCATTGCCGATAAGCCCATATTTGCTTGCGGGCAAATACGAGTTGAGGAGTTCGCTACAAACGGCCGTTGGGGAGTCAATAGGCGGGAGCGCATCACTTGGCTTTGTCAATATAGCCGCAAAATCACGCCTCTTTGACGCGCCTCTTCCGGAAACAGTGCTGAACGCCCATTGGCCTGTCGGCGTAAATTTGCTTGGATATGAGAAAGCGGTCACGGGGGATGAGGTACGCTTAACTTTGTATTGGCAGGCGGGTAAACGGCCGTCAACCGATCTCGTCTTATTCGTCCATCTCATCGACGAAGCGGGCAATATCGCCGCCCAATATGATGCTATGCCCCTAGCCAACAGCTACCCGCTGACATGGTGGGAGACGGGCGAATGGGTCACGGATAAAATCGCGCTCTCATTAGCAACATTGCCGTCTGGCTGCTACCACCTTATAGCAGGTTGGTACGATGGCAGCACAGGCGAGCGAATGGTGGTGCAAACAGAGCATGATAAAACTGTTGACGGAGCAATTTTACTAGGAGAAGTGAGTATCGAGGAGTGAGAGTATCAGGCAGCACATTTAGGAACGAGAATTTAATAACTTGCGGAAGTATCTTCTCAAAATTTCGGGGAGACTTGACAGGTTTTCTATAATACTCTCGTGTAAAACGCAAGACTCTTATGAAACCTGTCAAGTCTTTGCCCCAATTTATTGAGATGTTACTTGCGGAACTTTAAATTGTCATCCCCCCATCCTCATGAGGGCAGGCTCTGCAAAGGCAGGAATCCACAGTCTGAGAAATCATGGATTCCCGCCTAAAAGAGTTTACCCTCACGAAGTGCCTGTCCTCACGAAGATGGGGATCGGGGCGGGAATGACAACTTTGGTAGTTAAATAAATTCGCGTTCCTAAGGACGAAATAAGGCGATTGCAACCTCGCTTTAATTCGTGATCGAAAATCGAAAAAACCGATCACGAAAACGATCACGACATACGATCACGACAATCATAACGTATAAATTTCCCGCAATTCACATGTTATGTCAATTGCGGAGCTGCTAAAAACGGTGTAAATTTGGAATTTAACAGTGCGATTTGGAGGTTGCAATCGCCCTAGTATAGCTTGGCGGAAGTTCTTAGATGATATACGCTGCCTGTATCGGGAATCGGAATTCCCGATACCTATCTGGTGGAGCGTTGCGGGAATTCCGATTCCCGCAACAAATAACATACAAGGACTTCCGCCAGCGTGTACTAG
>WFSA01000089.1 GCA_015486215.1 Anaerolineae bacterium | reverse complement strand
TATCGGGAATCGGAATTCCCGATACCTATCTGGTGGAGCGTTGCGGGAATTCCGATTCCCGCAACAAATAACATACAAGGACTTCCGCCAGCGTGTACTAGAGATGGAACGACTTATATTTATCAGGCATGCAGTTGTCCTGACTAGATGCTCTAGCCTGCCTCTGCTAAGGGCATGGTAAAACTGAATGTGCTGCCTTTACCATATATGGATTCAAAATATATCTCGCCATTTTGTGCTTCTACCATGCTTTTTACGATAGACAGCCCCAGCCCCCATCCCGTCTGATCGCGTACATCTTGATCGGGAGAACGGAAGAATTGGGTGAATAGTTTTTCTTGATCTGCTTTGTTGATACCAATCCCTGTATCATGTACAGAAATTCGCATGGAAGCATACTCGGCGCGAACGGCGATAAGAATTGTGCCGCTATCCGATGTATATTTGTGGGCGTTACTGACCAAATTGGACAGCACTTGCCCAACACGTCTTTGATCGGCGTAAATAAGCGGCAGTTCAGATGGTAAATCGAGCCGCAATGTCTGCTGGCGGCTTTCGATACGTTCTTTCCAATTATCAACTACTTCGCGTACAGTTTCGTGAATATCAAACGGTTCTTTCTCAAAGTTTACTCGTCCTGATTCCAGATGGTTAATCTGTGATAAGTCAGTGATCAAGGTACTCATCTGGCCGATATTACGGCGCATAATCTCCAAAAATTCCATTTGCTGATCGGTCATCTCGCCAACCATGCCGCTTACGAGAAGATCGGCATACCCTTTGATGGATGTCATTGGCAGGCGTAGTTCATGGGTTACTATGGAGATAAATTTGCTTTTGGCGATATTGATTGCCTTGATTTCTTCGTATAGTTGGGCGTTTTTGATGGCGACGGCCGCACGATCTGCCAAACGGACGATAAACTCTCTATCTTCTATGTTTAGCTCATGCCCAGTCTCGCATTTTAAGGTGATCAAGCCGATGGTTTGGTCGTCTTGTTGAATGGGAACGGCTAATTGTCCTGCCCCTGCCTGCCCGTTGATCGCTTGTTTGGCGGAAACGGCCGTTAACGAAACAGGCTTCCCCTCTGCCAACACTTGCGCCAGCACAGGATGGGATGTGGGAACCATTGGCAAATCGGATAACGGGATGTCTCCTTTATACACCAATAATCGTAACGCCTGTCCATCGTCATTCCCATCTTCAACCGCTTCCATCAACCCGATGGAACCGTTATTTGCCTCAGTCACTGAAACAGCCCAATTTAATGCCAAGCTCAATACCCGATCTAATTCAAGGGATTTGTTGAGTTGTTGGTCAATTTTTTGGAACAAGGTCAACTCATCGACACGACGGGCTAATGCTTGGTCGGTTTGTGTAAAGAGGCGGGCATTATCAATGGCGATGGCTGCTTGATTGGTAAAGGTGATGAGCAAATCCAAATCATCTTGTTTGAAAACGCCGCTCATCAGCCGATTATCTACGTAAACCGCGCCCAAAATTTGGTTACGTGCCCGCAATGGGGCACACATAATAGATCGTAATTGGTAGCCGACGACGCTTTCCTGTCCAGAAAAACGGTCATCTTCTTGGGCATTATTGGTTAAGATACCCTCTTTTGCAGCGATAGCACGCTGTACGACGGTGCGACTGATTTTGCCTTGATGGGTGTCTATGGCTGTTTGGTCAACATTACGAGCAACGGCCGTTTTCAACCGATCGCCCGAATCCTCCACCAGCATCAAGAAACCCCGTTCAGCCCCTGTCAACTGAATAATCGCGTCCATCACCTGATTCAAAACTTCGGTTAAATCGAGAGAACTGCCTAATTGTGAGCTTACTGCGTATAACGCGGCCAACTTTTCTTGTTGATGATTCATGCTTTACCCCTTTTTCTCCATCTCTACCTTTCTTTTGTCACACTCATCTGTAAGAGAGCATTGATCGCATAACGGCCGTCTGGCACGGCATATTTCACGCCCATGTCTAATAATGTTTAAGTGTAAAGGATAATATGTATCAGGATCGCCCATCTTTTCCAAAATGGCGTGTGCTTTATTGGCACTTGTTTTGGGGCTAATCAATCCCAAACGACGAGTGATGCGGTGAACGTGGGTATCGACAGGAAAGGCGGGGCGATTGAAGCCAAATAGAAGGATAATAGCGGCCGTTTTGGGGCCTACCCCTTTAATTTGTACCAACCATTCCCGTGCTTCATCCAAACTCATCTCATTTAAGAATTGAAGAGAAAGCTCACCTTGCTCATCATAAACATATTGTAACGCTTTTTTAATGCGCGGCCCTTTCTGATTCGCCAACCCTGCGGGACGGATAGTCTCAATAATATCCGCCTCTGGCGCGTTCATCACCGCATCCCAGTCAGGATACCGCTCTTTCAACGCATAAAACCCTTTATCTCGATTACCATCCGATGTAGACTGGGAGAGAATCGTAGCGACCAATTCATCAATTGGTGGAAGATGCTGCCTCCATGCGGGGCAACTGTACGTTTCCATCAATTTTTGATGCACGCGCAACATTTTTTGCGTTAATGGGTTTGTTTTATCCATACCCTATATTGTATCGGGAATAATAGATAATTAAAGAGCAGGAGAGGAAAAGTTCATAAATTCACATGATTTTGGCGCAGTGCGGGGGAACGATCTGTATAAAGCAGTCGCTAAAAACGTATGAGATTTGCGAAACAGTTCTTTTTTAGCCGAGTTACGCTCTTGGCTGCAAAAAATACCCATATCCTCGTTTGGATTGGATATAATCGTGATCATCAGCAACGGCCGTTCCTATCTTTTTTCGCAGCCGATGCACATAAACCCGCAGCCGTCCTTCATCTGTATTTTCCAGCGGCCACAATCGCTGCATCAATATCGCAGGGGGGACGGGTTTTCCTGATGAGCGCAATAAAATGTAAATAATTTTAGACTCATCGGCGGTCAATACCACTTCTTGCCCTGACAAAATAGCATGATGCGCGACAAAATTGATCGAGAACTGCGTATCAATCTTCACCTGTGCCTGCATCACATAAGCAAAATCACCAATACGCTGCAACACCCGCCGCACACGTGCCAACAAAAGCTCTTTGTTAAATGGTTTTGTGATATAATCTTCGGCGCATGAATTTAACGCTTTTATCTCTATTTGAACAGCACTTTCGCCTGTCAAAATAATAACGGGCAAATCACTTGATTCGTGTATTTTGCGGCAAAAAGAGAACCCGTCCATTTGCGCCATATTCAAATCTACAATTGCCAGATGAGGCAGTCCATGCTCTTTGACCCACTCCATAGCCGATTCACCAGAAGTAGCTGTATACACTCTAAACCCATCACCCTCTAATACGATCTGGATGGAGCGTAATATAGCAACATGATCATCAACGGCTAAAATACGGTAATTTTCAGGCTCAAATGTAGACATGGTTTGGTATGATCAGGGCATCTCAGTATAGAATTAAAGATATTTTTGGGTAGGATGAAAAGTAACTACTTAGGCGTTTACAAGATTGCTTCAATTGCTCTCTGGGTAAATGATTTATACAACTAAAAAATTGAAGTAATCTCCAGAGGGTGTTAGTAGTTACGATGAAAACTACAATGATGTCTGTATTGTAACAAAAAACAGTATGGTTCAAAATGGGAAAAATTTACTATTGTGAATGGAATGTGGATAGAGTGGATTTTGCGGATAAACGCGGATTAAAGAAAGTGCAGAACTATGGCGGCGACCCAGCGGGTCGCCCCTACGATGAATTATGGCATTTATTTATGCAGCAATCGGTTGGTTGATCGGGATATGGGCCGCTTCCCGGCTGGGATTGCCGCTGCCTGTTTGGGGCGCAGCGGCCGTTGCCTTTTCCATCATCACCTTCGCCAGCATCAGCTTTCGTAAAGAATCGATCCTCATCACCTTTGTCGCCATAACTGCCTTTTCTTTTGGCGGATTGCGCTATCTTATCGCCCAGCCAACCATCACCCCCGCCCATGCCGCATATTATAACGACGGCGGCACGATGGTCATCACCGGCCTTATTGCCGACGAGCCAGAAATTCGAGATCGGACGATCAATTTGCGCCTGCGGGCAGAGACGGCACTCATCAACGGCCAATCCCGTCCCCTGCATGGTGATATTCTGCTCAAAACTGACCGTTTTCCTGTGATACCGTATGGCTCACGGGTGACGGCCGTCGCCCCCCTGCAAACCCCGCCTGAATTTGAAACATTCAGTTACAAAGAGTATCTGGCACGGGAACAGATACACAGCATAATGAACCGTGCCGACATCGAAATCCTAGAAACAGGGCAGGGTAATCCCCTCTATCACGCCATCTATGCGTTTAAGGCAAAAGCGCAAACGGCCGTTAATCAATATCTTCCCAGCCCGCAATCGAGCTTATTGAGCGCAATTTTGCTCGGCAATCGGCATGAGATGCCAAAAGATATTGTAGAGGAGTTTCAGGTTGCCGGAGCCGCCCATCTCCTCGCTGTTTCGGGGATTCATGCGGCGATTTTGATCGGGGTATTGGTTGCGCTGACACGGCCGTTTTTTTCTAATCGTACCGCTATTCCCCTCATTTTGATCGTGCTGGGACTGTACACCTTGATGGTCGGCGCGTCTGCATCAGTGATGCGGGCGGCAATTATGGGCAGTATCTACCTGATTGCGACAAGTTTTAGCGGTCGTTCACATTTGGCATCGGTCGCGTTGACCGCCGCCGCCTTCGCCATCACCTTGCTTAATCCGCTTTTATTGTGGGATGTGGGGTTTCAACTGTCGTTTACGGCCGTTTTGGGTTTATTATTGTACGCCAAACCGCTCATACAATGGGCGGGCGGCGGCCTTCCCGAACACCCCCTCGCCCCATCCATCAAAAACTTTCTCATCACCCCGATAGCGATCATGCTGGCGGTGCAGATTTTGACCACGCCACTGCTTATTCTCTATTTTGGCCGCTGGTCACTGGTTAGTCTGCCCGTCAATATGCTCATTATAGGCGCACAGCCGCCTGCGCTCATATTAGGCGGTGCGAGCGCACTTTTGGGGATGGCAATCCCCGCATTGGGGCAATTTTTTGGCTGGCTGGCATGGATTCCGCTCTCGTGGACGCTGGCCGTTGTTCGTATTTTTGCCGCGTTGCCCGGCGCATCTCTGTACGCTCAGATTGAGCCGAGCGGGGTATTGATTATTTACGCCCTCATTGGATTGTTGACATGGTGGCACAAAGTTGGTAATGATCGCCGTAAACGCATGCAGGGAGCATGGGGGGAAAATTGGAAAGCGAAGGCGGCCGTTCTCCTCACCTTTATTGCCGCCATTCTCGCCATGCGATGGGCGCAAACCCAGCCCGACGGGATGCTGCATGTCGCTTTTCTTGATGTGGGGCAGGGGGACGCGACTTTTATCCAAACCCCAAGCGGGCGGCAGATTTTGATCGACGGCGGTCTCTATCCAACCGTCATCAGCGATGGAGTCGGCCGGCAAATGCCGTTTGGAGATCGCACGATAGATATACTCATTGCTACGCATCCCGATGCGGATCACATTTCTGGTTTGCCAACCATCTTTGACCGTTACGATATAGACCTGTTGCTCACCAACGGCGACGAGGATGGGTCGCCCATTATGCAAGCGTTAAACGCCGCCGCTCAAGATACGCCCCGTCACACCGCCCGCACAGGGGAGACGATCCTGATCGAGGATGGGGTATGGCTGGAGGTTTTGCATCCATCAACGCTGAATGAGGGGGAAGACCGGAATAATCAATCTGTCGTTCTGCGCTTGTTGTATGGTGATTTTTCAGTATTGCTGACGGGAGATGCGGAGGCGGAGGCGGAAGGGGAGATGGTGCGCGGGGGATGGCCGCTATCCAGCATTGTCTACAAAGTCGGCCATCATGGCTCAAATACGTCAAGCACGCCCATCTTTTTACAAGCGATGCGCCCTCAAATCGGAGTTATTTCGGCAGGGGTAGATAATTCCTACGGCCATCCACATACGGCCGTTTTGGAACGCTTAACAGAGGCGGGCATAACCATCTTACGCACTGACGAGTTAGGCACCATCGAACTCATAACTGATGGTAAAACAATGTGGTGGACAGCAGGCAAAGTAAGATCACGACAATAACTTTGCCGCTTTGCCGCTCTGCCACCGCCCGCCAACGGCCGTTCAACGGTGATAAATTCCGACTTTTGGCAGTTTGATAGAGGGCTGCCATCAAATCATAAGCGATAATGACGGGCAGCATCCAGTACAGTGCCGGCCGATCATAATTTTTCATAATTGTCCATAATTTATTGCGTCCATTCAGGAAATTTTTGTAATGAGGTGTTTTTTCTGAGGTAGCCGAATGCCAATGGCGCACTCGCGCATGAGGGGTGTACCAACATTTCCATCCTGCCCGCCGTGCCCGCCACGCCAAATCGACATCCTCATAATAGGCAAAATACGCTTCGTCAAACAAACCGATCTCATCTAACATCGCCTGACGATACAGGGCAGCCGCGCCCGACGGCCCAAATACAAAACGCCCCTCTGCTGCCGTCTCCACCCGCTTTCCCCAGCCGCGATTCCACGCTGTGCCAGTGCGATCCACACGAATACCGGCTGAATCAAGCAAATGCGGCTCATTCCAGCGCATAATGCACGGCGCGACCATGCCTATATCTGGAGAGGAAACGGCCGTTATCATCTCTTCCAGCCAGTCCGCGTCAACGATGGTGTCATTGTTTAACAAGGCAATAAACGGGCTGTTCGCCGCTCGTATACCGATATTATTAGCGACGGCAAAGCCGAGATTCTCGTCTAAACGGATAAGCTGCACATCGGGATGCTCTTCTAGTAGCCACGCGGCAGAGCCATCTGATGAACCATTGTCCACGATGAGGATTTTGAAGTTTTTATACGTTTGGGCAGCTAAGGCGGGCAGGCATTGTTGAAGCCATGAACGGCCGTTCCAATTGACAATGATCACGGTTATGTTAGGCATCATAATTGAGTTGAAGTAAAGGGACTGTCACGGGGCAGACGGACTTGGCTTAGCCGAAACTATACGCCTTGTGACTGTTACTTCTTAGGTTACGGTCTAATCCTCAGCCTTAAGTCGCAGCAACTTTGCAACTTTTGCTATATTGTACTCGGCCGTATATTTGCGTAATTTAGTGACGATGGGTTGATATTTTGCTTCCATCTGTGCTAACTTCTCGATTTCTTGGCGTAATGCGCGGATATCACCGATATTGGCGGCGCGAGTCATCATATCTGTCATTTTCTTTGGCGGCATTTCAAGAATGGGTAATGGGTTGGTGCTTTTTGCAGCTATCTCTTCAAATTGCCACTCCCACCCATCGTTTGTATATGTTTTTATTGTGTGCAGAAGGGCGTTAATGTAAATGGGTTTTGTGACAAAGTCATCGCAGCCTGCTTCTTTTGCCTGCTCTTGGTCGTGTTGGTAGGCAAGGGATGAAACAGCGATGATAATATGTGCTTCTTCTCTTTGTTGTTGACGAATATAGCGAGTCGCATCAAGTCCATTTAGAATGGGCATTTGTAAATCCATCAGGATGATGTCTGGCTGGAAAACGGCCGTTTTTTCCACCGCATCCTGCCCATCAAAAGCTTCTTGAATATTGAATCCAATAGGAGAAAGAAGATTGATAAGAACGGAACGATTATGCTCTATATCATCTACAATGAGTAATTTAGGCGCACGGCCGTTCTTTTGTACACCGACGATAGGGCGCGGTGCAGAGGGTGTGGATGCCTTAGTGCCGATGATGATCGGTAGTTCAATATCAAACCAAAAGAGGGAACCTTTGCCGACATGGCTGTTAACATGTATCTCGCTTCTCATCATATTTGCTAACTGTTGACTGATCGCTAACCCTAATCCTGTGCCCGCAGTTGTTCTCGTGTATGATGTGTCTGTCTGCTCAAAAGGAAGGAAGATGCGTTCTAATAATGTGGATGGGATGCCGATGCCGCTGTCTTCAATACGGAAGCGAATAGTGCAATATTGTTCTCCTGTTTCTGCATCTGCATGTTGGGAGAGACATAAAACTTGCATGGATACCTGCCCTTTATCACTGAATTTTATGCCGTTTCCTAATAGATTGAGTAAAATTTGGCGTAATCTTGTTTTATCACCACGCACAATGCGAGGCAGGATTTTGTCTAGTTCGGTGTTAAATTGTACGCTTTTCTCTTCTGCCTTTATAGATACTATGTCGATAACAGAGGTTAGAAAAAGGGGCAGATTGAACTCTGTTTGATGCAGTTCCATCTTTCCAGCTTCAATTTTTGCTAAATCTAATATCTCGTTGATTATGCCTAGTAAATACTCACCGCTGCGATGGATGGCAGCGATATTGCGATGCTGTTTATCTGTTAGACTATGGTCTCGTTGGAGCAGTTGTGTATATCCAAGAACGCTATTTAGAGGGGTACGCAGTTCGTGGCTCATATTTGCTAGAAATGCGCTTTTGGCGAGGTTGGCAGCTTCGGCCTCTTGTTTTGCCTGATTGGCTGTTGCTTCTGACTGGCGCAACTCTTCAAATAGATATGTATTTTGAATGGCAAAAGCGATTTCTGTTGCAAAAGCAAAAGCGAGTTGTGCGTCAGTTTCTGTATATGCTTTGGCTCCGATTCTGCCTAAGGTGAAGAGTCCAATCGGGTTGCCGTTGAACAGCATCGGCACGCCCAGCCATGTGTACTCTTTGTAGGTGTATGTTTTGCTGTCGGCTGGTTCGGCACGGATTAACGGCCGTTTTTCTCTAATGACAGTGCTGTATTTTTTCTTTGCATTATGTAATTTATAACTCTTGCCTATAATATCTTCGGGATGGAAAGGGCCGCGTCCGTTGACAATGGTGAAAACATCATCTTTTAATGTTTGGATGGTGAAATTATCGAAAGGAATAACCGTTTCTATGGCAACTCCGATTTGGTCAAATAGATCGTCAAGGGTATGAACAGAACTTAATGCGTGAACGGCCGTTTGCAGCATTTCAGCCTGCTGCCGCGCTTTGCGTTCCTTTTCAAATAGGCGGGCATTATGGATAGCAAGGGCTGCTTGCATGGCAAACAGTTCCAACATATCCAAATCATCTTGTGCAAAAGAGTTTTGCAACTTTTTTTCGATGATTAATACCCCTAGAAAATTATCACGCCACACAACAGGTATACCAACGACAGATTGAAGGGCGTATTCATCTAAGCTTGGAATGCGTTCATCCCAATGACGATAATCATCAACGAGAAGTAATGTATTTGTTTGCCACACTTTACCAGCAATACCTTCTCCATAGCCAATCGTATGCCCTATTGGGGGGATACTATTGTTGATACCAGATACCCATATTAATGTATCTTTTTCTTTGTCGTATAGATGAAACCCGCCACGAATTCCGTTTGCAATATAAACAGCCTGTTCCGTGATAATATGCAACGCCTCATGCGATTTAAGTTGTGATGCAATTTTTAACCCTGTCGCTCGTAATGTTTCCAATTGCACAGCCTGCTTCTTGATTTTTTGATTATGTTTTGTGCGTGTAGTGATATCATGTATCAGGACGATAATTTCACCCTCGCTGCTGACAGCCATATGTGCTTCATTAAAATGATACTCACCATCCATCATTTTAAGCCGATATTCATATGTTTGTGATTTTCCTGTCTGCAATGTGCGCTTGATATTCTTCATCGTTTGTGCAGCTATATGGGCAGGAAGGACATGCTTTACCGTTTTGCCTATAAATTGTTCTGGAGGAGCGAAGAGAGCTGTATTATTATTGTGATATTCTAAAAATGTTCCATCCGTACTAAGGACGAACATAAGTTCAGGCAAGGCATCAAGTAATGCTTGTTGTTTTGCATTGCTTGCACGCAATTGATTTTCTAACTGGTTACGCTCTGTCATATTCCATGACATAGAAAAAATGGCAGGTTGCCCTTGATACATAATCGGTTTGCTTTTGAGTTCGATGTCAAGTAAATTGCCATCAAATTGAAGTAATTGGTATGGTCGAGCATCTCCGGGCTTACCAGTTCGCAACATCTTTGCGCTATTTTCTTTTGCTTTAGCTGTATCGGCGGCTGAAAGCAAATCTGATAGATGCTTGCCGATGATGTTATCAGGGCTGTTTGCCTTGAATAATGCGGCTCCAGCATTGTTGGTGAAGACGATACGGTTGTCTTGTTGTATAAAAATTGCTTCTGGTGCAGACTCTATCAGAGAGCGATATAGTTGCTCGCTCTCTTGCAGCTGCTCTGTTTTTTCAGTAACGGTTGTTTCTAACTTTTTTTGATAGTGCAGTAATTTTGCTTCTGTTGTTTTGCGTTCACTAATATCAATATACACTTGCTGGTAAGCTGGACGGCCGTTATACGTGATTTCTACCGTATATTGTTCTACCCAAACAATATAATCATCTTTATGGTAGATGCGATATTCGATTTCTGCGGACGCTGTGTCAGTGTAAAAATTCTTGTTATATGCGGCAACTCGTGCATGATCATCTGGATGAACCAATCCATAATGCTCTTCTCGTGTCATTCTCTGAAAATCGGTCAATGAGTAGCCGCATATCTCTTCCATCCGGTCATTAGAGAAGATGACGGCATGATCTTGTATAATGCGTACCCCTTGCAAGGAGTGATTGACTAAATTGAGGTATATTTCGTGGGTATCTTCTTGAGTTGACATGGGATGTTTGTTGTTATCGTTATTCTATTTGGTAGTATGTGTAGAATAATAGTATGCAAAAAAACAACGTGCAGATTTATGCTATCACTGCGAATTGATTCTTAGGGCGATTGCAACCCCCAAATCGCACTGTTAAATTCCAAATTTACACCGTCCTTAGGGAAAACTCGTAAATAACTGTGGCCAAGGTGACAGGCACTTGCCAAGTGTCTGTCACCTGAAAGTCCAAAGTTAAAAACGAACCTTCCCTTAGGAATGAGCCTTAAATAACTTACCCATTTAACTTTGGAGTTTACCCTCACCCCAACCCTCTCCCAAAGGGAGAGGGAGCAAGTTCCCTCCCCCTTCGGGGGAGGTTTAG
>WFSA01000088.1 GCA_015486215.1 Anaerolineae bacterium | reverse complement strand
GCCTGTAGCGGTATTATTACTGATGACACTATCTGTTATGATGATTACATGGCCTGAGGCACCGTAGATAGCTCCCCCAAAATCACTGGCAGAGTTACCAACAAAAGTGCTGTCGCTGATAGTTAATGTGCCAGTATTGTAAATGGCACCGCCGTGATCGGCTGCCTGATTATTAGAAAAAGTACAATTGCGGATAGTGACGACGGCCGTTTCGGGCATAATAAACAGTCCGCCGCCATTGCCTGTTGAAACACCATTAGCAATCGTCACACTGTCAAAGGTGACATCACCATCATTAACAAAAAAGATACGGTGAGCATCATCACCGCTAACACTGCTGATGGTGATGGGAACCGTACCACTGATGGTCAGGTTTTTGGTAATGAGTATGGTGCTGCTTAAGGTGATCGTTTCCCCGCTGATGCCAGCATCAAAAGTGATCGTGTCGTCAGGATTTGCATCGGCAATTGCTTGGCGTAATGAACCTGCACCATCATCATTACTGTTGGTAACGGTAAGTACTGCGTTGGGTGCGGCTTGTGCGATTTGGAAGGAAAGCAAACTAATGAGTACGATTATGGCCAATAATGGCAATGTTAATAAGAATAAAATAGGAATACGTTTTTTAAACATTTTTAGAAGCTCCTTGTTTAGGTTAGTCACCCGCGAAGTTCAACCTTCTTAAAAAGGTTGAACTTCATCGGAAACTTCTGGGGTGACGACAGCTTTTTTATGCCGTCTATGCTAACAATACAATGTGTACGTTACATTCATGCCATAAAAATTCTTTGTAGACATGAGTTAAAGGATACATGTGAATAACTTTAGAGTTTAACTTCTCCTCTTGTCTAAAGAGGGGGGCAGAAGCAGCACCTTCTTTGAGGAAGGGCTGGAACTGAAAGGTAATACATAAACTCAAAAATCATTACTGCTTACAGGTAGTTCTTGAATATATATCTGTGGTTTTGGTTGAAGAGGGGAGTGATGACAGATGGGCAATATAAATAACAATACTTGATGCCAATTATATCATGCCTTTTATGGCTGAGATCGGCAGTGTGCCTATTTTTGCGTAAAATTAGGGTGAATTTATTTTGGGGATAGAAATTGCGGCATAGCTTAAAATGGAGATGGGTATCTAATAGGACGCAGATTTTCAGGATTATCAGGATGAACGCAGATTTCGACAGGATTTAAATGAGGGTGGATCATCTTTACAGTTGTTGCGCGATTGGGCGACCACAAGGGTCGCCCCTACAGAAGTAAATTGTAGGGGCGCGGCCTTGTGCCCGCCCACAGCCTGTAAAGATCATCTTGTGTAAAGTGAACCATGTCCAGATTCCTTTTGGTTTATGAATCATGCCCCAAGTTGATATATGCGAGATGATTTCTTGCTTCCCCTTCTTTTCTCTACTATAAACAGGGAATGCGTAAGAAAACTGTTTTATTTATTGTTGGGCCAACGGCCGTTGGCAAAACAGCACTCTCCCTCTCATTGGCAGACCGTCTAAATGGGGAGATTATCTCCTCTGATTCCCGTCTGTTTTATCGGGGGATGGATATTGGGACGGCTAAACCGTCGGCGGCAGAGCAAACGGCCGTTCCCCACCACCTCATCGACATCTGCGATCCAGATGAGACGATCACATTGGGCAGCTATCAAGATAAAGTGTACCGGTTGATTGAAGAGATGGGGGAGTCACCATCCCGTATGCCCATTCTTGTCGGCGGCACGGGGCAATATATGCGGGCGATTGTGGAAGGGTGGGGCATTCCTCGTGTGCCGCCCCATCCCCATTTGCGAGCCGCGCTGGAGGAGTTGGGCGGCGAAGAGTTGGGACGATGGCTGCGAGCGTTAGATGAACAAACGGCCGTTCGTCTTGATGTTCGCAATATGCGCCGTGTTATCCGCGCTCTTGAAGTTATTCTCGTGAGCGGGCAGCGGATGAGTGTTTTGCAACGCAAAACGCCGCCGCCCTATCCCTTTATCATCGTCGGGTTGCGGCGCGGGCGGGAACTGCTTTACCAACGTATTGATGAGCGCGTGGACAGGATGATGGAGGCAGGCCTGCTGGCGGAGATAGAGCAATTGCGGGAGGATGGGTACGGTCGTTGGCTGCCATCAATGAGCGGGCTGGGGTATCGTCAACTATGGGCGTATTTAGATGGGGAGATGACATTGCCCGAAGCGGTCGAACGGATCAAATTTGAGACCCATCGCTTTGTGCGCCATCAAAATAATTGGTTCAAACCGACCGATCCGCGTATCAATTGGTTTGATTTGGATGTGATGGAAGAAACGGCCGTTGTCGACGCGATTGTAACGCTGTGTGATGATTTGAAAGTTTTAGAATAGGACGCAGATTTTTTTTGCTTTATCTGCGTTCTATTCCTTTTTCGCTATCCCAATATATTGAGCAGATCACCAACGATGAATAGTGAGCCAGTCACACAGATGAGGTCGTTCTTATCGGCCATTGCCAAAACGGCCGTCAACGCCTCTTCCAAATTTTCAGCAGCGGTGACAGGGTAGCCAGCCGCCTGTTCCGCCAGCACGATCGGCACAGCGGCGCGGGGATGGGTGGAGCGGGTGACGATGATCGAAGCGGCCATCGGAAATAAAATATCGATCATCTCGGCGATATTTTTGTCACCGCTGACCGCAAAAATAAGATGCAGACGGCCGTACTCAAATTCATCCCGCAACGCCTCCGTCAACTTTTGAACGGAATCGGCATTGTGTGCCCCGTCTGTCAGGATGATGGGGTCGGATTGGAGTTGTTGCAAACGGCCGTTCCACTGCACATTGGCGAATCCATCCCGTACCGCATCCACTGTCAAGCTGGGGAAATGGGGTTGCACGGCAGCCAATGCCGCCAGCGCGATGGTGCTGTTTTCTAATTGATGCGCCCCGCGCAAAGCTAAGGGGAAACAAGTATTGGGCGGACAAAGGGGAGTGAGAGGGGCTTTGGTGATGCAGATTGTTTGTGGATAGGAGCGGTGCTGCCCTTTTCTTTCGTATAGCCAATCCAAACCAACGGCCGTTAATGGGGAGTTGCGTTCGCGGGCAATAGATTCCAGTCGCTCCATCGCTTTTGGGGGCTGAACGGCCGTTATCACTGGCACAAACGGTTTGATAATGCCCCCTTTTTCGTAGGCAATTTTTTCAATTGTATTCCCCAAAAAATTGGTATGGTCTAAGCTGAGGCTGCTGATCACCGAAACAAGCGGCGTGACAACATTTGTCGAATCCAATCGCCCTCCCAGACCGACTTCAATGATGGCAATATCTATCTGTTGACGGGCAAAATGCAAAAAGGCGAGACTGGAAACGATCTCAAACCATGTGCTGTCTTCAACTTGGGCGACGGCCGTTTTCATCTCTTCCATCAACTGCACAAAATTTAATTTGGGGATACGGCCGTCGGCATCAGCCGGAGTCAGCACGCGGATACGCTCGCGGAAATCCTGCAAATGGGGCGAGGTGTACAGCCCAACGCGCAGCCCCGCCTCGCGCAAGACGCTGGCGCAGATGGCGGCAATCGATCCCTTTCCTTTTGTGCCGGCAATGTGAATAGACGGGTATTGCTGGTGCGGATTATCAAGGGCGGACATGAGGCGAAACGGCCGTGTTGAGTCCAATTTATTCGCCATATACCGATCTTGCGCCTTCACCTCAAAATTCATATGCCCATAAAGAAAATCAAGCGCATTTTCATACTGTTTTGCGGTGCTGTTATATGTATTCATGGGTGGAATTGTACAAGATAATTGTCAATTGTTAATTGCTTTAGGCCATTTCTAAATTTAAATCATCCAAAACTTTGATTGTCATTCCCGCCCCTGTCCTCACGAAGGTGGGGATGGGGGCGGGAATGACAAACGTATAATTATTTTTGTATCTTCTCAGTATTCTGGGGAGACTTGACAAATTTTCCTAATGATACCTGTGTAAAATAAAGGGCTGATGAAATTTGTCAAGTCTTGACCACTGTTTTGAACCATGTCTGGTTTTGCAACTTTATCAAACACATTGTCGTAAACAATGATGAAAGTTGCTGAATGATGATCTATAGAAAGAGGGGATACCATTTAGCAACTCTATAAAGAGTGTTGGCAACTGCAAGGAGAGAAGGTGAATAAACATAAAAAAACCGCAGGAATTGTAGGCATATTAATTTTAGCCGCATATAGCATCGTTGGAAGTACTGATCCAGATGCTAGAATGTTAGGAATGTTTTTAGAAGTGATGAGCGGCCTCGCTGTTATTGGCATTGCTGTATTAATGTTTCCGCTTTTACAACCGTATGGCACGACAGTATCTCGTTGGTATCTTGCCTTAAAAACTGTTGAAGGTATATTTTCAATTACTGCTGGGATTTTCTTTTTAGTGCATACGCCAGCATTGTTAGAGATGCGCGATCAGATATACCTGCTTCATGGTTATATATTCGCTGTTCCTACCTTGATGTTTTATTATTTACTGTATAAATCAAAATTTATCCCCGCATGGCTTTCTATTTGGGGTGTTGCTGCCGCTGTTTTATTAGTGTTAGCCAATATATTGGAATTATTGAAGGGTATTCCCCCATTAGAGATCATGTATTTCCCAATCGTATTGAATGAGGTCGTGTTAGCAATATGGCTGATAGTTAAAGGGTTCAATATGGGTGAAGGATTAGAATGAATTTACTAAACTGAAAAACGCGGATACAGGGGTAAGGTGACTGGCACTTGTCGAGTGCCTGTCACCTGATCGAATAACTATTTCTGTGTTTAGCGCGGGGGAGTCAGGAGTATTTTACGCACTCCGGCTTTTGCGGCCGCTTCAAATGCGGCCGTTCCATCGTGTAATGGGTATATTGCTTCGATGGTAGATTCGACATCAATGAGACCTTGCGCTAATAGGCGTAAGGCGGGGGCGAAGGGGCCGCAACGGGAGCCGGTCACATTGATTTCAGCGACGACAATCTTGGTTAAATTCATCTCAACATTGCCATGAAAGGTGCTTTTGAGAATGAGATTGCCCAACGGCCGTATTAATCGCAGCGACTGCGAAAATCCAGCCCCGTTTCCGGTCGCTTCCACGACAAAATCGAAGCTGTCATCGGCGAAGTCGGCTGCAATGCCCGTCTGTAATCCCCATTGCGCGGGCAAGACGAGCGATGCTTGGCGGCGGCCTAACATCGTCACCTCCGTGCCTGCCAATGACAGCACTTTGCCGACGAGCAATCCTAGACGACCAGGACCGACAACGGCCGTTTTGGCAGACGGCCGCACGTGCACCTGTTCACGAATACGGACAGCGGCAGCTAACGGCTCGACAAATACGGCCGTTTCGTCCGTCACCCCCTCTGGCACAGGCAGTAAATTAGAGATGGGCAGTGTTATATACTCAGCAAATACCCCATCGTGATCATGAATTCCTAAAACGCGGCGTGTGGGACAATGCTCCGCACCATTTCTCCTGCAAGTGGCACAATGCCCGCAGCCGATATTGATGCTGCCAACGACCCGCTGACCGATCCAGCGTTCATCCTCTTTGCTGCCGACCGCTTCAACATCGCCGACAAATTCGTGTCCCAGCACGCCGTTAAATCCTTGTACATAGCCGCGCACCATCTCTAAATCTGTTGAACATATGCCAGCAAGCCGAACACGGATTAACGCTTCGCGGGGTGCTGCTGTTGGTTTTGGATAATTATTGTGGAACTTTAGAATGCCGTTGTTTAAGTGGAGTGCTTGCATAAGAGAGTGTTGTTAGGGTAATGAATTGTCTAGAAGCTCGTCTAGCGCGGTGAAGGGGGCGGCATCGGGGAGCGTTTCCCAGAGGGCATCGTATACCCCCTCTTCGCCGCGTACTAGCAAATGGGATTGGGGCGTGTCTGGCTGCTCGGCAGGATCAATCATAAAGGTTTGCAATCCCAGCGCGAGTTCGCCTGTTTTTAATAAATCTAGTTGCAGCGTGCGCCATCCTGCGGTCGAAATTGTGCTGGTGATGGCTGTTGTACTGCTGATTGCCTCTGAAACGATGATGGAGCCGTCCATCAGCACAGTCATTTGCGCCCCGTCGGCGCGTTTGTAATCGAGAACGGCCGTTAACGGGAAAATAGCGGGCGGCGGGGTGGCGGCTTCACCTAATGTTTGTGCCGCCAACTCGTCCAATTGGGCGTAAAGGGGGATGAGCATGTCGGGCAGGGCGAACTCAGGGCAAAGAATGGGTATGGAGCGCGTCGTGTCACCTGCTTGCAAATAGAGCATTTCGTTGGGGGAGAGGGTGCAATCGACGGCGTAGCTCTCTTGCAGTTTGGCGAGCGGCAGCCGATTGAGTGCCGATTGCAACTCGGCTGGGATGAGGGAGTTTCCCACATCTTCTCTTACGCGCTCTTCTGTGGCTACCCATCGCCACAAACGGCCGTTTGCCGTTAATGCCAACGTATGCGCTGGCGCATATGTCGATGCACTGCGCCGCAATCCCACAATTGTCTCAGGCGGGAAATGGGGGCCGATGGCGACGGCGAAATAATTCTCTAAACTGGCGGCCAATCGCGGATCGCGTAACCATCCTTCCCCCGACTCGCCTGTCAATGGCAATTCATAAGATAAAAATAGGCAATCTGGACACTCTTCATCAGGTGAGTTGAGCGTGGTTTGGCTCAATACATCAACCATCTCTTTGATGATGCCTTCACGATGGATGCTTTCGCCTGTTATTCCCGTCGTTTCGTCACGGATGATGATTTGACCAGCCGTATTGCCTGTCAATGAGCGATCTAAGGCGAGCGCGGGCAAGGTGTAATGCAGGGTGATGAGAATTTGGTCAAAGGGAACGGCTGTTTCCTTTGATAACGGCTCTATGGTGGCGAAAGGGGTGCGGCTGGGCAACGGCGTTACAGGTCGGATGGGAGTAAATGTGGGGGCTATTCCACCTATTGGTCGTGTGGCAGGCGGATCGGGGATAAAAGCGGTGGGCTGTCCAATATCGGCCTGTCCGATAACTGCCGTGCTGTCACTGTTACAGGCGGCAAGAAATAGAAGGAACAGGGGAAATAGGATATGCCAACGCATTATTCTACAAGGATATGATTCAAATGGGATGCAGATTTTCAGGATAAACGCAGATTTTTTGTTTTATCCTGAAAATCTGTGTCATCTGCGTTCTATGACTCCTCTTTTTTAATGAAGGGCAGCTCTCCCTTTTCCCAAGAGACGAGGATGGGAACGGCCGTAAATATAGAGCTATACGTGCCGCTCAACATGCCGACGAACAGCACGGCGATGAATGGTTTGATGGAGACCCCGCCGAAGAGCAAAATGGCAACCATCACAAACATCGCGTTTAGCTGGGTGACAAAGGAGCGGTGCATCGTTTCTAAAACGGAGCGATTGACGGTGAGCTCGTACCGTTCCAACGGCCGTCTGGCGATATTTTCACGGATGCGGTCGAAGACGACGATGGTATCTTGCAATGAAAAGCCAGCGACGGTGAGAACGGCCGTTAAAAACAGCGCGTCTACCTCCCATCCCAGCAGCATGCCGGCAACGGCGGCAAAGCCAAAGACAACAAACAGATCGTGAATCATCGCCGACACCGCCGCCGCTCCATAACGGAACGAGTTTGGCACTTGGCGGAAAACGAACATGATATAAATGAGAATGACGACAGCGGCCACAAGAATCGCGCCAAACGCGGCGACAGTCACCTCTTTGCCGACAGCTGGGCTGACACTGACAACCTGCGTTGTGCCTTCAATCAGCGGTGCGATACCGTTTAATGCGGTTTCTAACGCTTGCGCTTCCTCTGGAGAGACAAATTCCATCCGAATTTGCCACGCATTTTGCAAATTATCCCCGCGCAGGGCGATGATGGATAGGTTTTTATAGCCAGCCTCTTCAAACACGGCTTGTACTTGTTCTTCTTGCACGGCCGTTTTAAATTGAAGCTCAAAGCGCGTGCCGCCGCGAAAATCAACGCCCAAATTAAACGGGGAGCCGACAGAGATCAACGACACGATCATCACCAAAATGGAAATCCCGATCAGAAAGCCAGAAAATATAAAATAGTACCGCCGATTTTCGGCGAAGTTAAACATGAAATTAAACATAATGTATTAGCGGGGTGGCGGAGGTACAAAGTGGCGGAGCGGCGAAATAATAACTCCGTAACCCTGCAATTTTGTAACTCTGCCGCTGCGCACCCTTAAACTCCCAACAACACCTTTTTCCCTTCCAGTTTTTCAGCATTGCGTCCCATCACGATACGAACTAGCGTGCGGGTTACGATGATGGCGGTGAACATACTGATCATCACCCCGATGGAGAGGGTGATAGCGAATCCTTTTACTGCGCTGGCCCCAAAACTTTGCCCAAAGAAGAGCAAAATAGCGGAGATGACCAATGTGGCGATATTGGAATCACGGATCGATGTCCACGCCCGATCAAAACCAATATCAATGGATTCGCGCAGAGAACGGCCGTGACGCAACTCCTCCTTCATCCGTTCAAAGACAAGGATATTTGCATCTACAGCCATCCCCGTCGAGATCAAAAAGCCCGTGATAGCGGGCAATGTGAGGGTGACAGGGATATATTTGAAGACAGCCATATTGAGTGCTGCATAGCCTAATAATGCTATGCCAGCCAAAAAGCCGGGCAGGCGGTAATAAATCAGCATAAATAACAGGACGACAGCTAACCCAATCGCGCCCGCTTGAATGCTGGAATTGACCGATTGCTCACCCAGCGTTGCCCCAATTTGGCGCGTGCTTTGAATGGCGAGCGGAACGGGCAGGCTGCCGAAACGAAGCTGCGTTGCAAGCAATTTTGCCTCTTCATAATCGAATTGACCGGTGATCGTGCCGCGTCCATCATCAATAACGGCACTGATCCGCGGGCTGGAAATCACCTGCTTATCGAGGACGATGGTGAGGAATTGGCCTTGATGAGTGCGGGTGTAATCGGCAAATAAGTCGGTTGCTTCGGGCTGTAAAGCGAAGCTGATATAAGACTTGCCAAATTGATCTGTCTCCGTATGCGCTGTGCGTAAAGCGGAACCGACCAGCACCGTCTCAAAAGTGGGGGCGGGCTGTTCGTTGAGCAATTCATCACTGTCGGGTAGATATTCGCAAGCGGAGGGGCCGTCATTCGCTGTAGTGCGAATGCAAAATCCTTCCAGTAACGACTGTGAACCAGTGTCTACAAATTCCAATAATGCTGTCCCTTGAATCAGGGCTAACGCATCTTCTGGATTATCTATGCCCGGCAATTCGACCAAAATGCGCCGTTCACCTTCGGTTTGTACCAATGATTCAGACACGCCGAGCGCGTTGACGCGCTGTTCAATAATTTGGCGTGAGGTGTTCATCTGTTCAGCGGTGACTTCTTCCTCTGCGGGAACGTCGGCCTCAAGCAATACTTGTAAGCCGCCCTGCAAATCCAGCCCTCGTCGAACTGGGTATGCTGAATTTTGTATAATCCAAACGGCCGTGCCAACAATCAATATAATCGCGGCCAGCCAACCAAAATCTTTTCTATCCATCCTCTGTTTCTATCCTCTATTTTTATCTCTACTTTATATGTATGCGTTTACCGAAAAAAGTTGAACTTTTTACCTAGTGGAAACTCTTCCTGTATGGCTGAAAGTTAAACTTTTGCCTTTAATCGACTTTTTTTAGTAGAGCCTGTCTATGGTTACCATTCATTATCTTTTTGAATAGCACCGCCCGCAAGACGGATCACTTCGGCCAACGCCTCTTGATTCATAATGGTAATATGGCGGCTTTTGACCTCTACCCAGCCAGCCCGCCGAAAGCGGCCTAACGCCTTGTTGATACTGACGCGGGTTGCGCCAGTCATATCGGCCAAATTTGTTTGGGTTAAACTTAAATCGATCAACGCTCCTTCAGGGGTGACATGACCATGCTGTTGTGCTAACGACAATAACACTCGCGCTAACCGTGCTGGCAGGTCAAGGAAGAAGAGATCGCTTAACTGCGTATTCATCCGTCGGATATTTTGTGCCATTGTGTGCAGCACATGCAATGTAAAGTCGTGGTTGTTATCCAGAAAACTGATGAAATCGTTACGGTGCAATGTCCATGTCTCGGTCGCTTCGATCGCTTCCACCGTTGCTGAACGTGGATGTTCATCTAATAATGCTAATTCACCAAAAAACGCATCTTTTCCCAAGATAGCCAGCAATGCTTCTTGTCCATCAATGCTGCCGTGCATGATTTTCACCTTGCCTTCAGCGATGATGTATAACAATCCGCCGGGATCGCCGCGATGAAAAATAATTTGGTCAGGACGGAATCTCCGTTTTACCAAAGCCCGTGACAGTATTCCCAATTCAGTGCGTTTCAGATTGGAGAAAAAAGGGACTTGTTTTAGCGCATTTATTGCTGCTGGATTCATCGTATTTACCTTCTAAATTGTATAATCACTTAATTCTCACCTTAAAACGGAGGTGATTATAGGACTCTATAGAAAAAAGGCCAATTTGTAAAATTGCTCGTTGTTATACTCTGTTTGTAAAAATTTTGATGCACAACACATCATTTGTGAATACGCCTCATTATGGCGTATGTACAGTATCTTCTCAATAAATCGTGGACAAGACTTGACAAATTTCATCAGCACTTTATTTTGCACGAGTATCATCAGGAAAATTTGTCAAGTCTCCCTAGAATACTGGGAAGATACAAACAAAGTTTTGGATGATTTAAATTTAGAAATGGCCTTGCTTGAAATAGGGCGAATTCAGTGGAGTCATTATAGTGCTTATTATTATATTTTTGCTACCAATATCAATTGCCAAGTGTAACACAGGATACACTTTTTTCAATTGCCGCCTTGTAATTTCGCAATGAATTCCTGCAAATCATCGGGGAGGGGGGCGGTGATGAGAGTGGTGACGGCCGTCTGTGGGTGCAAAATCTGAATTTGTTGACAATGTAACGCTTGGCGCGGCAGCAGTAACCACTCAGGCTGCTTGCCTTCTTGCCGCCAGCGGAGATAATCGTCATCATCCATCTGGTAGAGTGCGTCACCGACGATGGGATGGCCGATGGAGGCCATATGAACGCGCAATTGATGGGTGCGCCCGCTCTTGGGATGCAGGGTGAGCAGCGTATACTTTCCCCATCGGCGGATCGTTTCGTAATTAGTGACGGCCGTTTTGCCCCCATCTTCCATCACCCCAAAGCGAGGGACTTTTGTTCCTTGCACTTTGCCGATGGGGGTGTTGATACGGCCGTTGGCGGGAGAGGGCGATCCGTTCACCAACGCCCAATACTCCTTTTTGACCGTCTGTTGCTGAAATTGACGCATCAAGCCGCGTAAACTCTCTTTATCCTTCGCCAATAAGACAATGCCAGAGGTATCCGCGTCAATGCGATTGACCAGATCGATGGACGGGTAGGGCGGATTGTGCCGCTGCCGCAGATGGGTGATGAGATTGGCGGCCACAAATTTTCCCCGCCCATGCACGCGCAGATGCGGCGGCTTATTGACCGCCATCATCCATTCATCCTCATAAATAATGTGGTAATCGAAATTGACATGGGGCGGATCGGGGACGTGAATATCCACTTCGATACTATCTTTCGCATAGACGGGGGCGGATGGGGTGCAGCGACGGCCGTTACGCTTTACTTTTCCTTCATCCACCAGCACTGCCCACGCCTCTTTGGATAGATAGGTGAACCGACCTGCCAAATAGGCGGTCACGCTATTCGCTTCAAATCTGGGCGGCACGACGGAGGAGACGATCATGTCAGCTGATGTTTCAACACCCGAAACCAGCCGCGTAATTGAATGCCGGCTAGAATAAACCATGTGACGGCCGTTGGATACTGTTCGCTGTAAAATTTCTTATAGAATAGTTTCATCGCTCGCACCGATTCCCGCGCTACCCGCATCCGCGTCTCTTTTGGCGGACGGGCGATGGCCGCCGACTCCTTCCGCAAACCCGAGCTTGCCCCTTTATAATGCACGACGCGCACATGCGGGTAGTAGATGATGGCGTACTCCGCCTGACGAATACGGTAACAAAAATCAATATCTTCGCCGTAGAAGAAATACGCCTCATCCCAGCCGCCCAAGCTGTCGAACAGATGGCGCGGCATCATCATAAACGAGCCTGCGATCACATCAACCGCGTGCGTCTCGCTTAAATCTAAGGTGGATTGGAAGTAGCCGGTAAAGCGGGGGTGATGGGGAAACAGGGTGCTGAGACCAGAAAAGTGGCAGACGGCGTTCCACGGGGTTGGAAAGCCGCGATGATTATCGGGGTCGCGTTCTCCGTTTGGATATTCAAGATAGACGGTGATCGCCCCTGTGGGCGGATGGGCTTGCAGATACTCCAGCGGCTCAATGATCGCCCGCTCGTCTACGCGGGTGTCGGAGTTGAGGAAGAGGAGATAACGGCCGTCAGCATCCTTTGCCCCGATATTGTTCGCCGCCGAAAAGCCAACATTTTCCCCGTTTTCGATCAAGATCGCAGAGGGGTACCGCTCGCGCACCATCGCCTGACTGCCGTCGCTGGAAGCGTTGTCTACGATGATAATCTCGGCCGTTTGCGGGCTGATCGCCGCTGCTTCTAATGAAGCTAAACAATCATCCAACAGCTGGCGCGTATTATAATTGACGATGATGATGGATAGATCGATCATGCCGCCGCCCGCTCCACATTTAAGGCCAGTAGCCGCTCTAAAATCTCCTCATCAGTGAGGGTGCGCGGCCAGCCGTAAGCGTCTAGCACCGCCCTGTCCAACCCGACGTGAATATCATCTAACTCTTCAATTTCGGGACGAGTAACGGCCGTTTTTGTCACCGTCTCAAACTCCATTTGATTAAATAGAGGCTCATTATTGGCAGTTTGGCGATAATAAGCCAATCCATTGTACAGGTTTGTTAATGTCCGCTTTTTTAATATGTGTTCATAAACAGTGTCTACGCCGCCATTTCCTCCATTCATTCCGTTGCGCGGCGGGTTAAGCCACGCTTGCCGCCATTCCACCAACGCCCGCGCCCAATATGCGATTTCTGCCACGCGCTCATCGTCAGCTTCACTCGGCTCTTGCCCCAATATCCATGGAAAAGGAAATGTTTTAAAGGTTGTCGTCGGTGTGTAGTGGCGTGTTACGCCAAGCGATGTGCCTAACCGTAATGCCCAATTTTCATGCAGACGTGATTGTAAAACGCCGAAGAAGTAATCATCTTCGCGGGCAATACCAACGGTGGCACTGTCTGGCAGCAGCGTATGTTCAACCCATATAAACAGACGGTGTTTGGCGACACGGGCAGTTATAATGAATCGGCTCAAAACGGCCGTAGCTCCTTTTATTTCTGCCCCGCTTTGCCCTAATCTCCACCAATGCGTTTTTCGTTGATGGTCTCGATTTTTTTCACGCGCCGCCTTTACATGTTCTTCAACATATCTGAAAGGAACTTCGTACTTTGCGGCCTCTTCCATACTGCATTCACCGAAATCAATGATATACATCCCGCGCGGTCGTCGAGTAATGTCAGATCCATTCATCCATGGCTTGACGACATCGCTGTTAGGCAGCATAGATTTGTTTGTTTGTGACAACATTCGGGCAGCGACATCGGCGGTAATAGCAAAATTGCCGACTTTTATCGGTCCTTGAAACGCTACCCCCCCATTTTCTGATAATTGTTTGGCGGCGGTAAGATTGACTATATCGGTTAAGTCTGAATTGATAACGGCCGTTTTCTTGCCGTCAAGTGTCTTTGTTGTTTCACTTCCATCATCAAAACCGACGAGCGAAATTCTGACCGCCGCGCCTTCAAGCACCCATGGATTATCGCTCCACGCCATAAAGATATTGCCGCTCGCTTTGATGCGCTTCAAAACTGTTCGGTTTGCGCCGCCGCGTATGGAACTGGTTGCTATCAAGCCGACTCTTTTTGCTGTCCCTTGTTCAACAGCGTCCCTTGCTTTTTCAAACCAGTAGCAGACTAAATCGCTTTGGCCGGGAATAATGCCGTCGTATATTTTGTATAATCGCTCAAGATAATCGTTGCTAAGCTCGCTTCTCATGCGTTGGCTACCCAAAAATGGGGGATTGCCGATGATTACGTCAGTTGCAGGCCATTCTGGGGTGATGGAACGGCCGTCATCACCCTGAATCAGAATCGAATCCATACGTTTGATATTGTTTAATGGCCGTAAAACAGGATCCCCCATCTCCTCAAATCCGTTCGCCTTGCGCCATTGCAAATACCCAATCCATACCGTGATTTTTGCCAATTCATGGGCGTACACATTGAGTTCAAGCCCATACAACTGTTGCGGGCTGACGGTGAATGGGATGACGGGCAGATTGTGACGGCTTGCCCATGCGATAATCCGTTTTTGCAGATCGAGCAATTTACGCAGGGCAACATAGAGGAAGTTCCCAGAGCCGCATGCAGGGTCAAGAACGCGAATCGTGCCGATTTCATCAGCGAAATCGGCGAGAAGCGCGTGGGCAGCATCAACATTGCCATCACGCATCAAACGGCCGCTTTCACGACGAATGATGCCCCATTTTGCCCGTAATGGTGCCATCAATATAGGGTCAATAATGAGCATGATGTCATCTATATGGGTGTAATGTGCGCCCAACTGCGCCCGTTTGCTCTCATCAATCACCCGCTCAAAGAGCGTGCCGAAGATGGACGGGTCTATGGCTGACCAATCCTGTTTAACGGCCGTCAACAAAACTTTGCTCAAATCATCAGGAAGCGGCGGCACGAACGCATCATCAAATAAATTGCCATTAAAATGGCGGATCGGCCACACGCCAAAGAAGCCGCCGGCACGCATTTTGAGGAATAGCTCACGCAGAACAGGCTGCAAATTAAGCTGCATCGCATTTTCGGTAATATCTGCAAAAACACGAGCGGGAAGCAGCCCCATGTCGCTGGCAAAGAGGGCGAAAAGCAGGCGTGCCAAAAAATGGGCTAACTGTTCGTTGCTGTACGTTCCTTCGCCCAATTTATCCCGATGGTTTTTCATCCTGTCGGCGACGGAAAGGAAGGTGTCGGCTGTCGCTTCTGTAATTTGCTGCTGATTCTGTTCTGGCTTGAAACGGTCAGGTTCATAGAATGCCCAGCGCAATTTTTCAACCCCGTCTCCAGAGATGATGTCCGCGAAGTTGATTTCGTGCGTTCGGACGGGATAATTGTTAAAGTTGGTATGGATGATGATTTTGTGCGTATCACTGGTGATGAGCAACGGCGGGTTTTGCAAATTCTCACGATATAATTGGAGTTGGCGATACGCTTTGTTCAAATTTTTATGCACGCTCTTATATTCCCAGATGAAATGTCCCCGAAAGAAAACATCGGCGAACCCTTTACGGCCGTCTGGCTTCATCGTCCCTGTCTCAAATGAGAAAATTGTTCCTTCGGGATCATGCTCATCGGGGACGGGATGGCCGACGAGTCGGCATATGTCGTTGAAATGGGATTGGGAAACGGCCGTTTCCTTCTGTTGTATCTTGCTCCATTTTGCTGTGAATTCTTCAGGGGTCATTCGTCGCTCCTTACAAGTTCGATGGGGCGATTATAGCGTGCCATTCTGTTTTTGTGTATGAGCGAAGCAACCGTGTCCATAGCGCATAAAAAATGAGCGTGCAGCCCCTCCTGCCGGCCGCCGCTAGGACGATTGCAACCTCGCCTTAATTCGTGATCGGTTTCGTGATCGGTTTTTTCGATTTTCGATCACGAAACCGATCATGACAATCATAACGTACACATTCCCCGCAATTCACATGTTATGTCAATTGCGGAGTTACTAAAAACGGTGTAAATTTGGAATTCAACAGTGCGATTTGGAGGTTGCAGCCGCCCTACGCCGCCGCTCGCCCGCTCGCCGCTCGCACGTTATAATTATTGTATGGGATTTCCAACATGGACTTTATGGGGAATGGGCATCGCAGGCTTCTTGGCACTGCTCTTCAATACATTGGCCTTTATGGGGCAGTCGAGTCACACCTTGATGTTTGGCCGTCGCTTAAACGCACGCGTGCGCTCGCTGACGGGATACGGATTGGCAGCGACATTGCTTGCCTTTGGCTTTTTTATGGCTGGCGTGCCATTGGGGGATGATCTTGTTGAGGTGACGAGAGAAACGGCCGTTGCCAATCAAATTATCATCGTCACCGCCACCCCGACACCCGCACCAGAGATACCCGCGCCAGACCCTCCATCGGGAACACCGCAAACGGGCGCGTTTGCGCCCTTGCCGACGGAAGAGGGCGACGAAACGGCCGTTGACGACACCCCAACCCCGCTTTCCCCTAATACAAACGGAACGGACAATACAACCCGAACCGTCACCCCGACGGCAACATCCACACCCACCTCTTTGCCAACGCCGACCCTCTTCCCGACGATGACCCCGACACCGATTGATGGACAAACGGCCGTTGTCATCGCACAAGGCGGATTGACATCCATTTACCAAACACCCGGCGGGCAATCAGCGGCACAAGTGATGAATAACGATACTGTCATCCTCCAGAGTGGGCACGCCAATCGGAATGGGGCAGTATGGCAAGAGGTGATGCTATTAGACGGCCGTATTGGCTGGATTCCCGAAGAGTTCCTCACTTTCGATAATAAATAGGACACAGATTGCGCCGACTTCACTGATCTTTATCCGTGTCTGCCCGCACAATCCGTATCCAATTCCAAAAGATATATTTACACGATCCATTCTCGTCCTTAAGCCAAGTCTGTTCGCCCCGTGACTGTCACTTTGGTTCAACTCATTTGAAACACACCCAAATTGTATAAATAAAAAGCAGTGAAATCAGCGCAATCCGTGTCCCATTCCTACTACTTCATCATTGGGATTTTAACACCCCGCTCCTTCGCCACTTCTATCGCCCGATCATAACCCGCATCCACATGGCGCACAACGCCCATGCCCGGATCGACGGTCAACACCCGTTCCAGCCGTGCCGCCGCTTCTGGCGTGCCATCGGCCACGATGACCTGCCCCGCGTGCAAACTGTACCCAATCCCCACGCCGCCGCCATGATGGAAACTCACCCACGTCGCCCCGCTGACGGCGTTAATCATCGCGTTCAAAATCGGCCAATCAGCGATGGCATCGGAGCCATCCTTCATCCCTTCTGTCTCCCGATTGGGGCTGGCGACGGAGCCAGCATCCAAATGATCGCGCCCAATGACGATGGGGGCTTTTAACTCCCCGCTGGCGACCATTTCGTTGAATTTCAACCCCGCTTTTGCCCGTTCGCCATATCCAAGCCAGCAGATGCGGGCGGGCAGCCCTTGGAAAGCAACTTGCTCTTGCGCCATCGGAATCCAGCGATGCAGCCCTTCATCGTCGGGGAACAGTTCCAAAATGGCGCGGTCGGTGGCATAAATATCTTCGGGATCGCCGCTGAGGGCAACCCATCGGAACGGCCCTTTTCCTTCGCAGAATAACGGCCGTATATAAGCCGGCACAAATCCCGGATAGCTGAACGCATCCTCCACCCCTTCATCAAACGCGCGTTGGCGCAAATTATTGCCATAATCAAAGACGATGGAGCCGCGTTTTTGGAATTCAACCATCGCCGCGCACTGTTGCGCCATTGATTTGGCCGACAAGCGGGCAAATTCGTCTGGATCGCTCTCGCGCAGCTTCCACCCCTCCTCAAAACTCATGCCATGCGGGTAATATGCCAAAAAGTCATGCGCCGATGTCTGATCGGTCACAATATCGGGAACAATCCCTCGTTCCAACAGCGCGGGGAACACCTCTGCCGCATTGCCGATGATGCCGATGGAGCGCGGTTCGCCCGCATCCAAATAATGTTGCGCCCGTTTGAGCGCATCGTCCACATCTTCGGCCACTTCGTTGATGTAGCGATGGTCAAGTTGACGACGGGCGCGCGCTTCGTCCACTTCAACGATAAGGCCAACGCCGCCATTCATGGTGACGGCTAATGGCTGTGCGCCGCCCATCTCGCCCAAGCCGCCCGTCAATACCAGCTTGCCTGCCAGCGACGACCAGCCCGCTTGTTTGGCGGCGGCGGCAAAGGTTTCAAACGTCCCCTGTAAAATGCCTTGCGTGCCGATGTAAATCCAGCTTCCAGCCGTCATTTGACCGTACATGATCAGCCCTTCCGCTTCCCACTTGTCAAAGTTTTTCTGCGTCGCCCAATGGGGAACCATGTTGGAGTTGGCAATGAGAACGCGGGGCGCGTCGGTGTGCGTGCGGAAGACGGCGACGGGTTTGCCACTTTGCACCAGCAGCGTTTCGTCATTTTCCAACTCGCGCAGAGAATCGAGGATGGCATCGAACGCCTCCCAATTCCGAGCCGCCCGCCCGCGTCCGCCGTAGACAATGAGGTTGTCAGGGTCGTAGGCGACTTCAGGGTCAAGATTGTTTTGAATCATGCGGTACGCTGCTTCTTGCAGCCATCCTTTGCAATTGAGTGTTGTGCCTGTTGGGGCATGGATT
>WFSA01000087.1 GCA_015486215.1 Anaerolineae bacterium | reverse complement strand
TGGCACATTCATCATCATGCCCAACCATCTGCACGGCATTCTCATCTTCCACAACCCAACCCAATTCCCCACCGTAGGGGCGACCCGCTGGGTCGCCCAAAACACCCGTAAAGCCACCTTACAAAAAGGATTATTGGGATCGGTCTTGGGGCAATTTAAATCGGCCGTGACCAAACGGCATTGGAAAATGAACGACGTATCTGGCGTTAAAATTTGGCAGCGAGGCTATTATGAGCGTATCGTGCGAAATGAACGGGAGTTGAATGCGATTCAATGGTATGTTGAGAATAATCCAATAAGATGGGCAGAGGATCGGGAGAATTTGGATGCGTTGTTGGCGCGGATGGTTCGGCGGTAACAATGTCATTTTGTAGGGGCGACCCGCTGGGTCGCCCCCTACGGGACGTGATGGTGGGAGGGGGGAATCAGGAAGTTATGCTATGCTATAAGTGGATAAATCGAAAGACAAGGAGACTACTATGAATAATATGACATTGCAATTGCAAGTACCTGATCTCACCTATCGAACATTGCGACGAGTTGCGGTTCGTTCTCGTCGCACAGAAGATGAGGTTGTGTTGGACGTATTGCAAGAGTATTTTGCGAAAACGGCCGTTTCTGATTCGTTGCTTGGTCTATTTGCCGATGATCCAGCCTTAATGGATACCATCACACATGCAGCGATGGTTGACCGTGAAGAGGCTCAACTGCGTGTGGAGGATGCCGCAAGTGGATAAAATGCTTCTGGATACGGATATGCTTTCGGAGGTGATGAAAGCTAAAGATGAACGAGTTGTGGAAACGGCCGTTACTCACCAATCCATTCACACGCAATTAACCACTTCCGTTGTTACGGTGATGGAGATTATCAAAGGGTTGCACAATGGTAGCGGCGTTTGTAATTGGAAATAAAAATAAAGGAAACGAGGACACCTTTTGGTGTACAAGGTAATTATGCCTGCAAGAGATTTTTTTCACGATGTTGTTGTTAATGCTTTGACCAAAGATGGATGGGTTATCACGGATGATCCGTACACCATCGCTATGGGACGAAAGCATGTGTTTGTTGATTTGGGAGCGGAGCGTATGCTGGCGGCTAAAAAGGGAAGCCAGGAAATAGCGATTGAGATCAAGAGTTTTCGGCGCATGTCGGGAATTCGTGATTTGGAACAGGCGGTTGGACAATATGCGTTGTATCACGCTTTGATGGCGCGTCTTGATCCAGAGCGTCAACTTTTTTTAGCCGTGCCGCATCAAGCATACGAAAATGTGTTCACTGAACCCATCGCTCGCCCTGTTCTTGAAGATTTGAATGTGCGAACATTCACATTCGATCCGCAAAAGGAGATTATTGTAACATGGATAACATAGGCCAATACCGCGTCATTATTCGAGAACTTATTGAAGAGTATGCCCAATATAAACCTTCAGTTGGAGATATCAGAGTTGAAACAATTTTTGATGAGACCAAAGACCATTATGCGTTGATGCACACAGGCTGGACGGGCATTTACCGTGTAGATGGCAATGTGATTCATATTGATATTCATGGCGATAAAGTGTGGCTGGAACACGACGGCACAAATGCGGATATTGCCGATCAATTGGTAGAAGCGGGCATTCCCCGCGAGCAGATTGTGCTTGGTTTTCAACCGCCTGATATGCGTGAATATGGCGATTTTGCTGTTGCGTGATGGCAATCTGTTCGCGTCGCTGATGGCGGCGGCGAACTGGGGCAGATTACGCGGGCGATGTATGGGGTTGGGGGGTAGTATAGAAGGAATATGTGAGAGCTAGAGGGAACGGTTATGCACGAGAAATATGTTATGATTGTGGTCAAGGATGGTGAGAAATAATGCCGACAGCTTTACGAATTGGACCTTATCGTTTTTATTTTTATTCATACGATTGCGATGAACCCCGTCATATGCACGTTGACCGTGATCGTCATAGTGCAAAATTCTGGCTTGATCCTGATGTGTTGTTAGCTGTAAATTACGGTTTTCGGCGCAAAGAATTACGCGATATTGAACGAATTATCAGACAAAATTTGGAGAAATTAAGATATGAATGGGACACTTTCTGTTACGATGATGATGGCTCCGCCTAGAGCAATTGATGTTACGGTTACGGATGATACTTTATTAGTTGATTTGGAAGACGGCCGTACTATTTCCGTCCCCATCGGCTGGTATCCGCGTTTGGCGCATGGCACAGCGAGAGAATGGCAAAATTACGAATTCAGCGGCGGCGGGCGTGGCATTTACTGGCCTGAATTGGATGAGGATATTGGGATAGATGGATTATTGCTGGGCAAACAATCTATGGAAAGCTCAACTTCGTTTACCCGTTGGCTGCGGCAACGTTGATGGATGCGACGAAGGCCTGCTCGATGGGGTAGATCATGCGGGCGATGTATGGGGTTGGGGGCAGTATGGGCGGGATACGTAATGTAGGGGCGACCCGCTGGGTCGCCCAAGAACGTGAAGGTACATTGTAAAAAGGATCATTGGGATCGGTCTTGGGGCAATTCAAATCGGCCGTAACCAAACGGCATTGGAAAATGAACGACGTATCTGGCGTTAAAATTTGGCAGCGAGGCTATTATGAGCGTATCGTGCGAAATGAACGGGGGTTGAATGCGATTCAATGGTATGTTGAGAATAATCCAATAAGATGGGCAGAGGATCGGGAGAATTTGGATGCGTTGTTGGCGCGGATGGTTCGGCGGTGATTGGGGTGTTTTGGGATTGGGCGACCCAGCGGGTCGTCCCTACGGGACTACGGGACGTGATGGCGGCGGTGACTGTCTGTGTGTTGGTTAAATAAAAATATTATGGCTATGCGGTCTAAAATAATTTCCTTAATTGGCATCCTGATGGTTTCTGGATTGGTAGTTTTGGCTTGGCAAATTTATGCATTTTCAACGGTCACGCCACTAATAAATGCCGATGCGGCCATTGTTTTAGGAACGGCTGTGTGAAACGAGCAACCCTCTCCTGTATTTGAGGAAAGAATCAAACATGGTATCCACCTTTATGAAGCGGGCACTGTCGAGTATCTTATTTTCACTGGAGGAATTGGAGAGGGAGATAGTTTGGCAGAATCCGAAGTGGCTCGTGTTTATGCTCTCAACAAAGGAGTTCCGTTAGAGAGAATTATCATTGAGACAAATTCTCATATAACCTTTGAGAATTTATATCAGGCTTGTCAATTAATGGAAATGGCCGATTTGCACAAGGCTCTAATTGTCAGTGATCCATTGCACATGAAAAGAGCAATCAAAATCGCGCAAGATATTGGAATAGATGCATACTCATCACCAACACCAACAACTCGTTATCGGACTTGGAAGAGCAAGTCAGGTTCTTTGATGTATGAAGTGTTTTTCTATATCGTGCATATTATGCAAAGAGCAACTGGGTTTGTTGAGACGTGTCCAGATTGATAGATATTGCAGTGGAACACGAGGCGGGACGGAATGTTATTAAAAAAAACGGCCGTTTGCCGAATAACAGTCAAGGATTGGTTTGCTGAAAACCCTGCTACAATGTATCTTGAAAAAGAGCAATGATTACTGAGTATCAAGCAAGAAAAAAATGTCTTTACTATCACAGCCTGAAATCATAAATGCATTAACTCGTTTAGGTGAAATTGCACAAGAGAATGAACGTCAAATTGAACTGGTCGCTGTTGGCGGTGCAGTCATGGTATTGGCTTACAATGCCAGATTGGCGACTCATGATGTAGATGTGTTCATTTTGTCACCCAAAGAGGCGAGGATTGTGCGCGGTTTTGCCCAGCAGGTCGCTATCGAATTGGAGTGGCCGAATGATTGGCTGAATGATGGCGCAAAAGGATTTTTAGTGGGCATCAGCCAAGGGCCTGTCATCTTTTCTGCGCCAGGTGTTGTCGTTAAACGGCCGTCAGTGGAACAGTTGCTGGCTATGAAACTTTCAGCCTGGCGGGATGATGTGGATATTGAAGACGCGCGACGTTTGTTACAGGAATTGTCGGGAGCGCAAGGTGACATTTGGACAATTGTGGAACCGTATCTTGTTCACGGCCGTAAGCTAAAAGCAAAATACGCTTTTCTGGACTTATGGGAGACGACCTATGACGAAGATTGAGGAAATTGCGACCGCTGCGTTGCAACAAGATAGTTTGCAACTTCGCAGTTTGACACAAGAATATCTGCGAAATAATCCAATGTTGGAAGATGTTCCGCGTCCAGAAACGGCGGATGAACGTATTTTATCAATGTCAGCTGCACTGCTGGAACTGTTTGCCATACGCACTGACCAGCGGTCGCCTGTTTGGACAGCCGCCATTGGTCCAGTAAAAGAACCATTCTTTTTACTGAAGTCTGCCGCTCATATGAAACGGTTGAGGGAACTGTGTCGCACAGAATCTCCCAATCCATTGCGAATTCGGCATTTTTATGCCCCTCCAGATTATTTGACTTTTGTCTAAATATTTTGGTAGAAAACGGCCGTTTCCCAAACATCAATCAAGCACTAATTCAGTGACGGGGGTAAAACGGCCGTTTCCCAAACACCAATCAATCACCAACTCAGTGACGACGGGCAAAACGGCCGTTTCCCAAACAGCAATCAAACACTGGTTTGGTGATGGTGGGAAAAACGGCCGTTTGCCCACCATCACCATATCATCTACACTTGTGTTATATAATTTCCATAAAATTCATAACCTACAGGATGATTATCATGTTCAAAACCATCACCTCCACCGAATTGCAAAAGAAAACCCGCGAAATGATAGATTGGACTCGTATGAATAACGAGCCACTCATTATCCAAACTTACGGCAAGCCGATGGCGACGCTTGTTTCCTATGACGAGTATCAACATTATTTGCAGTATAAACAGGCGCGAAACGGCCGTTTTGCCCGTCTGCGGCAGGCCGCCGCAGATAATGCCGCCTATAACGATCTAACAGAAGCCGAAGCGATGGCTGTCATTGAAGAAGCACGGCAAGAATCGTACGAACACGAATTAGGGATTGTCGCATGATTCGTGCCGTGTTGGATATAAACCTGCTCATCAGCTATCTGCTGACACACGGGGATACTATCTCGCGTATGATGGCGCATTGGGAACAGGGGCATTTTGTGTACCTACAATCGCCGCAGATGTTTGATGAGTTAATTGATGTTGTTAATCGTCCCCGCTTACGTCGCTATCTAAAAACAGATCCGCAACCATTACTTGATTTAATCGAAATAGATGCCGAATATACATCTGGTGAACTTACGTTGCCGGGCGCGTGCCGCGATCCAAAAGATGACAAGTTTATAGCGTGCGCTGTTGAGGGGAATGCTGATTATATCGTTTCTGGTGATAACGATTTGCTTGATTTGGGCGTTTATCAGGGCATACAAATTGTGCGTGTTTGGGATTTTTTGATGGTGTTGGAAAATGGGGCGTATGAATAGGAAAAACGGCCGTTCCCCAAATAACAGTCAAGAACTGGCTTGATGCTGATGGGAAAAACGGCCGTTCCGCATATTACGCAGATTTCTAAATTTTTAATCTGCGTAATATGCGGATAAAACCCTATAATCCTAAATACGCTTTACGAACGTACTCGTTTTTAGCCAGTTCACGGCTATTGCCATGCAGTTCAACCTTGCCATGCGCCATCACATACGCATAATCGCTGACAGCTAACGCCATCTGCACATTTTGCTCCACGAGCATCATCGTCATCCCTTCGCTTTTTAGCTTTTGCAGTGTTTGGAAAAGATCAAGCACCAAGACAGGAGCCAGACCCAGCGATAACTCATCAATCATCAGCACAATCGGCTCAGCCATGATGCCGCGTGCGACCGCCAGCATCTGCTGCTCGCCGCCGCTCATCGTGCCCGCTTTTTGTAGCCGACGCTCTTTCAGGCGCGGGAACATCGCGTAGACCCGTTCCAAATTGCGTTGGATATGCGGACGCGCCCGCTTGGGTGATGCCCCCATCTCCAGATTTTCTTCAATGCTCATCTGCGTGAACAATTGCCGCCCTTCGGGGACAAGAACAACGCCAATTTCAGCTTTCTCATGGGCAGACATATTGCTGATGTCTTGGCCGTCAAACCAGACAGAGCCTTGCCACGGTTTGAGCAACCCCATAATCGTTCGCATCGTGGTGGTTTTGCCCGCCCCATTTGCGCCTACCAATGAGGTAAGATCTCCTTTCTCCAGATTCAGGGTCGTACCCCATAAAATCTGCACTTCGCCGTATCCAGATGTGATGTCACGAATTTCTAACATACCCATTATTCACCCCCGCTTGCCATCAGCTTTTCAGCCAATTTAGGATCGCCCAAATACGCCTCGATTACCTTTGGGTTTTGGGAAACTTCATCAGGTGTTCCTTCGGCTAATTGACGGCCGTAATCCAACACGACCATGCGGTCAGACACATTCATTACCGCGTGCATCACATGCTCGATCATGATGATGGTGATGCCCCGTTCCGCACGGATGCGCTTGACAATTTCCACCATATAGCTGATTTCAGAAGGGTTCAATCCAGCTAATACCTCGTCCAGCAATAACAGATTTGGCTGTGAGGCTAATGAACGTGCCATTTCCAGCCGTTTCTTCTGCCCGACGTTTAAACTGCCTGCCAGTTGGTCTATGCGTGACTCTAAGCCGACAAACTCAAGAACCTCGTGGGCGATCTCTTTTGCTTTGCCAAGCTTGTAATCGTATTGACCAAAACATGCGCCTACCATCACATTTTCCAGCACCGACAACTCTTTGAGCGGGCGCACAATTTGATGGGTGCGTGCCATTCCTTTGCGGGCGACATAATATGATTTTAGCCCCGTTATATCTTCACCACGAAAGATGACGCGCCCGGCTGTTGGCGTATAAACGCCGCTGATATTATTGAATAAAGTGGTTTTTCCTGCGCCATTAGGCCCAATTAACCCTAAAATCTGACCTTCGGGCAAATCAAAGGTAACGTCTTCTAACGCTTGCAAGCCGCCAAACCGTTTGCCTAATCCTTCTACTTGTAAAATCATCGTAATACCCTCCGTAAAGCGGGAACACGTTTCCGTAACCATCCGACGATCCCTGAGGGGATGAAGAGGATGATGAGCAAGAGCAATGCGCCGGCGACTGCTAATTGGATATTTTTGAAAATCGGGCTGGTCAAGAGGAAGCCGCGCAGGCTTTGGTAGCCCAAGCCGCCGATGATGGGACCGAGTACGGTTCCTTGCCCGCCAAGCATGACCATGACGATCATTTCGATGGAGAAATGGAGACGGAAAGCGGGGAGCGGTTCGATGCTGCCGTTTTTGAAGAAAAATAAAACGCCCAATACGCCGGGAATGATAGCTGATAGCACATACGCCCATGTTTTGGCGTTAGGGGCGATGACACCCATAATTTCGGCTGCGTCTTCATCTTCACGAATGGCGAGAAGTCCCAAGCCGAATTTGGAGGTGCGTACAAAGTAGCTGACGGTGATGACGATCAAGGTCATGGCGGCTAAGGTGTAAAAACTGAGCCATAACGCTTCTGATGCACCGCCATAATTTTTGTATACTTGGAAGTTGAGTGTCATGCCGACCGGGCCGCCAAATGGGGTGAAATTGTTGATGGCAGCACGGATCGCTTCGTTGATGCCGATGGTGGCGAGGGCAAAATAACCGCCGCGCAGGCGTAAAATGGCTTTGCCCAACAGGAAGGCGAGAAGACCAGATGATACGCCGCCGGCAGCCATCGCCGGCCACAACAGCCATTCATGCACGCTCATCAAGTAAAACCCAACATACCCGCCTAATCCAAAGAAGACAACATGCCCAAAACTAACGTAACCGCTGTATCCAAGCAGAATGTTGAGGCTGGAGGCGAGGGCAATGGACAATAAGACAGTAAACATCGCTTCACGGCTAATATCTTTGCCGGTGATGGTCGGCCAAGCGATGATGAATAGGACAACGCCTATCGGGATTAAAAGACCTGCGTACTCCTTCAACACGGCCGTAATTGTGCGTGAAGGCGGGGACGCTTTTGTTTGTGTGGGTATACTCATGATGATTTTGTTTTAAATAGACCTTGTGGACGGAAAAGCAGAATCAGAATAAAGAGAACGAATTCCAAGACGGGAACCCATGTGGTGGGTAAGACAGTGGGAATGATGCCTTCAATAGCACCCAGAATCAATCCCGCAAGGAGTGCGCCGACAGGGTTTCCCAAGCCGCCTAAAACGCTGACGACGAAGCTCTTTAACTCGTAGCTTCCACCCGCTAAAATGGTGAAGGGAAAAAATGTGGCGATAAGGCCGCCAGAGATAGCCGCCAGCATTGTTCCCAGCCCAAAGCTGAGGGCGAGGATGCGGACGGATGGCACGCCCATGAGTTCAGCGGCATCACGGTTATCGGTGACGGCACGAATATAACGGCCGTAACGGCTTTTATACAAGAACAGGTACAGTCCGCCAGTGACGAACATGGCAAGAATGGCGGCGACTAACCGTGTGCCTAAAATGGTGATGGAGCCAATCTCGAAGCTGCCCAGCGTGAAATCAACATTGCGCGGCGATGCCGAAAAAGCGGCCGTTCCCAACCCAATAATAATCATATTCACCGAAAACGTAGCCAGTAAGGTAGATAGATGGGGGGCATCAATAACGCGATGTACAGCGACAAAATAAATCAGACCCCCTAGTAACAACCCTCCAGCGGCAACCGCTATTAGAGCCAAATAAGGGTGAATGCCTAGAGCGGAAAAAATATAATACACACCAAACATACCTAGCGCGATGATAGGGCCGTGTGATAGATTGATGACATTCATCACACCCCAGATAAGCGTTAAGCCCATCGCCGCAATGCCGTAGACAAACCCTAGAAGCAAGCCATCAATTAAAGAAGCGAGCAGAAAGTCCATAAAAAGCTCTCCTATTTTTACAAAAAGCGACTGGATATACGCTCTCCAATCGCTTTTTTGTACCTATAAAGTATTAGCGTTTAATCATTGTAATTACAAACACACCCAGAAGATTGCTTCAATTGCTTAACCGCGGTATCTCCCCTGCCTAGAGGGAATTGGAGCAATCTTAATAATGCCTAAGCAATCATTAAGAATCTGTAACTACTTAGGTGTCATCCCTGCGAAGGCAGAAATGAAAAATCAGGACATGGTTCATTTTACGCAAGATGATCTTTACACGTTGAGGGCGGGCACAAGGCCGCGCCCCTACAATTTGCTCCTGTAGGGGTGACCCTTGTGGTCGCCCAATTCACGCAACAATTGTAAAGATGATTCACCCTAATTTGAACCATGTCTAAATTAGAAATAGACTGCAATACTGGAGAGCCTAAGTAGGTATAAGAATTTTTTGAAAGGCGGTATTCAACTTTTTCAAGAAGCTTCTTGAAAAAGTTGAATACCGCTGCAACCTAATTACGGTTTTGGATACAGAACATCGGCCGTTGCGCCTTCTGCCGGCCACACAACTTGTTTCATCAAGCCGCCATCATCTTGCCATTGGATGTAAATCATTGAGTGACCGATTTGCAAGCCGTGTGACGCTTCTGTCGTGTCAAATTTGATGTGTCCAAAGAAGGTCAATAAATCCATTCCGTCCAACGCCGCTTTCACTGCGTCGGGGTCGGTGGAGTCGGCCTCAAGGATCGCTTGTTGCAAGATGAGACCAGCTGCATAGCCGCCAGCCGCATGGTAGGAGGGTTCGTCACCACCGTAAGCTCCAGTGTATGCGTCCACAAATTCGGTGCTGGTGGGGCCGAACCATGCCAGCCCTGCTTCGGCCGCTGATTCAGAGGTGAAAGTCGCTTGTTTTTCCCATTGGCTCGGCCCAATAACGCCCAGAGCCGCTTGCCCTAAGTCGGCAAAGTCTGGTTCTGGCGGGGCAACTAACAGGGTGAAGAATTTGACATCAATGTTTTTCTCGGCAAGCTGGCGGGCGAAGGTGCTGCCATCTTGGAAGTGACCGCCGCCAAGAATTGCGTCGGGGGCAGATGCTTCGATTTTGTTGATGAAGGGGCCAAAGTCGGTGCTGTCAGGATCGTACCCTTCAAATAGAACAATTTCGTAGCCTAATGATTCGGCATACGTTTTGGCGGCTTCGACAACGCCAGTGGAGAATTTGCTGTTTTCATAGACAAAGGCGACTTTCTCTACGTCTGGGTCTGTCTGTTGCAATAAATCTAACGCACCAGTCAGGTAACGGCTGGCGGGCGTGTACGCCTGATAGACGGTGGTCAGCCCTTGCTGATAGGTGCTGTCAGAGGCGGCTCCAGTTGTGATCATCACTTTGCCATATTGCTCGGCGATGACGGCGGCGGCGGCGGTCAGGCCGCTGGAGTACGGGCTGATCAGGAAGTTAGCATCATCTTCGGTTGCCAGACGGGTGTACAACTCTTGCACACGGTCGGTGTTGCTTTCATCGTCATAGGTGACTGATTTCAGGGTGACGATTGTGCCGTCGCTCAACTCAATGCCGCCAGCGGCGTTTACGCTGTCCATCCATAATTGCAAGCCGTTGACTTGACCAGTGGAGGAGACATTCTGTTTACCTGTCTGCGATGCGGTGAAGCCGATGATAACTTCTTCGCTGCCTGCGGCTGTGTCGGCCGTTGTATCTGCGGCTGTGTCGGCCGTTGTATCTGCGGCTGTGTCGGCCGTTGTATCTGCGGCTGTGTCGGCTGTTGTATCTGCGGCTGTGTCGGCTGTTGTATCTGCGGCTGTGTCAGCCGTTGCTTCTGCGGCTGTGTCAGCCGTTGTATCTGCAGCTGTATCAGCGGCAGTGTCATCGCCGTTGCCGTTGCAGGCGGCCAGAACGAGAACGAATAGTAATACGAAAGGTAACATCCATCTTTTCTTCATGATTTTCTCCTTTTGAGTTAGACGTATTTCAACTGAAATGAAATACAGCCTTTTGATTTGGATGGCTGAAAATAACAGCCTGTCGGTTGATTCGATCTTAGTATAAGGATATAGCACAAAGAAAGAATAAATTTAGCGGGGGAAGTATAAAGATTGTATAAAAATTGGGCGAAGCTGCGGAGAAGTGAAGTATAGAACGCAGATGCTTTGCACGCGAATGGCTTTGCTTGCGGATGAGCGCGGATTGTTTTGATCTGTTTGTGGTCGCCTAATCACGCAACAATTGTATTCTTTGATTTTTGAAGCGTATCCAACTTTACAATATCACTATCTTGCTATCCTGAGAAGGAGTAGCCTATGCCGCGAATGGTGATGAGGTGTTGCGGGGCGGCGGGGTCTACCTCTATTTTTTGGCGTAAACGGCCGATATAAACGCGCAAATACTCTATCTCTTGGCCGTATTCGGCTCCCCAAACGTGTTGTAGTAAGGTTTGATGGGGGATCGCTTTGCCTGTATTCTCCATCAGGTAGGCGAGCAGTTCAAATTCGGTGGGGGTGAGTTCGAGCGAGATGCCTTTGCGTGACGCTTGGTAGCGTTCGCGGTCAACGAGAAGATCGCCGTATAGATAACGGCCGTTTTCCGATATATTTTTCCCTGTCCATTTAGAGCGGCGCAAAACCGCATGGATGCGCGATAATAACTCACCCACACCGAACGGTTTAGCCAGATAATCGTCCGCGCCCAAATCTAAGGCGCGGATTTTGTCCTCTTCCTCGCCCATTGCTGACAAGATGATGATGGGGACTAACGAACTTCTACGTATACGGCGCACCACTTCCAGCCCGTCCATATGCGGCATCATCAAGTCCAGAACGACCAGATTGAGTATGTTATTTTGAAAATGGGCTAACGCTTCTAACCCATTGGTCGCGCTCAACACCTCAAAACCGCGAATTTCCAAATTGCGGCGTACAAAATCGCGCAACGCCTTCTCATCATCAACAACAAGGACAACTGTTTTGTTCATCAAATCTCCATTGAAGATAGAGATGAGAGACGGGAGATAGAGATGAGAGATAAGAGATAGTGATGGAGTGAGCATTGTCACCACAACTACCTTAGTCCCCCGACACCTCTCTATCTCTATCTCAACTCTCTATCTCCCGTCTCTCATCTCCTCTGTATAGGCAGCGAGAAAGCTACGCATAATCCTTTTTCTGTTGGCTCTATCCAGATATTGCCGCCGTGTGCGCGGACGAAGCCGCGTGAAATCGCCAATCCTAATCCTGCGCCTGTCGTTTGGCGCGTCATGCTGTTGTCAATACGGTGGAAGCTGTCGAACGCTTGCTGCATTTGCTCTTGGGGAATACCCGGCCCTTGATCCCGTATTTTGATAATAATTTGATCCGATTGGACAACGGCCGTTATCCGAATAGGTTTCTCTTCACCCCCATATTTTACCGCATTTTCGATCAAATTCCGCAAGACGACGATCATGCGCTGGGGGTCTACAAACAGCATCGGCAACGATGGCGGCAGGTTGACGCGCAGATATGTGCCGGGCGACGGATAAGCGTGCTGTTGTGCCTGCTGGATGAGTTCCGATAAGTCGCACGCCATCTGCTGTACATTTAGATTGCCCGCCTCAATGCGCGACATATCCAATAAATCGGTCACCAATTGGCTGAGATGGTCTGTTTCATCCGAAATGATGCTTAAAAATTCATACTTGCTCGCTTCGTCCCATTCCACATCATCCGCCAATAACGTGGACGCATACCCCTTGATCGCCGCTAACGGGGTTCGCAATTCGTGGGAGACGGTGGAAATGAGGCTTGATTTCATACGGTCAACTTCGTATCTCTGGGTGATGTCTTGCACGATGCGGCCTCGTCCAATCGGCGTGCCGTCGGGATCGGTCACATCGAACAGAATCAGGCGCAGATAGCGCGGAAAATCGGGAAAATTGAGCAGGAATTGAATGCGGCGGTTGCCAGATTCGTTCAATAGATGGGCGATTTTGGCTTCCACGTCGGGTCGCTCTTGCGCGTGCGTCAACAGTCGTTCCATCAGCAAATCAACCGACACACCCGTTGTTTTTGCTAAGGGCAGGTCGCTCCATTCGGCCATACTGCGATTGGCGTACAGCACATTTCCCTCTAAATCTTCCAAAATAAGCCCATCCTGCATGGATTGGATGAGGGCTTGCAGGCGGCGTGTCTCCTCTTGAAAACGCATATCGCTGTGCGTGTAGAGGGCGGCGTTCTCGATTGCCATCGTTGCGTGATTGGCAAAGCTGGTCAGCAGGCTGATTTCGCGGTGGGAGAATTTATGCACGTCGGGGCGAAAGACGAGCAGGGCGGCGGGTGAACTGTATTGGGCGGCTAAGGGGACGGCCAGTACAGATTGATACCCAGCCACACGTGCCCGTTCCCGATGCCGCCCAAAGGAGGGGTTGGTTTTGGTGTTGCTGATCTGGATCGGCTGCCCTGAATGGATCGCCCGCATGGTGACGGAGCTGGTTTCGTCAGGATGGATGGTCGCGTTTTCGGTGTACCAATGGGGTAAGCCGTGACTGGCGTAGACGCGGAAGATGCCCTGTTGTTCGTCCAGCGCAAAAATCGCGCTCATCGGCACGTCCAATAGGCGTTCGGTCTGTTCCAAAATGCGGCTGAGAACGGTTTCTTGGTCGAGTGTGGAGACGACGGCCGCGCTGGTGTCCAATAATGTGGAGATTTCATCAAAGCGGGTTTCAATCGCTTGCTGCATCTGTGTGAGCGCGCGTGTGAGCAATCCCATCTGGTCGGGGCGTTCGATGAGGGTGGCGAGGGCGGCACGATGGTGTTCGACGGGCAGGTCGTCTCCCAGTGCGATCTCTTGGCTAAAATTGGCTAAACGCTCTAATGGGCGAATGATACGGCGGGAGAGGATGAGCCAAAAGAGCATCCCCAAGGCTAATAGAATGGCGGTGCTGATCGCTAATCCGCGCTGAAAGGCTTGAATGGTGGCGAAGGCGACGGCCGTTGGCTGCTCAACAATCACCCCCCAGCCTACATCGGGAATGGGCACATAGCTGTATAGATGGGGGTGCCCGTCGGGGCTGTCGCTGGTGATTGTGCCTGAGTTGGCGTGCAAAACGGCCGTTGTCACTTCTGGTAATGGTATATGGGTATCTTCCAGCAGCTGGGCGGAATCAGAATGGCCGATGGTCTGCCCTGCGTGATCGATGATGAATAGTTGGAATTCCGCTTCTTTGCCATACTGCTGCACAATGCTGGTCAGGGTGTCGCTGAGAAATTGCAGTTTTAGATTGGTGCCGACTAAGCCGAGAAATTCATTTTCTTCGCTCCATATAGGCATAACGGCCGTTGCGACGGCTTCATTTGTCGTTGGTGAGATACGCCCCAGCGAGACGAGCGGCTTATGGATGAGGGCGGCGCGTTGAAAGTAATCACGGAAGGAGAAATCTTTGCCGACAGTTGATTCTGGACTGTCGGGGTAGTGGAAAAGCATGATTCCATCTTCGTCAAGGCGATAGGTGAGGTTGATGTCGTCCCGTCCAGCCATGACTGCTTGGAAGATGGGGGACATTTGGGAGGGAACGGCCGTTTGCACCGCTTCATAATCAGCCAATTGCCGCACGGTCAACAAAGTGTTGCCCATCGCTGTGTTCGTTTCTTGGGCGATGGCTTGTGCCAGAGCTAGATTGGACGCGCTGACATCATCCTTCAATCGCTGCTGGGCATAAGAGACGAACAGCATGGCGACCAGCACGAACAGCCCGACGAATGCTAAATATAAAAACAGGAGTTGTGACCCTAAATCGCGGCGCAGAGGAAAGGATAGCTGCTCTTTTGTTGTGCGTGCATTTGTAGATTGTGCGTTTTTGAAAAATTTATGATGATTCTGCACTATTGTGTCTCTCTCAGTTAGAACGGATAGGGGCAATGTTTATGGTTGCCGCATAAGGCATCTTATCAGTAAATTATGCTAGATAAAGTTCAAACAGGTCATTATCATAGGCTAACTGTGCCCAGCTATCAAGAAAAGAGACAAAGTTGGACATGGTTCATTTTGTCTGAAACGATTTTTACACTTTATGGGCGGGCACAAGGCCGCGCCCCTACAATTTACTCCTGTAGAAGTGCTCCTTTATGGTCGCCCAATCACGCAACAACTGTAAAGATAAATCTCACCATTTTGAACCATACCCAAATTTGCATTCTTTAACCCAACTTAATTTCCATATTTGCCAAACTTGCCTCATGGTTTGTTTTGCATTAAAATTTGTCATACAACCATACAACAAGCTGGGGGATAGAGCTAGAAAAAACCATCCTTCAGCCCCTAGCTCAACTTTAGTTTATGTTACAACGTAGCCCATCCCTAACCGCACAGACGAGAAATCACATCAAGCAGTTGATTGTTGATGAGGAGTTCGTCAACGGCCGTATTCCCTCTGAAACCACACTCGCTAACAATCTCGGCGTGAGCCGCACCACCATCCGCGATGCGCTGGGGCGATTGGAGCAAGAGCATATCGTTTATCGCAAACAAGGCGCGGGTACATTTATCAATAAAGCCAGCTTACAGATCAAATCTAAACTAGATGAAATTTGGTCGTATGAGGAGATGCTACGGGCGCATGGATACACCCCATCGGTAAAAATTTTGAGCGCAGATATAGAGAAGGCGGATGAAGAAACGGCCGTTTCCCTCAATCTCACCCCCGACGACGACGTTCTCGTCGTCAAAAAGCTGTTTTTGGAGAATAACGAACCCGCCATCCTGACGCACAACATCATCCCCGCCAAGCTGCTGGTTGACGGATACACGGATGCGGATTTGTTGCTGCCGATTTATGAATGTTTGCGTAAAAACGGCCGTTCCCATCTCAGCTACTACGTCTCCGAAATCATCCCCGTTATCGTCTCCGACGAACTCAGCGACATTTTACAGATTCCCGCCCAAACCCCGCTCATCACCTTCAGCGAGATCGGCTACAACGATCAAAATCAACCCATCTTGAAATCCAAATCAGGCTTTCGAGACGACTTAATCCGCCTGCGGCTCATCCGTCGGCGGCAATAATTAGATGAACCCTGAGACTTTTCACGACAATACCGCAGGAACGCTTCGCCAAATCGGGCGGGGGGCGACTGCGTATTGGGCATTCATCCCGCAATCGTTACCGCCTGAACTGCTGTTCGATGTTCAGTTGATGGGTACGCTTTCTCAAGCGGATCGTGCATTGGGTGAATTGGCGGGAGTTGGTAGCATATTTTCAAACAGCGTTTTGCAGGCCAGCCCGCTCATCCGTCGTGAAGCCGTTTCTTCATCGCGTATAGAAGGCACACGCACAGATCTATCCACATTGTATGCGTATGAGGCGGGGCAACTGCACCTTCCCGGATTCACGTCGGATGTCCCCGAATCGGATGCCCGCGAGGTGTATAATTACGTTCAAGCTCTTGAATACGGGTTAGAGCGACTGGATTCATTGCCGATTAGCTTGCGATTGGTTAAGGAACTCCACGAAAAATTGATGGCTGGTGTGCGCGGCGAGCAAGCTACGCCGGGAGCGTTCCGTCGCACGCAAAATTGGATCGGTGAGTCAAATTGTACCCTCAACACGGCTTCATTTGTGCCGCCGCCCGTTGTAGAGATGCACGAATCACTCCATGCATGGGAGTTATACATCCATGCTGATGACGATCTGCCGCCGCTGGTGCGATTGGCTTTGATACATTATCAGTTTGAGGCGATTCACCCGTTTTTGGATGGAAACGGCCGTATTGGCCGCCTGCTAAATGCGCTGTTGCTCATTGATTGGAAGCTGTTGCCTGTGCCGTTGCTCTATTTGAGTGCATATTTTGAGGAGCATCGTATGCGGTATTATGAATTATTAACGGCCGTTAGTCAGCGCGGTGCATGGAAAGAGTGGATACTCTTTTTCCTGCAAGG
>WFSA01000086.1 GCA_015486215.1 Anaerolineae bacterium | reverse complement strand
GGGTGTAGGGGGAAACGGCCGTTTGCTAACAAAAATATCTCTGGTTACGAAAATAGTCGTGCCTGAATTTTGACATTATGTACGGAATAACGTACACTTTGGGGCGAGAACAATTAATGTATGCGAGGGGAAAATGTCAACAATAACAGCAACAAAGGCTCGATCTAACTTTTATCGTCTTATTGATGATGTGGGTATATCACATAAGCCTGTTTTAATTACCGGCAAACGAAATAACGCCGTTCTTTTATCCGAAAGCGATTGGAGAGCAATTGAAGAAACAATGTATTTACTCAGTGTACCGGGCATGCGTGAATCTATTGTGGAAGGAATGAACACACCATTATATGAATGTATAGATGAAAATGAACTTGAATGGTGAACTGGCGTATTGTATTTACAAAGAAAGCAACGAAAGATGCAAGAAAACTAACCGCCGCAAAACTACGACCAAAAGCGGAAACGTTGCTTGCTGTCTTGCGTGAAAATCCATATCAAAATCCACCGCCTTATGAAAAATTAGGCGGTGACTTATCTGGATCGTATTCGCGGCGAATCAATATCAAGCATCGTTTGGTTTATGAGATTATGAATACGGAACGAATTGTAAAAGTCTTAAGAATGTGGTCACATTACGATTGAGTCTCTAGTGGCTTATCAATTCTTAATAGTAAATATCGGCATGGTTCATTTGTGACAATATCATCTTTACAGTTCAGATTGTTTTTCTTGCAGCATCCGCCCAGACGTGAACGTCTGGGCTATTAAACAACGCCCTTTCGGGGCTAACGCAGCAAGATTTTAGCGGTTTTGGAAACCTCACTGCTAAAGTAAACGGTCAAAAAACACGGCGATTTTGACCGTTAAAATCCGTATTTGAAAGGTATTGCGCCTAAATATCTGTTTTCGCTGTACTTGGCTTTGCAGATGAGGATGTGGTGGAAAACGGCCGTTTTTGTTTTCTAGGGCGATTGCAACCTCGCCTTAATTCGTGATCGTGATCGTTTTCGTGATCGAAAATTGAAAAAACCGATCACGAAACCGATCACGACATACGATCACGACAATCATAACACATAAATTCTCCACAATTCACATGTTATGTCAATTGCGGAGCTGCCAAAAACGGTGTAAATTTGGAATTTAACAGTGCGATTTGGAGGTTGCAATCGCCCTATTTTGTTTTCTATATAACAAGCATTCCCCCCAAATTTTAAGTATACTCCCTCCATGAAAAATTCAACCACCAGAGAACAAACCATAAACAATATCCGTCAAACCCCAGACATTGACATATTGATCATCGGCGGCGGCGTAAACGGCATCGGTGTATTCCGCGATCTTGCCATCAACGGCGTTCACGTTCTACTGGCCGAAAAAGCAGACTTCTGCTCTGGAGCCAGTGCCGCCTCATCCCATATGGCGCATGGCGGCATCCGTTATTTAGAAAATAGCGAATTCAGATTGGTGCGCGAAGCGGTCAAAGAGCGCAACCGCCTGCTCGTCAACGCCCCTCATTATGTCAAGCCGTTGCCGACCACCATCCCGATGTTCAAAGCGTTCTCCGGCCTGTTCAACGCCCCGCTCAAATTTATGCGCCTGCTGGACAAACCATCCGAACGGGGCGCACTCATCATCAAAATGGGGCTGATGATGTACGATGCGTACACGGGCAGCGAGCGCACCGTCCCCCGCCACGATTTCAAATCGCGCCAAAGTTCCTTAGCCGCCTACCCCCTTCTCAACCCCGACATCATCGCCACTGCGACCTATTTTGACGGTGCGATTTTGCAGCCTGAACGGCTTTGCGTGGAGATGATTCTCGATGCCGAAGCGGCCAATCCCCGCGCCCGCGCCCTCAACTATCTGGCCGTCAGCGGGGGGGAGACGGATACCGTTCGCCTGACCGATCAGGTGAGCGGCGAAAGCATCGCCGTCCGTCCCAAACTGGTCGTCAACGCGGCCGGTCCATGGATTGATTTTACCAACGACGCGCTAGGCCGGCGCAGCCGCTTCATCGGCGGCACAAAAGGCTCCCATTTGGTGCTGAACCATCCACAATTACGCGAAGCTATCGGCGAAAATGAGTTTTTCTTTGAAAATAAAGACGGCCGTATCGTTCTCATCTTCCCCTGGTTTGACAGGGTGTTGATCGGCACATCTGATCTGAAAATTGACCATCCAGACGATGTGCGTTGCACGGAAGAAGAGGTTGATTATTTTATCGGGATGCTCAGTAAAGTTTTCCCGTCCATCAAAGTGACACGGGAACATATTGTCTTTCGGTTTTCGGGGGTACGGCCGTTGCCCACCCAAGATGCCGCCACCACCGGCCAAATCAGCCGCGATCACAGCATTCGCGTGATAGAAGCTGATGGGGAACGGCCGTTTGCCACCCTCTCTCTCGTCGGCGGCAAATGGACATCCTTCCGCGCCTTCGCCGAGCAAGTCACCGATGAGGCATTGGCACGATTGGGAGCGACGCGCACCCGCTCCACCCGCGATCTGCCCATCGGCGGCGGCGATCAATATCCAGCCACAGCCAAAGCGCAGCGCGATTGGGTGAACGCCATCACCGCTGAGTCCACTCTAACGCCATCCCGCATACAAACGCTCTTTGAGCGTTACGGCAGCCGCGCCAAACTCATTGCCGCTACCTGCGCCGCCAACGACGACCAGCCGCTGACGCACCGCGCCGACTACTCCACCGCCGAAATACGCTTTTTAATTCAACTAGAGAAAATCGTCTATCTGGACGACTTAATTTTACGGCGGACGCTGATCGGGATGCTCGGCGAGTTGACGTTGCCGCTCTTACAAGAACTTTGCGCCATCTTAGCGGCCGCAAACGGCTGGGACGATGCACGGCGGCAAGCGGAGGAAGATCGCACCCTCGCCTTGCTTGCAGAGCGGCATCAGGTGATTTTTTAACGAGTTAGGCCAGTATCTTCTCAAAAAATTGGAAACATGAGTATAGCAGATTTGGAAAAGAACAGATTGACTCGACTGACACAATGTGTTCCTTTCTTAATTTGTTGTACTCATCCTGAAATATTGAGATGTTACTTAGGGAAAACTCGTAAATAACTGTGGCCAAGGTGACAGGCACTTGCCAAGTGCCTGTCACCTGAAAGTCCAAAGTTAAAAACGAACCTTCCCTTAGGCCATTTCTAAATTCAAATCACCCAAAATTTTAATTGTCATTCCCGCCCCCATCCCCACCTTCGTGAGGACAGGCACTTCGTGAGGGTAAACTCTTTTAGGCGGGAATCCACTCCTCGAAAACATATGGATTCCCGTCTTCACGGAGCCTGCCCTCACGAAGGTGGGG
>WFSA01000085.1 GCA_015486215.1 Anaerolineae bacterium | reverse complement strand
TCAAACAATCTAACTATTAATAATACAACTATCCAAAACGGGCATATTGGTACATTAGGAGACGCATTTGGCTCTAACAGTTACGGCGGCGGTCTCTACCACGAAAGCGATGGCAATTTGACCTTGAATCGCGTCGCTATCCTGAATAATTTTGCGGGGCACCGCGGCGGCGGAGTGGATTATAGAGGCAATGCAATCGTAATAAACTCCACTATCTCTGGAAATGATGGTGGTTGGGGCGGCGGCCTTGTCAGCACAGAATCTAATGCTGTTATGACCATTACCAACAGCATCGTATCTAATAATACAGCCCATGAACGTGGCGGCGGTCTTAACATATATGATGGCACCGTTCACATAAACAGAAGTTTATTCATGAGCAATACCGTTGATGCTGGCGATGGCGGTGGAGTAGCAAATAGTGGTACGCTGGACATCCGCAACAGCACATTCAGCAGTAATACCGCATCTGCTGACGGAGGTGGTATCTATAGCAGTACGCCGATGATAATAGAAAATAGTACAATCAGCGGCAATAGCGCACCTGTTACAGCTGGCATCTACACAGAAGCTAACCTAACCTCATCCCATAATAGCATTGTCTATAATAATGGAACGGGTATTTTCCAAGCTGGCGGCACAGTAACTATTGATAATAGTATCGTAGCCAATAACACAGCGAATTGTAACAATCCGTTGACAGATAATGGGCATAATCTGGAGTATCCAGGGACAACTTGCGGCGGCTTTACAGTTCAATCTGATCCATCACTTAAGCCATTGGCTGATAATCGCGGATATTTGATAGGGGCAGAATTAGGGCAATCAATACTTACTCACGCGCTGTTGTTTGGCACACCCGCTGTTGATGCGGGCAGTTGCGGCACTTTTGTCACTGATCAACGCGGTTTCTCCCGTCCGCAATATGCGGCTTGTGATATTGGCTCTTTTGAGCTGCAAAAGCCCGCGCCAGAAATGGATGTACAACTGCCGTCATCCACATCAATCCCCAATGGCGGCAGCGATGATATGGGCAGTTCACCCACAACTGCATTTAATCTGGATTATATTATAGATAACAGCATGGGAACCCTGCCATTAGTTATCACCAATACGACCACTTCCGCTATCAACAATATCGCTGACTTCACCGTCATTACCCCCATGCCTTTAACAGTGGCAGAAGGAGAAAAAGCCAGTGTCAATGTCTCATTTACTGTACCTGCGGACGGTGCTTTTAGTGTGGATATGAACTTTATCAATAATGATGAAGATGAAAGTTCATACCGTATCAATATCAAGGGGGCAGTCAACACCGCCCCTGCTGGATTTACCGTCTACCTACCTATTGTGGTGAAATAAGCGCGACTATTACCAAGCTAAGGAATGAGGATGAATGAACTGTCCCATTTGAGACATTGATTTCAATCCCCCTCACCCCAGCCCTCTCCCAAAGGGAGAGGGTTAGGGTGGGGGCTGATCGTTTACCAAATGGGACAATTATTAAATTTCGCTAGTTCTATTGGATTCTGTGGCTGACAGCTTTTGACAGTAAATTTCGCTAAGAATTGCAAATTTACGCCGAATTATAGTAATTTTTAGCACAGATAAGGTATCTTCTCAAAAAGCTGGGGCAAGAGTACAACAGATTAGGGAAAAAACAGATGTCCTCGACTGACGCAATCTGTTCCTTTCTTCATCTGTTGTAATCACCCCGAAATATTGAGAAGTTACCAGATAAGCTTGTTTTTGATTGAAATCAGATAAATTATACTAAAAATAACGCAAATATCGCTTCAAAATGCTAACGATCTAGTACACGTTGGCGGAAGTCCTTGTATGTTATTTGTATCGGGAATCGGAATTCCCGCAACGCTCCACCAGATAGGTATCGGGAATCGGAATTCCCGATACAGGCGGCGTATATCATCTAAGAATTTAGGCCAAGTTATACTAGTACACGCTGGCGGAAGTCCTTGTATGTTATTTGTTGCGGGAATCGGAATTCCCGCAACGCTCCACCAGATAGGTATCGGGAATTCCGATTCCCGATACAGGCAGCGTATATCATCTAAGAACTTCCGCCAAGCTATACTAGGTAGCCACAGAATCCACTAGAACCAGAAATTTCGTAGATTTTCGCAGATTAAAAAAGAAAAATCCGCGTTTATCCGTTAAATCTGCGTGCGAGGCATCCGCGCCCTGCTTTTATGTTAAGTTGTACTATAACATGTTGTAAAGCAAATTTTACTATTTTTGAACCATGCCCTAATTTCCACCCCCGCTCACCTCTTTCTCTTCGTCGCCGCCAAAAAGCCCGCAAAAATCAGCAGCCCGCCCAGCAGCTGCCCGATATATTTGAACGCAGGATTGCCCAGTAGCACCAGTACGCCGCCCATCGCCGGCAGCATCCCGCCGCCAGCGATCAGCACATTGCCCCACATGCGATTGGGCAATATCCGTTTACGCCAAAAAACGGATGCCGAATACGCCGCCCCGCCGACCAACATCAACGTGCCGTAACTGTTCAGCACGATTGCCAGCACCGTCCGCGCCGTCTTTGCCCCGCCCGTCGCCGTGAAAATATCACGGTACTGCTCCGTCATATCCACGCCCGCACGGTAGACAGACGAATCAACCCCCGACGTTCCGATCACGGCTAGGCCGATGATGCTGCTGATCAGCACAAAATAAAAGCTGATCATCGCCCGATTACCCTTGCGGACGAGCAGGAAAACAGAGCCTTGCCCCAGCCATAACGCTACGACCAACGCCCCCGCCCAATACCACGCTTTGAAAATCCACTCGTTAAAGCTGACAAATAGGTACGCTTGTGCAAAGGTGCTGAGGCTGTACAACGCCATCCCCGCCCCCCACATCAGCAAATGTTTACGCCGCCGCCCCCGATCTCGAACAAAAATGATGACGGTGAAAACGGCCGTTATAACGGCCGTCGTTAATGAAATATAAAAACTAATAGACATGATAATCTCCAAAGGGCAGACATGACAGGTTTCTAAAACCTGTCATGTCTTGTTTTACAACGCCGTAAACGCCACTGCCGCCGCCTTCACCGTCGCCTCAATCTCCGCTTCGCCATGTACGGTGGAGAGGAAGCCGACTTCAAACGGGGATGGAGCGATGTACACCCCCTGTTCCAATAGCTGATGGAAATAGGTGCCGAAAAGGGCGTGATTGGATTGGGAAACGGCCGTCCAATTTTCAACAGGCGCGTCCGCAAAGAACATGCCGAACATCGTTCCCACACGGCCAACCTGCACGGGAACGCCCGCGTCCGCCGCCGCTTGCCGCAAGCCGCCGACCAACTGCTCGCCCCGCGCCATCATGCCGTCCCACACCCCATCTTGCCGCAAAATTTTCAGCGTCTCGATGCCCGCCGTCATCGCCAACGGATTGCCCGACAACGTGCCAGCTTGATACATCGCGCCGACGGGAGCGACCATCTCCATAATGTCCCGCCGCCCGCCATACGCCCCGACGGGCAGCCCGCCGCCGATCACCTTGCCCAGCGCGGTGATGTCCGGCTTGATGCCGTACAGCGTTTGCGCTCCGCCTTTGTGAACGCGGAAACCCGTCATCACCTCGTCAAAGATGAGCAATGCGCCATCTTCGGCCGTCACGTCGCGCAATCCTTGCAAAAAGCCGTCCACTGGCGGCACTAACCCCATGTTGCCGCTGACAGGTTCGACGATAACGGCCGCTATCTCCCCCTTGAATTTGGCAAACAGTGCCTTCACCGCCTCCACATCATTGTACGGGGCGATGAGGGTGTCGGCGACGACGGCCGCTGGCACGCCGGGAGAGTTGGGCAGCCCCAGCGTCGCCACCCCAGAGCCGGCCTTCACCAGCAGCATGTCGGCGTGTCCGTGATAATTGCCCTCAAATTTGACGATTTTATTGCGCCCCGTGAACGCCCGCGCCAGCCGCAACGCGCTCATCGTCGCCTCCGTGCCAGAGTTGACGAAACGGATCATTTCGATGTTGGGCATGAGACCGATCACCTGCCGCGCCAACTCATTCTCCAACGCGCTCGGTGCGCCGTAGCTCGTTCCCATCGCCGCCGCTTTTTGCAACGCACCGACCACTTGCGGATGGGCGTGTCCCAGCACCAGCGGCCCCCACGACAACACATAATCAATGTACCGATTGCCGTCCACATCGTACAGATACGCGCCTTCGCCGCGCTCAATAAAAAGCGGCTGTCCGCCAACGGCGTTAAACGCCCGCACGGGCGAATCCACGCCGCCGGGCAACAGCTCTTTTGCTTCGTTAAATAGTTTGATTGATTTTTCGATATTCATATTGGATTCTCCAGATTGTTGACAAAATGTTCAATTATGTGCGACACTGTTCACCATCAACAAGAAATTTTTTCGGCAGATTAGCGCAGATAAAAAGAGGTAAAAAAATCTGCGCTAATCTGCGAAATCTGCGGATTATTTTTTTTGTATTCCAGATCGGGTATACCTGTTCCATTTGTTTAGCAAGCAGATATTGCTTCCGCAAAAGTAGGTGTATTATGTCTTTAGAAATGAACGGAAAGAGGCAAATTGCCAATGAATTAATCAATAATCAAGCACAGCAACCTGTACGGGGTGATATTTTTGACCTTGTGGGCAGTATCCCTGTAAACGAGGTTCAAGATTTTGACAAAATTCGTGAAATAGCAAGGCAACATGTCGCTAAGAAAGTAATGCGCGACTTACAGAAAAGCCCCTCCTAACCATACAAATCAGCCTGAACAATTACCTACTCGCCACTCGTCTGTTCGTGAACATAATCCACCAGCCGCCGCACGGTGTCCACGGGGACGTTGGGGAAGATGCCGTGTCCGAGATTGAAGATGTGTCCTAAACGGCCGTTTACCCTCCCCAACACATCATCCACCCGTTCCTTTAACTGCGGCCACTCCGTCAGCAAGGCCACAGGGTCAAGATTGCCCTGTACGGCGCGGTCGTGACCGATTTTTGCCCACGCCTCGTCTATCGGAATACGCCAGTCTACCCCGACGACATCGCCGCCGCACGCGGCAACTTTATCGAGATAAACGGCCGTTCCCGTGCTAAAATTAATCGTCGGCACACCCGCCGCCGCGATCTGCTCAAACAAAAGCGTGTTATACGGCTGAATATACCGCTCATAATCGAGCGATCCCATCGCCAGCCCCGCCCACGAATCAAAAACCTGCAACGCCGAGGCACCATAAGTGACCTGCGCCTGCAAATAATCCGCCTGCACAGCCACCAATTTACGCATCAACATATCCCATGCGGCCGGATCGTTGTACATCAGTGTTTTCGTTTTGGCGTATGTTTTCGAGCCGCCCCCTTCGATGGCGTAACTCGCCAGCGTGAACGGTGCGCCGCAGAAGCCGATAAGCGGGATATTGCGCGGGGTCAACGCATCGGATGCGATTTTGATCGCGTCGAGGGTGGGCTGCATATTTTCGGCCGCTGTCGGCACGCGCAGCTGCTCAATATCGGCCGCACTGTTGATCGGATTATGGATACGCGGCCCTACGCCGCCGATAAATTCTAAATCCAACCCCATGCCGATCAGTGGCGGCAAAATGTCGGAAAAGATGATCGCCGCGTCAATGTCGAACGCTTCGATGGGCTGTAAAGTGACTTCGGCCGCCAACTCTGGCGTTCGCATCACCTCCAGCATCCCATATTTGGCGCGAATAGCGCGATATTCAGGCATATATCGCCCCGCCTGACGCATCAGCCAAATCGGGGTGTGGGGAACAGGCTGCCGCCGAGCGGCGAGCAGAAAGGGAGTGTTTTCAAGTGAGTTCATTTTATTGAATGGATAATTGAGAATTGATAATGGATAATGAGTACATGCAGACCATCATTCTCAATTATCCATTATCCATTATCCATTATCAATTGAGCTGCTTCTTTTGCGTGATAAGTAATGATTAAGTCTGCTCCCGCCCGTTTGATGGCGGTGAGGGTTTCTAAAATCGCTTTCTTTTCGTCGAGCCAGCCGTTGGCGGCGGCCGCTTTGATCATCGCGTATTCGCCGCTGACATTGTAGGCTGCGAGGGGGAGGGCGGGGAACGCCTCTTTTGTTTGGCGGATGATGTCCAGATATGCCAGCGCGGGCTTGACCATCAGGAAATCGGCTCCCTCTTCAACGTCAAGGGCGGCTTCGCGGAGAGCTTCACGGCCGTTTGCGGGATCCATTTGGTGCGTTTTGCGGTCGCCAAATTTGGGTGCGCCGTCGGCCGCGTCGCGGAAGGGGCCGTAAAAGGCGGAGGCGTATTTGACGGCGTAAGACATGATCGGCATATTGGCGAATCCCGCCCCGTCCAGCCCCGCACGGATGGCGGCGACCATGCCGTCCATCATGCCGCTGGGGGCGACTATATCTGCGCCGGCGTTGGCGTGGGAAACGGCCGTTTCTGCCAAAACCGCCAACGTCGCGTCGTTCAAAATCTCATCCCCCTGCACCAGCCCGCAATGCCCGTGATCGGTATATTCGCACAAGCACACGTCGGTGATGACGATTAAATCGGGCTGTGCCGCCTTGATCGCCCGAATCGCTTGCTGCACGATCCCGTCATCGGCAAAATTTTCTAAACCGATGGGGTCTTTTGCCGCCGGAATGCCGAAGAGGACGACGGCGGGGATGTTGAGTGCGGTGATTTCGGCCGTTTCTTCAGCCAATTGGTCAATCGAAAATTGGAAAATGCCGGGCATAGACGGGATCGGATGGCGCACGTTTTCGCCATGCGTCACGAACAGCGGGTAGATGAAGTCGGCGGCGGTCAATGTCGTTTCGCGCACCATGCGCCGCACGCCGGCCGACATCCGCAAGCGGCGCGGGCGAATTGTGGGGATGGGGATGTTTGTTTTGCTCATAATTTGTTAGTAGGGCGACCCAGCGGGTCGCCCCTACACATGATCTCCCGTAGGGGCGACCCGCTGGGTCGCCCTGCTCAATTTTTAACCATGTCAAAATACTCAACCAATGCCGCCACCAGCCCATCAATCGTGTACTCGGCGGCGGTGATGGTGACGGGCAGGCCGTGCCTTTGGGCGGCGGCGGCGGTGATGGGGCCGATGCAGGCGACCACCACCCCAGACCTGACAGGTTTTTGAAACCTGTCAGGTTCGAGTTCTACAAAACCGTCTACGCTGGATGGGCTGGCGAAGGTGATTACGTCGTATTCCTCTGTTAATTCTTGGGCAGCAACGGCCGTTACCGTCTCATACAATCCAATCTCCACCACGCCCGCGCCCTGCGCTTGCAAAGTATTGATTAACGCCCGCCGTCCCGCTTTGGCGCGGGGGAGCAACACACGCTGCCCCGTCAAATCGCCTAATCCCGCCGCTAATGCTTCGCCGACAAATTCAGTCGGCATAAAATCGGGCGTGAGGCCGTGTTGCGCCAATCGTGCCGCCGTTGCCGAGCCGACGACGGCGATTTTCGGCCATGTTGGGCGCAATCCCCGTTCGTTCACGCGGCGGAAGAAGAAATCGACGGCGTTGACGCTGCTGAACAGTAGCCAATCGAAATAATCGAGCGCGTCTAGGGCATCATCTAACGGCCGTTTATCCATCCCCCGCAATTCAATCGTCGGAAACAAAATGGGGGTGAACCCCGCCGCCGTCAATTTGTCGGCAAATTCGCCCGCCTGTTCAGCGCGGCGGGTGATGACGATGCGCGGGCGTGAAGTGACAGGCACTTTCAAAGTGCCTGTCACTTTGGGATACCTAAAATCTTATCCGCGCCGTCAGCCAACGCCTGTTGCGCGAGTTTGCGGCCGAGCGCAGCCCCATCCTGCCCGCGCCCTTCGACGCGCACATGGCGCGTGCCGTTGGGGTCAGCGACGAGGCCGATGAGGTGCAAACGCTTGCCCTGAGCATTGTCGAATGGGTTTTCCATCACCGCATAAGCGGCGACGGGGGTGGAACAGCCGCCGTTCAAGCCGTTCAAAAAGGCGCGTTCGGCGGTAACGGCGGCGGCGACAGCGGGACAATGGATTTTGCTCAAAAAGGCGAGCGTTTCCGTGTCGTCGGTGCGGCATTGGATGCCCAATGCGCCCTGTCCGGGCGCGGGCAGCATCATGTCCAGCGACAGCCATTCGGCGATATGAGCTTCCAATCCCAGCCGCGTCACGCCCGCCGCTGCCAGCACCGTCGCGTCGTACTGCCCTTCATACACTTTGCGGATGCGCGTTTGCACATTGCCG
>WFSA01000084.1 GCA_015486215.1 Anaerolineae bacterium | reverse complement strand
CTGCCTGTATCGGGAATCGGAATTCCCGATACCTATCTGGTGGAGCGTTGCGGGAATTCCGATTCCCGCAACAAATAACATACAAGGACTTCCGCCAGCGTGTACTAGTATCTTCTCAGTATTCTGGGGAGACTTGACAAATTTTCCTAATGGTACTCGTGTAAAATAAAATGCTGATGAAATTTGTCAAGTCTTGTCCACGATTTATTGAGAAGATACTCAGCCTATTAATTATTTCACTGCAAAGAAGCAAAGATCACAAAGAAAATTTTAAAAAACATCGTGTTCTTCGTGTCTTTGTGGTTAGGCCATTCGTGAAAAATAATTACACGTTTGTCATTCCCCCATCCCCACCTTCGTGAGGATGGGGACGGGAATGATAATCAAAATTTTGGGTGATTTAAATTTAGAAATGGCCTTAACTTGGGCTGAGTAGTTACGATTTTCTATCTCTATCTCCTGCCTCTATCTTGACGGAGTATTATGGAATTTTCGATGATATTGTTAGTCGTTAAGGCGATTATCATCTTGTTTTTTTTAGTGATGTTTTTGCGCCACATCAATTGGGTGTGGGGCATCGGGCTGTTGACGATAACGACAGCAGCCTTTTTAGATACCTTGATCAGCACCTTTAATCGGGAGCAAACGATGGCCGATTTAGGGTTTGGTGCATATGCGATTGGCGGCATATTGGTTGGCGGCATGGCTGTTTGGGCGTGGGGTTTGCTTCGTCCATTGACGGCCGTTCCCGCTTCTGCCGCCGCGCTCCTCAATCCTGCGGCCTTGATTCCTGACTTTGAACTGCATAAAAAAATGTATAGTAATCTTGATTGGCAAGATGTGCGGAGCTTGCTCTTCGATCTTCAAATCAACGAAAATGACGTGATGCCCGCGCATGGACAAACGACGGATCAATTAATTATTAACAGCATCAATTATGCCCATCAACATGACATAATCGCCGAGTTTGAGGTTGCTGTTGATCGTATCATCAATCCCATCCCTGCCGAAAATTTACCTCGCTTAGATAAGATCACGGTTGATTCGCCGCCGACCGTTCTTCGTCACTATTTATTAGCGCATTGCAGTTTAGACAAGTTGGAACAGATGACAACTGCCCTTGATTTGGATTGGGAACAGTTGGCTATGGGCAGCAAAAAGACAAAAGTGTGCGGTTTATTATTGGAATTAAGCAAAAATGATCGGTTACACAATCTAATCCCTCTGTTGCAGGCGTAGCAACAGGAGTGGAGAACGCGTCCCGCACCATGTCACTTTTACAAACCATGACAGCCGCACAAGAGCGCGGCGAATCGTTCGTCTTGGCGACGATTATTCGCGCCGACGGGTCGGCTCCGCGCCATGCGGGGACGAAGATGATAGTGTGGAAAGACGGCCGTTGTCACCACACCATCGGCGGCGGCGAAATGGAAGCCCGCGTCGTCAAAGAGGCCGTCGCCGCTTTAGAAGAAGGCCGGCCGCGCCTCATCACTTATTCGCTCATTGACCCCGCAAAAGGGGACGCGGGCGTGTGCGGCGGCGAAGTTGAGCTATATATTGAGCCGTATTTGCCGCCCAAAACGCTTTTCATCATCGGTTGCGGCCATGTGGGACGGGCATTGGCGGCGCAAGCTAAATTGCTTGATTTCCGTGTCGTCGTCACTGATGACCGTGTGGAATTGGCGACCTCTGAAACGATCCCCCACGCCGATCTCTACCTTCCCGGCCCCTTCGCTGATGCGCTGACCCAATTTTCGCCGCATAAAAATACATATATAACGGCCGTTACCCGCAATGTCCCCCTCGATCTCCACATTTTGCCCCAACTAGCCGACAGCCCCGCCGCCTACATCGGCGTGATGGGAAGTCGGCGGCGATGGGCGCAAACAAAAGAGGCATTGCTTGCGGCCGGGATGACAGAAGCGCAAATCGGCCGTTTTCATTCGCCGATTGGCCTGGATATTGGCGCGGAAACACCCGCAGAAATAGCGGTCGCCGTGCTGGCAGAACTTATCAAAATAGAACGCGGTTCATCGTTGCTTTACAGTTCATAAAAGATAGTAGTACACGCTGGCGGAAGTCCTTGTATGTTATTTGTTGCGGGAATCGGAATTCCCGCAACGCTCCACCAGATAGGTATCGGGAATTCCGATTCCCGATACAGGCAGCGTATATCATCTAAGAACTTCCGCCAAGCTATAGTAGGACACAGATGACGCAGATTATCAGGATAAACGCGGATAAATCAAAAGAAATCTGCGTTCATCCTGATAATCCTAAAAATCTGCGTCCTGTACGGAGTGCCTTATGAAATGGATACAATTTGAGTATGAAGGAAATACGCATTATGGCGTGATTGATGGCGAAATGGTGCAGGTGACGGATTTGGCGTGGGAGGATGTGCTGAGTAAACGGCCGTTTACCCCTCTCGCCGCCCTCCCGCTCGCCGACATCCAGCCGCTCAATCCCATCGGGAGACCGCATAAAATCATCTGCATTGGGCTGAACTATCTCGACCATTGCCGTGAGACGGGGGCAGTGCCGCCAGAACGGCCGTTAATCTTCACCAAGTTCACAACGGCGATGAATGATCCCGACGGCGAAGTGCGCTGGTCTGCCGCGCTGACGCAAAAGGTGGATTATGAGGCTGAGTTGGCGGTGATTATCGGGAAAAACGGCCGTTATATCCCCGAATCGGACGCTCTTTCTTATATCGCTGGCTACACCGCGGCCAATGACATCACCGCCCGCGATTTGCAGCGCAGTGACGGCCAATTTATTCGCGGCAAAAGTCTGGACAGCTTTTGCCCGATGGGGCCGGCATTCGTCACTGCCGACGACATCCCCGATCCGCAAAATTTGGAGATAGAGAGTCGGTTAAACGGCCGTGTCATGCAAGAGAGCAACACCAGTCAAATGATTTTCCCCGTCGCCAAACTCATCTCTTTTTGCTCCCAAGCGTTCACACTAGAGGCCGGTGATGTGCTACTGACTGGCACACCGCACGGTGTCGGCATCGGTCGCACTCCTCAACTATTCATGCAAAATGGAGACGAAATTGTGGTCGAAGTTGAGGGAATTGGCAGCTTGCGGAATTGGTGTCGGGTTGATGATGGGAAGGAACAGCCGCTCATTTCTTAAAACCATCTGTTATACTTGCTATAAGATGATATGGGTGTGTTTCATTTCAGTAGAAGTGACAGTCACGGGGCACAAAGTTTTGGGTAAACCAAGTCCGTTCGCCCCGTGACAATCACTTTGGCTCAACTCATTTGAAACACACCCAGATGATATATGATTGATGAACAAACCCTAGTACACGCTGGCGGAAGTCCTTGTATGTTATTTGTTGCGGGAATCGGAATTCCCGCAACGCTCCACCAGATAGGTATCGGGAATTCCGATTCCCGATACAGGCAGCGTATATCATCTAAGAACTTCCGCCAAGCTATACTAGAGCAAACTGTACAGCATATCGTAGATGCCGCTCAGCCCAGCCGCGTTATTCTATTTGATTCTTACGGCCGTGATGAAGCTGACGAAAATTCAGGCCTTGATTTAATGATCATTCAACCTCATGTCGAAAATCAGATTGAGCAAATGGTTTATTTGCGCCAAGTTTTAGGGCCGATGGGCATAGGCATCGATATGCTGATCTATTCAGAAGACGAATATAGACGGCGCAGTCGCGTACCGGGAACCGTACACTATTGGGCACGCGGTGAGGGGAAGGTGTTATATGAAGCCGCATATTGAAGAGGCACAGCGAGTTTTACGTTAGGCCATTTTTAAATTTAAATCGTATCTTCTCAGTATTCTGGGAAGATTTGACAAATTCTCCTAATGATACGGGTGTGTTTCAAATGAGTTGAACCAAAGTGATTGTCACGGGGCAAACGGACTTAATTTACCCGAAACTATGCGCCCCGTGACTATCACTTCTACTGAAATGAAACACACCCTAATGATACTCGTGTAAAATAAAGTGCTGATGAAATTTGTCAAGTCTTGTCCACTGCTAAGTTAAAAACGAGCCTTCCCTTAGCTGTACTCACCACTTTTAGGGATAGCCGGTCTGAAAATGTCATTGAAATGGAAGATCAGCATACTCACTCCCAAAATTCCTGCTAGAGCATAAAGATAATCGAATGCCGCACCATTGATAGCAAAATAGCTACCCGTCACAATCGCATTCAGGCTGATGAGCACAAATAATGGTTTGTTCACTTTGGGGATGCTGCCAATAAAAAGGCCAATCAAACTGATCGTTGTCGGGCATTCCGCGCCAAAAAAAACCATGCGCGGATACGTGAACCCTAACAGCATCTCCAAAACAGGATAGAAAAATATGCCCGCAAAAATTAGGGCGTATGAGAGCATCTTCAAATGGGTCTGCTCTGGCGGCCTTATCTCTGTCCAGTTGAAAACGACATCCAGAATCAGAAAAACGGCGATAAGCCAAAGCCCAATCGCCCCGCTCCATGCAACCGCTGTCCCCATAAACGCTTTACCCGTCAAAATCGTGCCGCCGCTGTATATGTAGATAATGGCGTAAGCGGAGAGTAGCAAGCGGCTGTTTTTCGTCGAAGGATTTCTATAACTCCTGCCCAACAAAATCAAAACAATTATTGCAAACACAAGCGGAATAATAAGAGAGTACACTCCCATCCGCCCATTCAACCAAACAATCCCTTCCAACGTTTTCTCGACCATTTCCACTCCTCTAGCTATTTTATAGCCTGCTGATTAGGAACGAAGGTTTATTTAACTACCAAAATTGTCCTGCCCTCATGAAGATGGGGGAATGACAGATGGAAGTTTCGGGTTTTGTTTAATCCTCATTCCGTATCTTCTCAAAAAAGCGGGGAAATTATTTTGTTTTTACTGTGACTACAGCGGATTATGAAAATGAACGGATATTTTCTCGACTGCACCATCCGTTTATTTCTTTCATCCGTTGTAGTCACCCCGAAATGTTGAGAAGTTACCTCATTCCTTGGTAAATTGATGCCGTATCGCACCTATTCGCTGATGTTTATGGCTGGGCAACCAGTCATTATCTTACGGTATCATAAACGGCCGTTTCATGTCAAGATTAACTTTAAAGAGCGGCAACACACATGATATGACCCTGATCTGCGAAATCTGCGGGCAATAAGGTACTTATTCGCCTTATCTTTATCCTTTTAGAAACCCGCATATTTGCATACATTTCATGCGATTGACCTGTCATTCATTGTTAATCCATCCAATCCCGCTTATAATGACAGTGAACTAGATGGGATAGGCAGAACCTGCTTTGTCCGTCCCGCAAGGAGATAGAATGATAACCATTAAGCGGTATCCAAACCGCAAGCTCTACAATACAGAAACAAAAAAGTACATTACTCTAAATGGTATTGCTGAATTGATCCAAAATAGCACTGATGTGGAAATTATTGACCATGCGACGAACGATGATTTAACGGCCGTCACCCTCACCCAGATCATCTTTGAACAGGAGAAGAAACGGGGTGGATTTTTGCCAACGGCCGTTCTCACAGGATTAGTACAAGCTGGCGGCGATACAGTCAACAGCTTGCGCCGCACATTGAGCGCACCGCTTGATCTATTTCGACAAGTAGATGAGGAGATCGAAAATCGACTGCAAAATTTGATAAACCGCGGCGAGTTGGCGAAAGATGAAGGGCTTAAACTGCAACAAAAACTACTCGATCCTTTATGGTGGAAAGGCGGCAGCACAGATGAGGAAATAGTGAAACGATATATTCACGACCAAAAGATCCCTTCTCGCGCCGAAATTAATGATTTACACGCCCAATTAACGGCCGTTTCTGCTAAATTAGATACAATTCTAAATGAAGATTAAAAGTTCTACCTATCCTTAACCCCATTGATAATTAAATGGAGCAGTATCCATGATCAGAGTCAGCGGCACCAGCAGACGCGACTTCATTTTCCCCACCGATGTTAAGAAATCTCTCGCATTTTTCAGCGATATAGATCGTGTTACCTCCTGTCTTTCACATATCAAAATAGTGGAACGGTTCGCCGACAATGAGGTGCGGATACAGTATAATACACGAGAACTTGGTACATACGAAATTTATATTTATAGCGATTTATGGATAGAGAGTGATACTAAAGAGAACATTCTCTACGTTAGAACTACCGATAACCATACCCCCGTCACTCCTGAGAAGGGCTTTAACAGTTGCCGCAACCATGGTATTTTTCGCAGCACTTCGCGCTTTATGCCCTTTGGCGGGCATACGAGAGTGATATACGAAATCGAATTACATGCTGATTTACCCACACCATCAGGATTGCGCTTCGTACCGAGCCGCATTCTAGATAAAATCGCACTCAGCATCACAAACGGCCGTATTGATGAAATTATCAACGGCTTCATCTCTCAATCTGTCGCTACCCTGCCCCTATTTTTGGCAGAACAAGCAAGACAAGCATGATAAATATTTGTAACTATTCAGATGCCGCTCCCGCCTCCACAGAGATTGCCCTTAATTATCAATGAGTATGTTTCAAATAAGTTGAACCAAAGTGAGATGAAACACACCCATTATCAATTACAATCATTAGGAAGATATTATGAAAATTAAAGGGACATACAGATTTGATGCCCCCCGCGAAGTCGTTTGGTCGCTGTTGCTTGATCCCGATGTGTTAATAAAAGGGATGGCTGGCTGTGAAAAAATGGAGTATATGGGCGACGGCGCGTATGAAGGCACGTTAGATATTCCTATTGGGCCGATACAAGGAGTGTTTAGCGGCACAGTACTCTTATCCGACATCAACGCCCCTAAACAGCTTACCTTAACCTTGCATGGCGAGGGTAAACCCGGCTCTATCCACGGACATGGCACAATACGATTGAGTGGCGAAGGGGATTCCTGCACGGTTTATTACACGGGCGAAGCGGAGATCGACGGCCGTTTAGCCTCCATCAATCAACCCCTCTTAGAAACCTCAGCACGCGCCCTTGTCCGCCAAAGTTTAGACGCTCTAGCAACAAGTTTGCATCCAGAAAAAAATATATCAAAAAAGAGAATTAACCCGATCCCATCAAGGCAAAAGGAAGCAACTATTTCTAGCACAGCAATAATGCTATTTCTGCTAGCAATCATTTTCTCTATTGTGCGCCTATCTAACAAAACCCGCCGCCGTCACGCCCACGAAATCGCCGACATATTAGAAGCACGCGGGGTTACATGCTAACTCTTTTTGCCTGTCCTGCCAGAGAGATGCACAACTCCGTATCCTCAATGTGAAGGTGAACGGCCGTTAACTCTCCATCATATCCAATCATCTGCAAATGACGAGGCCACGTCTTCTTCAACACATTAGATAAATTGCTCAACTCTTGTCGCGCAATACGCGTCGTCTGCATCGCCTTCAACGCTGTTTTTGCCTTCAAATCAAAGCGGCGGGTCTTATCCTCCACCCGCAAACTTCCCTTCTTTAACCCAAGCTGCCCCTCATTTTGGGGATGATTGATCAGCACATACGAAAAATTCAAAAAAGCAATGATCGGTTTATGCACATGCACCACAAAAGAGATGTGAATTCTCCCCTTCTTGATGGTGGCATCCATCTTGGCAACATTGTGGATAATGCCTACATCCAGCCCCACAACCCGCTTTTGATCAAAGATAGCATGTACCACATGGCGCAAAATAACTCCAAAATCATCACCATCTATACATTCGTAATATTCGCCTGTCCCTAATCCGCTGATTATACGGTGATCTATTCCGCCAACTGGATATTGTTCATCTAACGTCGCTTCGATTTGCGCCTGTAATGTTGCCATCATTGATTATGCTGCATCTCTCTAAAAATTTCTGCATCTTATTTGTTGAACGGCCGTATTGTAATGTGCGAGTGTGCAAGCGGCAAGTTGGCAAGATATTCAATTGGTGCTTCTTTATCCATTTCGCCAAAGGAGGCGCAGTTTTTGATATTTCACCCATTCATAATATGCCATATATACGCTCAAGCGCAGCCCGTGCCAGCCAATGGCATATCCATGCAAGGCGATGAGCCGCCAATAAAATTGGCGTAAGGGTTGCAATATATAGTTTTGTAATTCGGGACGCACGCCGTCAGCATACAAGATAGAGGCATCGTAACTGCTGTACGCTTCCTGTTTAGCACGAAAATGGGGAATATCACGATAATTATGATGAATGAGCGGATTGGCGAGATGGCCGATACGGCCGTCAACGACGGCAATTTCATGGACGGGGCGTTCGTAATGCACACGGCCGTTTTTAAACAAACGCAACTGGTAATCGGGATACCAGCCCGCTCCCAGCGTAATCTTGCCAAAGATATAATTGTGACGAGGAACGTACCATCCCATTTGCAACCGTTCGACAATCATCTTGCGAATTTCTTGTGCCAATTCGGACGTACTGCGTTCGTCAGCATCGACAAAAAAGACCCAATCTGCTTCGCTTCCCAAACTAGCCAGCGCATCATTTCGCTGTTGGGCATAATTTTCAAACTTGTTCTGTAACACCGTCGCCCCTGCCGCTTGGGCGATGGCAACCGTGTCATCATCGCTGAATGAGTCAAAGACGAGAACGTCGTCTGCCCAATCCAGGCTTTCAATGCACGCTTTGATATGTTCTTCTTCGTTTAGGGTGAGAATAACGGCCGTTAATTTCAAAGTTTACCTCTAAAAATAACCGCAAATTACGCAGATTAGCGCAGATTGGTAACATTGTGGGACATCACCGATTAGTGTACTTGACAGACTCATGAAATCGACTGTCATTCTCGCGTAGGCGGAAATCCACTAATCGGCGAAGAGCCAACATTGTTACTTAAAGAAAAATCTGCGCTAATCTGCGTAATCTGCGGTTGATATTTTGTCTATTATTTAGCGTTCATCCCCTGCCAGATGTTGATGATATCAAGGTACGCTTGTTGGTAAGCGGGATCGGTCTCCCGTCGCGCTTTGCGCGTCATGCCGATGGTGACAAGACGGGTGGCTAATTTTGCTTTCAAACGGCCGTGATGCTGATGATACAACTGCGCTCGACTGCGCCATAGCGCGATCAGCGTTTGCACTGGAGCCTGTTTGGAGCTTTCGCCGCTGTAATGGGTGATTTCGGCCGTCGGCATCGTATAAATATCCCATCCCGCATTGCGGATGCGCCAACTCCAATCAATCTCTTCACAATACAACGCATACGCCTCGTCAAAACCATCCGTCTGATCGGCGACATTGGCGCGTACCAGCATCGTCGCCCCCAGCGTGTGGTCAACGGGGAAAGGACGGCGGTTGGGGCGGTATAACCGACGGGAGTAACGGCCGTTTAGTGACGATTCATACAAACGATACGGCCGTACCGAAAATAGATCAAAAACCAACTGTTTGATACCCGGAAACGCAAACGCACTATGCTGAAAACGGCCGTCGCCATACAATAATCGCGCCCCCGTCACCCCCGCCTCTGGCGTGTCATCCATAAACTTCACCATTCTGGCGATGGAACCCGGCTGCACAACCGTATCAGGGTTCAGCAAAAAATAATAACGCGGCCTATCCGCCTTCGCCGCCAACATTCCCTGATTATTAGCCGCCCCAAAACCGACATTTTTATCATTAGCGATAACAGTAATATCAGGAAAAAGATGGCTCAATAAATCAACCGTGCCATCGGTCGAACGATTATCAACCACATAAATTTTGCCTGTCAAATTTGGCCGATTCAATTCAGGCTGAACAGAACGCAAACAATTGCTCACATATTCCCGCACATTCCAGCTAACGATGATAATCGCAACATCAATCATAAGGTCACAATAGTCCGCAGATTACGGCAGATTAGCGCAGATTATAAAAAAAATCTATGCTAATCTGCGTAATCTGCGGATCATTCAATTATACTTCCTCTTGCAAGATCAAAAGCCGCGTCGGTGATCGGCTCTAATCCCAGCCAATTGTAAAAATCAGAAGCGCAGATGGAATCTGCACACGCCTCAGAATCAGCAAAAGCGTCAAGGGCGGCCAGCGTGTCCCGCGCCGCTTGTAAAGAAAAATCCGCGCCAAGCACGATGGTTTCGTTGGGAATTGGCGCAGTTAAGGTGATAATGCGGGTCTCATCATAAATCGTCGGTTCGATGTCAAACACACGCGACCGTGCATCGCGCAAACGGTAGCCGCCGTATTGCGGTTCGCCGCGTAACAGCACATATCCAATCGGGCTGCGCGTGGGGGATGCGCCCAGCCAACGGGCGGTGTCGGCCGCATCTTCGCCATATTCCCACAGCCGATCTTCGGCAGCGGGCATGACGGGCGGCGTGAACAGCCCCGTGGCAAACTCCACATCCCCATTAAAAACGGCTAACATTGCTGCGCTGTCGCCCGAAACGGTGATAATCTCGCCCGGTGTGATGCCAGCGGCGGCAAATTGCTGCTCAAAATAGTCACGGGTGAGCAACGGGTCAGTTTCGGGCATTGCCCAGCTTTTGCCGTCCAGTTGGGCAATCTCGCCAATGCGCCCATCACGGCGGACAACAATCATGCCCGCCTGCCATGTAAAGCCATCGGGATGAACAGCGACGAGACCGGGCTGCACGCCGCACTGTTCGGCGGCTCGCACATATCCATCGGCCGATAAAATACCCATCGTATCCACAGGCGCGGCGCACATGAGGTCGATGAGCGTTTGCTCGTCGTCCATGATGCCGATTTCGTATTGGCGGCCTGTGGCGGCGGTGAGATAGTCGAGCAATGCTTGGCTGCGGGTTTGAATAACGGCCGTGTTTGCCATCGGTGGGAGGAGGATTTGTAACGGCCGTTCCACAGATCCAATCGGCATTTTCGTCACCTCAACAATCAATTCCTCATACTCAACAACCGTCTCAGTCACAATACGGGTAACTTCAATTTCAACCTTAATAGAATTATCTACAGTCACAAGCCGCGTCACCTCAACAGGCGGCATCGGAGTGTCAGCAGCACGCTGTCCGCAAGCGGCCAAAAGCAGGCCAAGCAACAGCGTGGTGAACAATAATAGATAGGAATTTCTTGTCTTTTTCTTCACAAAGATAGTGTAACGGGGGAGATGCGTAACTGCTACTGAAAAGGATGCTTGTTCAGGATGTGTTTAGAAAGGGATTTCAAATAAATAATGGGAGTACCTTCCCAATATTTCGGGGAGAGTACAACAGATTATGGACAAGGCTTGACAAATTTCATTCATTAGGAAAATTTGTCAAGCCTCCCCAGAATACTGAGAAGATACCTGGCAATCGTGTTGTATTTAATGTCAAAGGTCATCTACAGAAAGGGCATTGTGTACATCCGTTTTGTCGGTACGCACAGCGAATGTGACAAAATTGATGATGATCGTTTAGATGTGCTGGTTACACTTGTTGAACAGTACGAAGACCAACATTACAGCATCCCATTACCCGATCCGATTGATATGATTCGCTATTATATGGAAAGCAGGGGATTGACACGGCGTGACTTGGAACCTTATCTTGGTACGCGGGGACGGGTTTCTGAAATTATGAATAGAAAACGGCCGTTATCCCTCAATATGATCCGCAAACTTCATACGG
>WFSA01000083.1 GCA_015486215.1 Anaerolineae bacterium | reverse complement strand
GTGTCCTTTTGTAACAGCTCAATGAATTGGGGCAAAGACTTGACAGGTTTCATAAGAGTCTCGCGTTTTACACGAGAGTATTATAGAAAACCTGTCAAGTCTCCCCGAAATTTTGAGAAGATACGTCCTTTTCTATTTAGGCCATTTATGAAAAATAATTATACGTTTGTCATTCCCGCCCCCATCCTCACCTTCGTGGGGATGGGGGCGGGAATGACAATCAAAGTTTTGGATGATTTAAATTTAGAAATGGCCTTACTCGTCTCGAATCATGGCGGCACTGATTTCGTTGTGCCGTTTCAGGTGGGAGCGGAGGTTGATGGTTGTTAAACGGCCGTTTTCCACCACCACCTTCCCATTCACCACCGATAAATCTACTCGTGACGGCTGGCAGAGGGCGACAGCGGCGACGGGATCATGCAATGCGCCTGCGAAGGCGATCTGGTTCAAATCAAAGGCGATAAAGTCCGCGCTCATGCCCGGCGCAAGATGGCCGATGTCATTGCGCCCCAGTACCGATGCACTGCCGCGTGTGGCAAGTTCAATCGCCTGCCGTGCTGACATTGCGTCGGCGATGCCCGCAAAGCCGCCGCGTCCGCCCGGCTTCTGGCTCAAATAGCGGTCGGGAGCGACGCGCTGGAGCAGCATCGCCTGCCGCGCTTCGGCCAGCAGATTGCCGCCATCGTTGGAAGCAGAGCCATCCACCCCCAGCCCGACGCGCACCCCTTTGTCGCGCCACTGCACGACGGGGGCGATGCCGCTTGCCAGCCGCATATTGCTGCTGGGGCAATGGGCAACGCCCGTGCCAGTCGCGGCAAACAGGTCGATCTCGCTGTCGCTCATGTGGACGCAATGGGCGTGCCACACGTCATCCCCTGTCCAGCCGAGCGAACGCACATATTCGACGGGACGTTTACCGAACAGTTCAAGGCAAAATGCTTCCTCTTCGATGGTCTCGGCCAGATGGGTATGCAGGCGCACCCCATATTCGCGTGCTAAAACGGCCGATTCGCGCATCAAATCAGGGGTCACAGAAAACGGGGAGCAGGGGGCGAGGACGACGCGGGTCATGGCATGACGGCCGTTGTCGTTATACGTCTCAATCAGCCGCTGGCTGTCTTTGAGAATGAACGTCTCATCTTCGGTCACATGGTCGGGGGGCAGCCCGCCCTTGCTCTCGCCCAGCGACATTGAACCGCGTGCGGCATGAAAGCGAATACCAATCTCTGCTGCCGCCCGAATCTGGCTGTCGAGGGTGCAATCGTTGGGAAAAATATACAGATGGTCGCTGCTGGCGGTGCAGCCCGCGAGTGCCATCTCTGCTAAGCCTGTGATGGTGCTGACGTAAACGCCTTCATCTGTCAGCCGCCCCCAAATCGGGTAGAGCGTTTTGAGCCATGTAAACAAGTCGGCTTCCTGCGCCAGCACGCGCGTCAAACTTTGGTACAGATGGTGATGGGTGTTGATGAAGCCGGGCAAGAGGATATGGTCGCGCAAATCCAGCACTTCGTCGGCTGTATCAGGCAAATCGGCCGTTGCGCCGACCTGCTCAATTATATTATCACGGATGAATAATCCCCCGTCTTCTATTTCCCGCCGCTGGTCGTCCATTGTGACGAGAACGGCCGTGTTTTTAACAAGTAATGTACCCATATCTTGCTCCTCGCAGGTCAATTTTGCAAAATTGACCCATATTTATGCTTAGGAATGAGGATTTATTTAATCACCAAAATTGTCATTCCCGCCTCCATCCCCACCTTCGTGAGGACAGGCACTTCGTGAGGGAAAACTCTTTTAGGCGGGAGTCTATGATTTTCTAGACTGTAGATTTCTGCCTTCGCAGAGCCTGCCCTCATGAAGATGGGGGAATGACAGATGGAAGTTTCGGGTTTTATTTAATCCTCATTCCGTATCTTCTCAAAAAATTGGGGACATGAGTACAGCAGATTTGGAAAAGAACAGATTGACTTGACTGACGCAATTTGTTCCTTTCTTAATTTGTTGTACTCACTCCGAAGTATTGAGATGTCACCTTATTCGTATCTTCTCAGTATTCTGGGGAGACTTGACAAATTTTCCTAATGATACTCGTGTAAAATAAAGTGCTGATGAAATTTGTCAAGTCTTGTCCATGATTTATTGAGAAGATACCCTTATTCCTTATGTTTATTATCATTACTTCTATTTTACACCCGTTCAAGAGGGAGGGGCAGTGAACAGGTACATTTCAATAGGGCGATTGCATACTCGCCTTAATTCGTGATCGTGATCGAAAAAATCGATCACGAAAACGATCACGAAATACGATCACGACAATCATAACGCATAAATTCCTCGCAATTCACATGTTATGTCAATTGCGGAGCTACTAAAAACGATGTAAATTTGGAATTTAACAGTGCGATTTGGAGGTTGCAATCGCCCTATACATTTCAACTCGCACACTCGCCCGAAAACTAAAAAGCACCTCTCCGTATCAGCCGCATTCGCCTTGCCATTTCAGGATGAGAAAGATACCATCCTCGCCATCTTCTGATTGATTAAAATGAGGCGGCATAGATGAAAACATTGTTGAATAAATTAAAACCGGCTGTCGGCAAAGGATGGCTTTATGGCACGGCTGGATTGATGTGGTCGGCTGTGGGGATGTATCTCACCATCCTTGCGTATGGCTGGTTGAAGCCGTTAGCATGGACAAGCGCGTTGCCGTTCGCCATTGGCGGGGTGGTATTGGCTTTTGCTATCTACACCTTTGGCTTTTCCAAATTGGCGAAGAAAAATATCGACCGTATTCACGGCATGGCACAAGAAAAAAACTGCTTGTTTGCATTTCAGCAGTGGCACAGCTATCCGTTGGTCGCGTTTATGATTATGCTAGGCATCACTCTGCGTACACATGCGCCTATCTCCAAGCCATATTTGGCCGTTTTATATATCGGCATCGGCGGCGGTCTCTTTTTTTCCAGTCTTTATTATTACAAAAAGATATTGGGCTATGCTTGATGGCTAAGAGAATGTCCGGTTTTAACTTTGGACTTTCAGGTGACAGGCATTTGGTAAGTGCCTGTCACCTTGACAAATGGAACGCAGATGCTTCGCATGCGGATCGTGCGGATAAACGCGGATTTTCTCTTTTTGATCGGCATAATCCGCCTTTACCCGCGTTATATTTGTAAAGATAAATTTCTCTGTTTTAGGGCGATTGCAACCTCTAAATCGCACTGTTAAATTCCAAATTTATACCGTTTTTAGTAACCCCGCAATTCACATAACATGTGAATTGCGGGGAATTTATGCGTTATGATTGTCGTGATCGTATGTCGTGATCGGTTTTTTCGATTTTCGATCACGATCACGAATTAAGGCAAGGTTGCAATCACCCTAAAACAGATCGCATATTTTTGGGTGTGGCGGTATCACACCCCGCATAATTTGGAGAGTTATGAAAATCCCCCCTTTTTCTATCGAACAATTTTTTGCCCTGTATGAATTTAACACCCCGTATATTTTATGTGTATCTGATTGCGAAAGCATGAGCGTCGGCGAGATACTGGAGATGAGCGGCAGTAGTATGGATGCGTTTGCCGATCTGCGGCTGGGATATACGGAGTCGCAAGGCGGTGTAGAGATGCGAACGGCCGTTGCCGACCTCTATCCCGACATCACCCCTGAGCATGTTGTTTCCCTCGCTGCCCCTGAAGAAGGTATCTATTTGGCGATGCGGGCGTTGCTCGATCCTGATGATCATGTCGTCGTTCTTACCCCTGCGTATGATTCGCTGCTTAATCTTGCCGAAACGATTAGCGGCAATGTCACCAGATGGGAGATTCAACCGATAGATGGCAAGTGGGAGATTGATCTGGCTCAATTAGAGGCGATGGTCACCTCTCAAACGAAGCTGATTATCGTCAATTTCCCCCATAACCCAACAGGATTTTTGCCCGCATTGGCTGAATTTGACAAGATATTGGATATTGCGGCGGAAAATGGAAGCTGGCTTTTTTGTGATGAGATGTATCGCGGATTGGAACGGGAGGAGGCGGTTCGTTTGCCGTCGGCGGCGGGGAGATACGGCCGTTCTATTATTCTTTTCGGCCTTTCAAAAGCGCATGGGCTGCCGGGATTGCGCTCTGGCTGGTTGATTATTGAGGATGAGACCTTGCGTGAGGAGGTGATGAACTGGAAGTATTACACCAGTATTTGCCCGCCGGCACCGAGCGAATTTTTGGCAACGGCCGTTCTTCACCATCATCACAAATTTGTCCAACGTAACCGCGCCATCATCCGCCAAAATTTAATCATCGCCGACGCATTTTTTGCCCGATGGCCTTCTCTGTTTACGTGGCGGCCTCCCCAAGCCGGCTCCGTTGCCCTTGTGGAACTGCATAAACCCTCAGCGACAAGATATTGCCATCAACTCGTCGCCGACGCGGGCGTTCTCTTACTACCGAGCAGTTGTCTAGGATACGGCGACTCTCACATACGAATGGGCTTTGGACGGGAAAATTTTGAGCAAAATTTGGGACAGTATGAACGGTATTTGAGCAAGCGTGCAAGCGGCACGTGAGCAAGTGGGCAACCGTGTACACCTGCAAACTTGTCACTTGTAAACATGCAAACGTGCCGCTTGCCCGCTATTTTTTAGAACGCGGTCCGACGACTCGCTCGTTGCCCGTTAGTAAGCGTTTGATATTGGGGCGTAACGCCCATAATACGATTATTCCTGTGGTGATGCCGCCGATGACGTAGGCGATGTGAACGCCGTCTGTTCCTAAAGCGAGAAGGATAGCAAATACGATGGGGATGATGGCGGCCATTGACATGGAGGCGACGGAGGCCATGCCGACGGCGATGTACATAAACAGCATGACAAGGAAAGCGATGGGAATGATCGGCCACCAAATCGCCCCTGCCCAGCCGACATTCGGCCCCGTCCCCGCTCCCCCTTTGAAGCCGAGAAAAATTGACCAGTTGTGACCAGTCACTGCCATAATGCCCGCGAACGCTTCTGCCCATGGCAGCAGGTCGCCAAGTGTATCGCCGAAGAGATAACGGGTGAGCAGTACGGCTGCCAGCCCTTTTAAGACATCGCTGAATGCGGTGAAAATGCCGACAGCGTTACCAGCTGCTCTGAGTGAATTGGTGCCGCCTGTGCGGCCGCTGCCTTCGTTGCGTAAATCCTTGCCAGTAGTAAGTTTTACATAAATAAAGCCAAACGGGATTGAACCGCTGATGTAGCCGATCAAGCCTGATAGGATGAAATATAGTGCTGTCATTGATTCTCCTTAGTACCTTATCAGTGATATTCTTGTACCATGTACAAGAAATTGTCCGCAGATTTTGCAGATTGAATGTTTTTATCTGCGTCAATCTGCGGATCATTCTTTTCTGGTTTATCCAGATTAGGAATAAAGTTTTTATGCCTGCTCTTGTCTCCGCAGGGATAAACTCCATAGACAGGCATCCATCGTTTTGTTTACTCTATGCGTTTTGTTTGAGTTTTGCAGTTGTTATAACACGAAATAATCAGGTTAGTTGCAGAGTTAATTGCCGATTAGGACATCTTTTGTGGGGCAATCCTGTAAAATTGTGCGGTCAAGTTTGCAAACTTGACCTACGATTGGTGTATGCTAGTGAATTATTTGATACGGTATAAGGTCATACGGCCGTTTTCCTCATCCCCTTCTACCACCGTTTTTAGATCGAATCCTGCTTCATGGACGGCACGCAAGATGGGTAACGCTCTGTTGTCGTCTGGTAATGCCAAATAATGGGGATTGCCATCGTGTCCGAAGACGGCTAATTCGTCGGCGAGGGCGGCGGGGTGGGGAAACCATGCGGTGTAAACGGCCGTGTCGAACAGATGATACCGCCATTGCCAGCTATACCAATGGTCGTACAGCACCGTCCCGTCGGGGGCATCGGTCAGAAAGAGGGCGACTTCATTCGCGCCGTGATCGGCCTCTGGCTGTCCCTTTCGCGCTGTGATCGCTGGCCGTAAAAAGAGGAGCAAGATAATGGCGATAAGAGTTATCCATTGGCCGCTTATTGCTCGTATCCCTCTTGCTGACAGGATCAGCATTAACGGCAAGATGAGCAGCAGATACCGATCCCAAATGGGGATGGCTAAGAGCCAATGCAGGGCAAAGTAGCTGCTGATATACAGGGCGAATAAACTGTCGTGCGGATCGTGCTTTTTGTAGAGCAAATAGAGAGTCAGTGCGAGGAAAACGGCCGTCAATGGCATCGCTTTGCTCCATAACGCGCTCCACGCGCTCAAACGAGGCCATAATTCCCACGACCAACTGTGACGAATGCCGCCGTAATTGTTGATCTGCGTCGTCCATAAGCTGTTTGTGCCGCGTGCAAAATTCCAGAGAAAAACGGCCGTTCCCATAGGCAACAATCCGCCGATCCATCGTCCCCATGTTTGCCATCCCCATTTATACAGCCATCCCATTCCCGCCAATAGGGGCAGAAAAAGGATTGCTTGATACTTTGTCGCCATCGCCAGCCCAAAGAGAAAGGCGGCGGTGACGGGGCGACGGGAGCGTGTCATTGTCAGGCTGGCGATGAGCAGCGTGACGAGCAGAGGATCGGTGTACGCGCTACTGCTGAATCGGATGAGCAGGGGGGAGAGGGTGATGAGCAGGGCGGTGAGAACGGCCGTTTTCTCATCCCGATACAGCCGCCAAACTAACATTCCCACGAGTGGAGTCAACAGGGTGAAAGCGATAAAGTTGGGTAGTCGTGCCGCCCACTCCTCCGCGCCCATCAGCGGGTAAAAGAGGGCTTGTAAATAGAAAAGCAGGGGCGGCTTATCTACGGGCTGGTTGAGCAGGAGCGGATCGCGCCAAACGGCGATTGTGCGGGCAAAGCTGGCAAATAACGCTTCATCGGTCGTGAATCTATTGTTGAAGAGGGAGGGAAGGCGGAAAACGGCCGTCAACCAAGTGAGGGTGACAAGCGGGTAAGTGTGCAGGGCTACAGATTTGCAGGTTTGCATCTGCTCGCCTGCACGCTTGCTTGCTTGCAGATTTGCCACTTTCTTAATCTACAAACCGATATTTGAGCAGGTAAAAGAGGGCTTTGGGGCCGTCTTTCCAGCCGACAATTTTCTTGCCTTCATCGTATTCACGGCCGTTGTAAGAGATGGGGACTTCATAAATGCGATATCCCCGTTTTAGCACTTTAGCGGTGATTTCTGGCTCAAAATCAAACCCTCTGGCACGCAGAGGAATATCCCGAATTACGTCAGCGCGGAACACTTTGTAGCATGTTTCCATGTCAGTCAAAATGGTGTTATACAAAATGTTGGTGACAAAGGTGAGGAATTTATTGCCGACCATATGCCAGAAAAACATCGTTTTGGTGGGACCGCCGCGAAAACGAGAGCCGTAGACAACGGCCGTTTTTTCCTCCTCAATCGGCTGTATCAATTGGGCGTAATCGCGGGGATCGTACTCCAAATCTGCATCTTGGATGAGAAAAATATCCCCCGTTGCGAGGTCGAATCCTGCCCGTAAAGCGGCTCCTTTCCCCTTGTTTTCAGGCTGCAATGAGACTGAAATTAGATCGCTCAACGCTTTGATTTCAGGGTATAAGTCGCGGGTTCCATCGGTAGAGCCGTCGTCTACGATAATAATTTCATCGGCTGTCTTGACAGCCAGCACCGCTTCGACTGCTGGACGCAATGTCTCTACTTCATTATATACAGGCATGATTACAGATAATTTCATACGTTATACACTCCTTGTTCATGGATTATAGCACTCTGCCAGATGCTGTCCCAATGGTTATGATATGAACAGAGAGTAACTTCTCAAAAAGTTGGGGGCATGAGTACAGCTAATTAGGAAAGGAACGAATGTATTCGACTGACGTAATTTGTTCCTTTCTTGATTGGTTGTAATCACCTCGAAATACTGAGGAACGAGGATTTATTTAACTACCAAAGTTGTCATTCCCTCATGAAGATGGGGGAATGATAATTTGAAGTTTCGCAAGTATCTTCTCAGTATTCTGGGGAGACTTGACAAATTTTCCTAATGATACTCGTGTAAAATAAAGTGCTGATGAAATTTGTCAAGTCTTCCCGAAATTTTGAGAAGATACTTCTCGTTCCTGAGAAGATATAATAGAGAGGTATTGTGTTATCAAGGGCGGTTTGATATAACTCGTTTACATGTAGTAGAGATAGTATTTGATTGGAGGTAATTTTTCAATATTTTGGGGTGACAGCAACGGATGAAAGAAATAAACGGATGGTGCAGTCGAGAAAATATCTGTTTATTTCCATAATCTGCTGTAGTCACACTAAAAGTAAAATAATTACCCCGCTTTATTGAGAAGATACGATTGGAGGTATATATGTTTGTAAAAAAAAGAATCTGGTTAAGTTGGATCACTTTATTGATACTGTTTGCAGGAGTGGGGGTATGGGCGCAAGCTGATTCTGATGATGAGGGGGTGATTGGGGAGGCTGTCTATATTGGGGGGGATGATGATGGGGGTGTTGTTGAGGAAACGGCCGTTTCTCCACATCTTCCCGATGCCGATCAATTCGTCTATCTGCCAATTATCACAAAGCCGTCAACTCTTTCAAAAGAAGGGCAAGAGGTGCTTGATTTGGTTAATTCAGAACGGGCAAAAGCGGGATGTTCGCCTGTGCAGGCGCAAGCGCAGTTGACAGCGGCAGCGCAAAAACACAGCGAAGATATGGCTACTCAAAAGTACTTTTCGCATAATAGTTTAGACGGCCGTTCCCCCTGGGATCGCATACGAGCAGAAGGGTACACCTATTCGCAGGCTGGCGAAAACATCGCTATGGGATACAGCACGGCAACGGCCGTTATGAATGGATGGATGAACAGTTCAGGACATCGTGCAAATATCTTGAACTGCAGTTTTACCGAGATCGGCATTGGGTATGATCAACGGTATTGGACACAAGATTTTGCCCGCCCGCAATAAAATTAGAAAATAGCGCATCTATACTTTACTGATGCGAGCAGGCCGCAGATTTTTAGTACTTTAGGCCATTTCTAAATTTAAATCATCCAAAACTTTGATTGTCATTCCCGCCCCCACTTTTCTGGTTTATCCAGATTAGGATTTACAGAACCCGCGCCCTATTGATAGCAACACAACACATATCCTGTCTTTTGAACCCTATTGAAATTGATAAATGGAGACGTACATCCCTATGTTAGATATAGATTTTATTCGCAAACAGTTCCCCGCCTTTTCCGAGCCATCACTTGACGGCTGGGCATTTTTTGAAAACGCAGGCGGATCATACACCTGCCGACAAGTTATCAACCGCCTAACCGACTATTACACAAAAACAAAAGTCCAACCATACGCCGCCTATCCCGCTTCTCAAACGGCCGGTGCGGCGATGGATGAGGCGTACACCCGTCTAGCCGCGTATCTGAACATCGGCGAAGATGAACTCAATTTCGGCCCGTCTACATCACAAAATACATACGTTTTGGCGCAAGCGATGCGCGGCATGTGGCAAGATGGGGATGAAATCGTCGTCTCCACGCAAGATCACGAAGCGAACGCTGGCGCGTGGCGGCGATTGGCGCAAACGGGCATTGTCGTCAAAGAGTGGCTGGTCGATCCCGAAACAGGGCGACTGAATCCCGATGATTTGGACGATTTGCTGAATGATAAAACGCGCCTGCTCGCCTTTCCCCACTGTTCAAATGTCGTCGCCCACATCAATCCAGTGGCAGAAATTGCGGCAAAAGGGAAAGCGGCGGGGGCGATTGTCGTCACTGATGGAGTGGCATACGCGCCGCACGGTCTGCCCGATGTGGGGGGGCTGGGCGTGGATATTTATCTATTCTCGTTGTACAAAACATGGGGGCCGCATCTCGGTTTGATGTATGTGAAGCGTGATTTGTTGAAAGAGATGGTCAATCAGGGGCATTATTTTAATGATGGATCGCCGCATTATATGTTGACACCTGCGGGTCCAGATCATGCTCAAATTGCGGCGGCGGCCGGCATTGCTGCTTATCTTGATGCCGTCTATGCTCATCATTTTGATGAGGATGTTGATGCGGCCGAGCGCGGGCGACGGATACACGCGCTTTTTGCCTCACATGAAAAACAGTTACTCGCCCATCTATTAGGCTGGTTGCGTAATAGAGATGATATTCGGATAATCGGCCCTGATGATCCTGAATTGCGTGCGCCGACGGTCTCCATCATTCCCACAAAGAAACGTATCAGCGAGATGCTTCCAGTATTGGCTGAACATAAATTAATGGTTGGCAATGGACATTTTTATGCGGTACGGCCGTTGACAGGCATGAATATCTCGCTGGACACAGGTGTGCTGCGCTTATCTTTTCTTCATTACACGACGCAACAGGAGATTGAGCAGCTTATTACGGGCTTGTCGGCGGCTTTGGATTAAGGCGCGAGCGTTTTTTCGTATAAACGGCAAAAATAATCGTGTTCGGCAACGGCCGTCAACTCCGTGAACCCTTGCTCACGATAATACCTTTTTAGAAAACTATTCCCTTCCCAACAATCCAAACGCAGGCGCGTCTGTTTTTGACGGCGGGCGATGTCGGCACAAAATGCAAGGATTTTGCCGCCGACATCTTGCCCAGCAACGGAGCGGGCGACAGCTAATGAGCTGATGTAGAGTGCTTCATCTACGGCCGTTTTCCAAACAGGCACGGGGATGGTTGATAGAATACAACCGCCTGCTAGACGGCCGTTTTCCCTCGCCAAAATCAAATACCCCCGCTCCACACGTTCCCGCAACGCATCCCGCCGTTGCCGATGAGAGCCAGCCGCCCACTGTTTCACTCCTTTATCCCAAAGCCACGCCCCAATTTCATCCAGCAGTTCAATAAATGGGTCAAGTTCACCAACTAAAGCCTCAGAAACTATGATCATAATCGCATCCCCACCACTAAGGAACGGGAATTTAATAACTGTCCTATTTGGTAAACGATCAGCCCCCCACCCTAACCCTCCCCCGAAAGGGGAGGGAACTTGCTCCCTCTCCCTTTGGGAGAGGGCTGGGGTGAGGGGGAGTGACCAATTACCCCATTTAATTAATCCTCATTCCTAACTATCATTGACCATTGACCATTGACCATTGACCATTGACCATTGACCATTGACCATTGACCATTGACCATTGACCATTGACAATTGACCATTGACAATTCCCTCACCCAATCGCTTGCCCGCCAACCAACTGCCCGCCATCAATAACAAATGTACTGCCAGTAGTGAAACTGG
>WFSA01000082.1 GCA_015486215.1 Anaerolineae bacterium | reverse complement strand
CGCCCGCTTGGCGCACAAGATGCGTCCACATGCGGGTGAGGCGGGGAATGCGGTATTCAAGCTGTGCCAGTTCGACTTGCAATTTGCCTTCGCGGGTGTGGGCGTGCAGGGCAAAAATATCCAAAATAAGGGCGGTACGGTCGAGTATTTTTATCTCTTCGCTGAACAGTTTTTCTAGTTCGCGTTGATGGCGCGGGTGCAGTTCATCATCAAAGATGATGACATCTATGTCTAGCTCATCAGCTAGAATTTTGACTTCTTCGACCTTACCAGAGCCGATATAGGTTGATCGGTATGGGCGATCTAATCGTTGGATGGTTTGACCGACGACGTGCAGCCCAGCGGTGTCGGCCAGCATGGCTAACTCTTTTATACTCTCTTCGACGGGAAGCAACGGCCGTTCTCGTTTTAGGTCTACTCCAATCAGGAAGGTGCGTTCGTGTGGGGATTCGGTTGAATAGGTGTTGGTGGAAATACTGCCTCCGTTGAATATAGGGCGATTGCAACCTCGCCTTAATTCGTGATCGTGATCGTTTTCGTGATCGAAAATTGAAAAAATCGATCACGAAATACGACCACGACAATCATAACGTATAAATTTCCCGCAATTCACATGTTATGTCAATTGCAGAGCTACTAAAAACGGTGTAAATTTGGAATTTAACAGTGCGATTTGGAGGTTGCAATCGCCCTACCGTTGAATAAGGGTGATTTACCTGTTTTAGTATGTTTCAGGGGCGTTTTTGTAGATGGGTAGTTCGATATGGAATGTGCTGCCGGGACAAAGATTTTCGTCATAGCCGTCACTTTCTGCCCAAATACGGCCGTTATGTGCTTCTATAATTCCTCTGGTGATGGATAACCCTAATCCTGCGCCGCCGCCTTTGAACTTTGTTGTACCCGACGAGTGCAACTTAGCGTCGCCTAAGCTGCCAAAGGTGCGGAAAATGCGATCTAAATTTTCGGGGCCGATACCGATGCCGTTATCGTTAATCGCAATGTGAATATATTCAGAGATATTACTGAGTGTACCCGTATCTTTATTGCGATACGCTTCATTTTCTTGCGATGCGTATCCACGAATGATGACGCTACCGCGATCAGGGGTGAATTTGAGCGCGTTCATCAGAATCTTTTTGATCGCTTTGCTCAATCTGGGAGCGTCAATGTATGCGCGGTACAGTTTGTCGAATGGTTCTACTTGAAGGGTGATATGGCGCGGCTCGTAGAAGCGTTTTAACTGATCGGTGATAAGGATAAGGTGATTTTCTAAATTGACTTGTTGATAATTGAGTTCAAAAGAGTGTAAATCCATCAAGGAAATATCAATCATGTCGCCAATGGTGCCATTGAGGCGGGTTAGACCGTTGTTTAAGCCGTTGACATAGATGTTCAGGGGGGAATCGTCGGCCAGTTCAGCCCGCAGCATATTGGTATACCCTTCTAAAATGGTGAGCGGGGTACGTAATTCATGGGCGGCGACAGAGATGAAATTTGTTTTACTCTCTTCTAGCTGCTCAATTTGAGTTTGTAATTGGGTGATGTGGGCGAGTGTTTGTGAACGGCCGTTTTCGCTTTCTAGCAGCGTCACTTCAATAATCGAATCGGTCAAAATATCATCTATTTTCCACCAATATTTGATTGCTTTACTGATAGTGAACGCTTGACTGAGCTGCCCGCTTAACTCACTCTTTAAGACACGAAAAGCAAGTAACCAATCCCGTGCTAAGTCGTCGTCATCCCCGATATGTTCTTGTACCCATCTTTGCAATGTGCCGATAGAAATACCATGCTTATTGTCCGCATGTTTTGCCAACAGATGCAGATAGGCAGTTATATCTTCCCGATCGGTCAACCGATTAGGGAGATTGTACATGGTATTTGTGCAAACCAAATCAGTTTGCGCGGTAAGCCAGTCGTGGAGTGGGCGGTTTGTTTTCATAATAACTCACGGTGCAAGGCTACATGCCTGCAAGTGTGTATGTTTGCATACTTGTATCTTGCATACGCTCTTAGGAATGACAACTTTGGTAGTTAAATAAATCCTCATTCCTTACTCACCTTCTGCTACTGTACGATCATAATGCAAATTGTTGGCACGGGCGAAACGGCGCATGGCTGTGAGGGAGCGTTTGCTGTACCAATGGTAACGGTCGGCTTTGCCCATGCGCTCTTGCGGCGGGGCAAATAGACCGAAATTTGCTTTCATCGGTTGAAAGTTCTTTTCGGCGGCGTGGGTGATGTAATGATGGATCGCGCCGAGCATTGTTTTTGGCGGGTAAATAAGGGGCATCTCTCCGTTTAGCAGGCGGGCGGCGTTTATGCCAGCGACAAGGCCTGATGCGGCGTTGCCCATATATCCTTCAACTCCTGTGATTTGCCCAGCGAAGAAAAGGTCGCTGCGCGTGCGATATTGTAAGGTCGGGTGTAATAGTTTTGTGCTGTTGATGTAGGTGTTACGGTGCATCATTCCGTAGCGCATGAATTCGGCGTTTTCTAGGCCGGGAATGAGGCGTAAAATGTTGCGCTGGCCGCCCCATTTTAGATTGGTTTGAAAGCCGACGATATTATAAAGTGATCCTGCGAGGTTATCTTGGCGCAGTTGAACAACGGCAAACGGCCGTTTTCCTGTCCGTTTATCAATCAATCCCACTGGGCGCATGGGGCCGAACGCTAACGCTTTCCGTCCGCGCTGTGCCATTGCCTCAATCGGCATACACCCTTCAAAAAAATGGACATCTTCGCGCTCAAAATCACGTAATGAGATTGTTTCGGCTTCTAAAACAGCGTTGTAAAAAATGTCATATTCCGCTTCTGTCATGGGGCAGTTGATATAATCTCCTTCTTCTTGATCTCCTTTGTCGTAACGGGATTTGCGGAAGGCGATTGTCATGTCAATGCTGTCATGCTCAACGATGGGCGAGAGGGCATCATAAAAGTAGAGATGCTCTTCTCCTGTGAGCTGCCCAATATCGGCGGCGAGCGGCTTGGAAGTGAGCGGGCCGCTGGCGATGATGACGGGATAGCGGGGAATGGTGCGTACTTCTTCTCGTATTAGAGTGATGCGGGGGTGATTGAGGATGTGGTCGTGAACGGCCGTCGAGAACGTATCCCGATCAACGGCCAGAGAAGAACCAGCGGGAACGGCCGTTGCTTCGGCACATTTCAGAATCATCGATCCAAGTCCGCGCAGTTCCGCTTTCAATAAGCCTGGTGCCTTATGCGGCAAGACAGACCCCATTGAGTTACTGCAAATCAGTTCGGCTAAATGGTCTGTGGTGTGGGCCGGCGTTTGTTGTTGCGGGCGCATTTCGTACAGAGTGACATCAATGCCCAACTCTGCTGCCTGCCATGCCGCTTCTGTCCCCGCCAGTCCGCCGCCAATAATTGTCAACTTCTTATTCATAGTTGGATTCTATCACATTGAAGCCATAATGCTTTTTTATGGTAGATGAATTCACATTATTTTGACGAGGCGGCGGTTGGGGATAAACGTATAAATTCACATAATTTTGATGCTGGTGTGATATGGATGACAAAAGGGCTGTATTTTGCATGTTATAATGCGTCTATGTTAAATTTACACAAAATTATTATCGAGCATTTTGTTGAAGAGTTACGGACTGCTTATTATGAGATGTACCATGTGATGGAGCCGGAGTATGGCAACGTCGTGGAGTGGACGGGGCGGTTAGCTTTGGAGAATATGGCTAACTCAGACGCGCTCTATCATAATGTGGAACACACGATGATGGTTGTTTCTGTGGGGCAGACGATTTTAAAGGGGAAACATTTATGCGAGGGCGGGGTAAGTCCAAAGGATTGGATGCACTTTACGATGGCACTGTTGTGCCATGATATTGGGTATGTGCGCGGGGTGTGTCGATTGGATGGAAACGGCCGTTATGCCACTGGTATCGGTGATGAGACGGTCGAAGTGCCATCCCATGGGACGGATGCGACGATGACCCCGTATCACGTTGATCGCAGCATGACTTTTGTGCGTGAACGCTTCGGTAATACATTGATGACGGCCGTAGATATTGAAAAAATCAACACCTATATCGCCATGACCCGTTTCCCCATTCGTGAAGAGGATATGGACATAGACAAATCCACCTATCCCGCCTTAGCCCGCGCCGCCGATTTTATTGGGCAGCTGGGCGATCCCGGCTATTTGCGAAAAGTGCCTGCGCTCTTTTATGAATTTGAAGAGATCGGCAAAAATGAGCAGATGGGACATAAGACTCCGGGTGATTTGCGTAATGATTTTACGGCATTTTATTGGGGCGTTGTAAGGCCGCATATTGAAGAAGCGTTACGTTATTTAAACATCACGCATGAAGGTAAACAATGGATTGCAAATTTGCATTCGCATGTGTTCCATACCGAACATGGCGGGGTTTAGCTTGGTAGTATGAATATAACGCGGATTTTTAATCTGCGGATCATTCTTTTCTGGTTTATCCAGATTAGGTTTTTATGTATCTTCTCAACAAATCGTGGACAAGCGTTGACAAATTTCGCCAGCACTTTATTTTACACGAGTATCATTAGAAAAATTTGTCAAGTCTCCCCAGAATACTGAGAAGATACGTTTTTATGTTCTTAGAAACCTGCCGATTTTTCCGCCCAGTGCTACACTTCGCCGATGTTATTCAAAAATCATCTTGTACTTATTCGTGGCGGCGGCGATTTGGCGACGGGTGTCGTTTATCGGCTGCATAAGGCGGGTTTCCCCTTAATTGTATTAGAATTAGAACGGCCGTTAACCGTGCGCCGGCGCGTTTCAGCCTCAACGGCCGTTCTTGAAGGCAGCATCCAGATTGAGGATATGCAGGTCCAGCGTGCGGACTCCTTTTCCCAAGCCAAGTCAATGGCTGTTGACGGCCTCATTCCCATCATCGTCTCCCCCAAATTGCCCGCATCAGATGCCCCTTTTCCCATTATTGTGGATGGATTGATGGCGAAACGGAATATAGACACGCGCATCGATCAAGCAGAACTGCTGATCACGTTGGGGCCGGGCTTTATTGCTGGGCAGGATTGTCATGCGGTCATCGAAACGATGCGCGGGCATCAATTGGGGCGTGTGATTTGGAGCGGCGCGGCGATTGTTGACAGCGGCGTGCCGGGCATCGTGATGGGACATGGCGCGGAACGAGTGCTGCGGGCGACGGCAAACGGCCGTGTTCAGTGGCATTTCAATATCGGCGATGTGGTGACGACGGGAACGGCCGTTGGCAGCGTGCAAAATATCCCCATCATTGCCCCTTTTGACGGCGTGTTGCGGGGATTGATTGCGGAGAAAACGGCCGTTTCCATTGGCATGAAGATCGGCGATCTCGATCCGCGCGGCAATGTTGAAAACTGTTTTACCATTTCCGACAAAGCTCTCGCCATCGGCGGCGGCGTTCTGGAAGCGATATTAACTTATCTCAACGAACTTTGAACAGTCTTGTCCTACGATGGCGCATAACGTAGAATCAAGCGGATGAACTTTTATGAGCAAGTGTATGCAGTTATCCTGCAAATTCCACGGGGTAAGGTGAGCAGTTACGGCCGTATAGCCAGCATGTTAGGCCGACCGCGTGCCGCCCGTGCCGTCGGCTTTGCCCTCAACGCTCTCAAGGATAAACAAGATGATCCATTGCACGCCAAATTGCCGTGGCAGCGTGTTGTCAACAGCAAAGGGCGCATCAGCATCGTCAATAGAGAGTACGGCCGTAATGAACAAGCCGAGCGATTACGCGCCGAAGGTGTTGTCGTCAACAATAAATTGCAAATCGACCTAGATATATATTTATGGGAAGGGCTGCATTGGATGGAAATTGACGATATTTTGAAGGTACAGAAGGAATAGGACGCAGATTATCAGGAGTATCAGGATAAACGCGGATTGAAGAAAGAAAATCTGCGTTCATCCTCATTATCCTAATCTGGATAAGCCAGAAAAGTATCTTCTCAGTATTCTGGGGAGACTTGACAAATTTTCCTAATGGTACTCGTGTAAAATAAAGTGCTGATGAAATTTGTCAACTCTTGTCCACGATTTATTGAGAAGATACCCAGAAAAGAATAGCCCGCAGATCACTTTTTTATTATGCAAATAGTACTTGATGGCCCTGCCCCTCAACACAACTCTCTTGATGATCTGATTGCCGCGATGATGGCGATGAAAGACGATCTGCTCTATGCGGCAGGAACGAATGAAGTACGTCGTAAATATGATGAGATCGGCACGCGATGAGCTAAAAAATATGAGTGATCTAATTAGTGGCTATTTAGAATCATATTGGGAACAAGGCATGGAAGGACGGATCGTGTTCATGTTCTTGGCCGATAACGATTTGCCGCCCCATAACCAAAGAAAAGCACTAATATATCTTGAAAACGGGCAAGAATTGACCATTTTTGGCCAAGATGGTGTCATTCTTTGGTCAGGCTTAATCAATTTTGTGCCCCGTCGGTGGCGGGAAAAGCATAAGTTGAAAGCGCAAATTTGGTCAGTGGAGCAGCAAAAAGGTGTTCCCTACTGGCAATGGATGGAATGGTTTTGGCATAGGCCACGTTTGCGGGCGACTTTGGACCCAACCCTTCGTCTTATCCCCAAGAAAAAAAACAAATTAGTAACATTTTTTTCAAACTTATTTAAGCGTGGATTGCACGAATAGGGGATTTTGGTAAGGTCACTTCTAAATTTAAATCACCCAAAATTTTGATTGTCATTCCCGCCCCCATCTTCTCAGTATTCTGGGGAGACTTGACAGGTTTTCTATAATACTCTCGTGTAAAACGCAAGACTCTTATGAAACCTGTCAAGTCTTTGCCCCAATTTATTGAGATGTTACATACGAATGGCCTAACTTTTCAAAAAGTTAGGGGCATGATTACAGCTAATGAGGAAAGGAACGAATTTACTCGACTGACATAATTTATTCCTTTCTTAATTGGTTGTAATCACCCCGAAATACTGAGAGGATACGAATTTTGACATGCTTCATTTTACACAAGATGATCTTTACATTTTGAGGGCTTGCACAAGGCCGCACCCCTTTATGGTCGCCCAATCGCGCAACAACTGTATATACATAAGCATAATTCATAATTTCCCCTCCCTTATGCTACAATCCCGATATGGACGAAACGACACTCATCCAAAAAGCAAAACAGGGAGACATCGCTGCCTATAACCAGTTGGTTTTGACCTATCAGCAGGATGTGTATAACGTCACCCATCGCATTATGGGCGTGCCGCAAACGGCCGAAGATATAACTCAAGAGACATTTATCGCCGCCTATAAAGCGTTGAATCAATTTCGCGGCGGCAATTTCAAAGCGTGGTTGCTACGTATCGGCACCAATCGCTGCTACGATGCGTTGCGGCGGTATAAACGACGGCCTCAAACCTCTCTTGATGAGATAACAGAACAGAATGAATCCCCCGCTTTTTTAGAAAGCAAAGCCGACACCCCCGAAAAACAACAAGAACGTACTGATATGGAAAATGCAATCGTCGTTTGTCTGGATGATCTGCCCGATGATCAGCGCATTGTGACGGTTTTGTCCGATGTGGAGGAGTATAGTTATAAGGAGATCGCAGAGATCATATCGGTTTCGTTGGGGACGGTGAAATCAAGACTTAATCGGGCGCGTGCCAAGCTGAGGGACTGTTTACAGCGTTTTAGGGAACTTTTGCCCTCTCGGTATCGTTTATAAAGCAACAGGTTTGCAAGTGGCAGGCAGGCAAATGGTAAATAGGAAATAATGTTTGAATTTTTGCGGGAATGGGTTAAGCCAACGGCCGTTAAGCGGCAAGAAATGATGAATGCGTATCTCGATGGGGAACTATCCTCACAAGAGCGGAACGCATTTGAGCGTTTTTTGGCCGATGACGAAGCGTTGCAACAGGAGTTGGCAGATCGGGAGATGATCAAGAGTCAGCTTCGGCAGTTGCCGCGTCTGGCTGTGCCTCGCAACTTTATTTTGGATGTGAACATATACGGCCGTCCAGCAAGACGGCCGTTCTCTCAAACCGCCTATCCCATTTTACGCGGGGCAACGGTGATGGCCGCCTTTGTCTTTGTTTTCGTGTTCGGTTTCAGCATGTTTGCAGGCGGGATGGCGACTGAGGGTGCGGTTTATGACTCTGTTGCTTTTGAACAATCGGTGGATACTGCCGTTGAAAATGCTGCTAAAACGGCCGTAGAAGAAAGTGAAGTCGTTGCAGAAAGTGAAGCTGCTGAAGAAAGTGAAGAAGCCGCCGCCGCCGCCGCTCCCATAGATCGCACCCCCGCTGACGGCATTGTCGCTACTGATGAATTGACCGAACCGCCAATGGCTGCAGGCAGCGAAATGAGTGACGGAGCAGTTAATGAAGAGGTGATGCCCGAAGAAGAGGGCATATTTGATGATACGGCTACAGAAGTAGAAGAAGAAATTTCAGAATCTCCCGTCGCTGCGGTTGAGGAATCGACGACAGGCACAGATGATACGCTTGCAACTGAAAAAACGGCGACGGCAACACGCGTCGTCCCAACAGTAACAGCGACGGCGACGGCCGCTCCTATTGCAACTCCACCCCCAACACCACCGCCCCAACTCCGATCAGCCCCATCTCCTAATTTGAGCGATACTCAACTCACCCAAATAGGACTCCTCCTCCTATTCCTCCTCCTCCTAACGCTAACTATCTACACGAGAAAAAGAAGCGGGTAGCACAAGTGGCATGTATGCAAGTTTGCAAGCGGCATGTATGCAAACTTGCCGCTTGCAAACTTGCTCACTTGCAAACTTGCTACGGGCGCACTAAATCTCCCAAGTATCCGCATCCGCATACAGGCTTTGCAAGTTGCCGACACCTTTTCGTGCTTGCGCGTCTGCAATTTGTAATTCCAGCCCTTCTGTATACGTTTGTGCTTCGCGGCTGTGAATTACGCCTAGGGCGGCTGGGAAGTTAGGCCATTCCATGCTGCTTAACATCAATGCCAATGCTTTTGATTTTACATTATGCACCAGCAAATCTGCTTCTGTGAATTCGTCGCCTAATTCCACCACTTCCAATTCGTACTGTGCATTCATTCGAATGCCTTTGTCCATATTTTTGCCAAATACCATCGGCTGCCCATCTTCGAGATAGATGATATGGTCGTCACGCTTGTGGCTGTCTTGCAAGTCGCCCCACTCGTTGGCATTAAAGATAATACATTTCTGATAAACTTCTACCAGTGATGTGCCTTTGTGCTTGGCCGCCTCTTCAAACACGCCGCCCATATGTTTTGTGTGTGAATCTAATGTGCGGGCGATGAAGGTCGCATTGGCCGCTAATGCCAGCGCAATCGGGTTGATCGGCTGTTCGATTGACCCCATCGGTGAGGATTTACTGCGATGCCCTTGCCGTGATGTGGGCGAGTACTGTCCTTTGGTCAAGCCGTACACACGATTGTTGAACAAAATAATGTTCAAATCAATGTTGCGCCGAATGGTGTGGATGAAATGGTTGCCGCCGATAGAAAGCGCGTCCCCATCCCCTGTGATGACCCAGACGCTCAAGTCTGGATTGCTGATCGCCAAGCCTGTCGCCAATGTGGGCGCACGGCCGTGAATGGAATGAATCCCATACGTGTCCATGTAATATGGAAAACGGCTGGAGCAACCAATGCCAGAAATAACAACAAAATCCTCTTTGGGTAGCCCCAATTTGGGCATGACTCGTTGAACTTGCGACAAAATAGCGTAGTCGCCGCAACCGGGACACCAGCGCACCGTCTGGTCTGATCTTAAACTTTTAGCAGTTAATTTTAATGGAATGTTTTTTATACTCATAATACTCTCCTGTAAGTCAACTTGACAAAAATGACCTACTTCAACGCCTCCTCGATATGTTCCGCGATCTCGCTGATTTTGAATGGTTGCCCTTCCACTTTGCCATATGACTCCACTTCAATCCCATAGGTGCCGCGCAAAATAAAGGCTAACTGCCCATTATTTAATTCACTAACCATGATCTTCTTATACTTATTCATTACCTCTTCCAAATTAGCGGGGAATGGATTGAGATAGCGTATATGAGCATGGGAGACAGAACGTCCTTTTTCGATTTCGTCCCGTACTGCCGAACGGACTGCGCCGTAAGTGCCGCCCCAACTGATGACTAATAAGTCGCCATCCTCTTCACCGTATACCTCTTGGTCAGGGATGATGTCTACTAATTTGGCGATTTTTCCTAAGCGTTCGGCCGTCATCTGGGCGTGATCTTCGGGTACATAAGAGACATTGCCTGTTTCTGGTGATTTGTCTAAGCCGCCAAGACGATGTTCTAACCCTTTTGTGCCGGGAACAGCCCACGGCCGTGCGCCATTCTCATCCCGTTTATAGGGCAGGAACGTGCCATCTTCACCATTTGGCTCAGTCGCATGGGTGACGGGGATGGGGGGGATACTGTCTGGATCGGGCAGTAGCCACGGTTCGGAACTGTTGCCTAAGAAGCCATCGGATAAAATGATGACTGGTGTTGTGGCGCGTATCGCCATCCGCGCCGCTTCGATAGCGGCGTTAAAACAATCGGATGGTGTCGTGGGAGCGATGATGGGCATGGGGCTGTCTCCATTACGGCCGTACATCACTTGTAATAAATCAGATTGTTCCACTTTGGTGGGCAGACCTGTGCTGGGGCCGCCGCGTTGAACATCGACGATCACCATCGGTAATTCCAACATCAAACCCAAATTCATCGCTTCACTTTTGAGCGCAATGCCAGGGCCGCTTGTGCCAGTGACCGCAAACGCGCCGCCAAAAGCTGCGCCGACGACAGAACCCATCGCCGCGATTTCATCTTCAGCTTGGTACGTCCGCACGCCAAAATGACGCAATTTAGCCAAATTATGCAAAATATCGGTGGCGGGGGTGATGGGGTACGTGCCATAGAAGAGTGTTTTACCCATCTTTTCAGCGGCCGTAACTAGACCAATCGCCGTCGCTTCGTTGCCTGTGATTTTACGGTATGTGCCAGACTCCAATGTCGCTTTGCGAACGCGATACCGATGGCGGAACGCTTCTGTCGTCTCGCCAAAGAAGTAACCAGTCTGCATCGCTTTGATATTTGCTTCGGCAAGGATCGGTTTTTTGGCAAATTTGACTTGCAACCATTCGGTAGATGTGTCTAATTCGCGGTCAAAAAGCCAGAAAGTCATGCCTAAAGCGAAGAAGTTTTGGCAGCGATCTTTATCTTTTCCGCTCAACCCCTTAATATCTTTGAGGGCTTCGCGGTTCATCGTTGTCAATGGAATGCCATGTAGTTCGTACCCATCAAGGGAGTGATCGGTTAATGGATTGCTTTCATACTCTGCTTTTTTAAGATTGGAAGCGGTGAAAGCGTCTGTATTGGCGATAATAATGCCGCCAGACTGTAAATCTTTGATGCTCGCTTTTAAGGCGGCGGGGTTCATTGCCACTAAGACGAGCGGTTCGTCGCCGGGTGTCAAAATATCGGTTGACCCGATATTGACCTGAAAGCCGCTGACACCAGCCAATGTGCCTGCTGGGGCGCGTATTTCGGATGGGAAATCGGGCATGGTGCTGATGTCGTTGCCGAAAACGGCCGTTGTGTTTGTAAATTGTGTCCCTGTCAACTGCATCCCATCGCCAGAATCTCCAGCAAAACGGATAACGACAGAATCCAGCTCTTTTACTATATATTTGTCGCTCATAAATCTTTCTCCTAATGATGAGGCGAGACAGCTAGCGAACCATCTCCCTTTAAAGTTTATGCCAAATCTTCTGGCAAAAGATCGAAATGTTGGATGAGCAGCTCGCCCCCATCAGTCAGACGGTTAGATTGCAGTGCATCAATGATTTGTTTGTGGTATTTCCACACCGCCACCCAATAATCGAATCCCATTAAACGTGTGATTTGGCTATCTGCATACGCCTCCCAATACACCTTGAGCAATCCTTGCACAAACGGGTTATCAAGACGGCAGAAGATTTTCATATGAAATTGACGATGCTCTTTCATCGGTGCGTGGCGCGGTGTGCCATTAAGACGGTTCCACGCTTTATCCACAATCTCTTGCAACTCAGTTTTATCCGCATCTGTCAATAATGCCGCCGCATCATTCCAGAATTGGGCTTCAATCGCTTGGCGCAATTGGCTGAACTGGTTGAAGGTCGCGCTGCCACTTTCCAAACCGACAGCGAGAGAGGCTCGCACAGCGGGAGAAAAATCATACGGCAGGCGAATAGTGCCGCGTCGCGGGCGCACAGAAACGATGCCCAACGTGCGGGCAACTTCTAATTGCTCGCGTAATTTTCCAATGCTGATGCCAAGTTCTTTGCTGATATGCTGAAGAGAGGGCAATTTTTCGTGTGGCTGCACCTGATTTTCAATGATATAAGCGATAAAATCTGAATCTAATTTCATTTAATCATCCGATAAATAGTACAAATCATACAAGTCGGATAAATTATATCAGGATATAGGTGAGAGGCAACGCCAAAAATTGGACACTGATTATGCAGATGAATACAGATAAAAAGATGAAATCGGTGAAATCAGTGTCCAATTTCAAAACAAGATCAACTCAATTTTCGGCATGGTTCAAATTAGGGTGAATCATCTTTGCAGTTGTTTTGTGATTGGGTGACCATAAAGGGGCGTGGCCTTGTGCCCGCCAAAGTGTAAAGATCATCTTGCGTAAAATGAACCATGTCGATTTTTGATTGGGGGAGGGGAATCTAAGATTGCCCTGTGGGTTTTGGAGGGATTGGATTTGGGGGGGGAACGGCCGTTTGTGAGTAACAGATCCGCAGATTACGCCGATTAACGCAGATTTTCTTCAACATAATCTGCGCGAATCGGCGAAATCTGCGGATTTTTTGATTGGGGTGT
>WFSA01000081.1 GCA_015486215.1 Anaerolineae bacterium | reverse complement strand
CCCCCAAACCGTTCATCAGCGAGAGCGGGGCGCGGCTACTCTATATGCCCGCCGCCACCTTCTTGATGGGATACGATGACGGTTTGCGGGACGAAAAGCCAGCCCATCTGTTAGAAATGAACGCCTTCTACATCGATGAAACAGAGGTCACCAATGGACAATATGCCCTTTGTGTGAAGGCGGGAGAGTGCCAAGCACCCGCATATCAGCAGGGCGCATCTTATCACGATGCGTATTATGGCGACCCTAGATATGACGAATACCCAGTTGCATTTGTGACATGGAATGATGCCGATACGTTTTGCAAATGGCGCGGGGCACGACTGCCTTCAGAGGCGGAGTGGGAAATGGCGGCTAGTTTTGATCCCGCTGAAGGGGTAAAAACGCGCTATCCGTGGGGAGATGTGTTTGATGGCACACGCTTGAATTTCTGCGACAAAAAATGCCCGCTCGACGGCCGTGACAGCAGTGTAGACGACGGGCATTTAGATACCGCACCAGTCGGTAGTTATGCTGACGGCCGTTCTCCCATCGGTGCGTACGATATGGCTGGCAATGTGATGGAGTGGGTCAACGATTGGTATGACCGCCGCTATTACGCCGAATCTGGCGAGTTAAGCCCGTTGGGGCCATTAGAAGGAACGAGCAAAGTGTTACGCGGCGGCGCGTGGCTCAGCAAGACAGAGGATTCATCAGTTTACGCACGCGATTCAAGGATAACGGCCGTTGCCCGGGCGCAAATCGGATTCAGATGCGCGATGGCAGTGCCGTAGGACAAGTTTGCAAACTTGTCCTACTCTTCTTCTGGTGACGGCTCGAATACAGGATTTACACCGAGCGCAGAATTACAGGCACGATTAGCTGGTTTGATCGCTTCCTGCCACTCCTCCCGCGTTAATCCCTCAGCATATTGCCCTATTTTGAAGTAGGATGCCATCACGTGGCAGGCGACAGGAGCAGACCAGCGTGACCCTTCACCACCATTGAATATGAATACAGAGACGACAATTTCAGGATCCTCTACGGGCGCGTAGCCGACATACCACGCATGAGTAGGCAGCACTTTCGCCTGTTGAATATCTTCAAAACGACACCAGCCGCGATCAATGGCAATATTATCACAGTATTCGGCCGTTCCCGTCTTACCGGCCGTCGTTATTCCGAATTTATCCAACCAATTGACATAGGTCGCCCCAGTGTAAAACTCATCCCGACTGACATACGTATTGACTAATTTCATCCCGTCGGCGACAACTTGGATGTATTGGGAATCAACATCCAGCGCGTCCACAACTTCGGGCTGAAAAAGATAGTTGCCCTCTTCATCAAATTCAAAGCGAACGGCCGTTCCTTCCAAAATTTCGCCGTCCGCATCAGTCACAATCAACTCTCCATCCAATCCCAAATGCGCTCTAGCAATGATATTGCCATTCTCATCCGTTTTGACCACATTGCCATCTTCATCCGTCATATGATGGACAATGGACGGACGATAGAGGAAGCCACCATTGGCGATAACGGCCGCCATCTGTGCCACTTGCATCGGCGTTGCCGTCACAAACCCCTGTCCGATACCTAAATTATAATCATCACCCGTTGACCACGGCTCACCGTATGTTTGCGCCTTCCAATTGCGGTTGGGAGGAAGGTTTCCCTTCGCCTCCAAAGGCAACTCAATCCCCTGCACACGTCCAAACCCAAACTGCTCCCCATAACGGGCGATCCCTTCGACCCCTAACCCTTCAACATATTCGCCATCCTGATCAAAACCGCCGCTGATTTTGTAAAAATAAATATCGCAGGAGTTGGCTAACCCCGTATACGCATCCACCGTCCCATGCCCCGTCCGCAACCAACAGACAAAAGATTGGGCGCGGCCGGGATCGTTGGGCGCAAATTTATTGGCAATTTCAATCACACCAGGCGCGTTCAACCGCCGTTTGGGAGAGACGAGATTTTCTTGCAATGCGCCCGCTAAAGGGACTAATTTGAAGGTTGAGCCAGGGGGATATGTGCCGCTGACAGCGTGATTGACCAACGGTTTATATTCGTTTCGTTCCAATCCAAGATAGTAATCAACGGGCACTTCGGTGGCAAAACGGTTATTGTCAAAACGAGGGTAGCTGACCATCGCCAATATCTCGCCCGTTTGTGGATTCATAACAACAACGGCCGCTTGTTCAATTTCAGGAAAAGTGCGCTCGCCAGTGATATTATCCACGCGTTCGGTATGGCTGTTGGTCGCCATATAGCTGGCAAGAATGTCATCAGCCATCTGCTGCAATTCCATATCAATGGTCAAATGCAGGCTCAAGCCAGCCTCTGGATCAGTCGTCACCCCAATTTGGTTCAGTTCGCGCCCTGTCCAATCCTTTTCAATCTGCCGCTCTCCTTTTCGCCCCGCTAATTCAATCTCCATTGATGCTTCCAGCCCAGCCCAGCCGACGCGATCATCCCGTTCGTATCCAAGTTGGCTGATCCAATTTTCGTTGGGGATAGGCCCCATAAAGCCAACAAGGTGGGAGGTGTATTCACCATCAGGATAAAAGCGGCGCGGCTCTTCGAGAACGCGCACGCCAGGCAGAAAGATGCTCTCTTGCTCAATGCGGTATGCGAGCGTGATGGGGATGCCTGTGGTGATGACGGCGGGAACGAATTGGGCAAAACTGTGTTCGGCCACGATTTTCAGGATGCTGTCGGGCAGACGGGGGACGATGCCGGCCTCGTCAAGCGTCTCACGGGGGGATTCGCCGTAAATGCGGGCGATGCTGCTGTATAACCCCACAGTCATGGGATCGGCCTCGGCAATGAGGGTTGCCTGTTTCACGGTGTTGGTGACGGGTACGCCTGTCAGGATGGATAAACGCTCAAAAACGGCCGTTCGCGCCCCTTCATCTCTCGGCAAAAAAATAGGGGTGATGGTGACGTTGAACGTCGGCTGGTTCATCGCCATCAGATGCCCATACCGATCAAAGATAACTCCGCGCGGCGCATCCTCCGTCAACCGCGCCAGCCGATTATCATTTGCCAAAAGCTGGAACTCGCTGCCGCGATTATTCTGCACCCACCAGATGCGGTATAGCAACAACAAAAAAATGGCGAGCATGAAGATACGCAAAAAATAGATGCGGGCGGTCAAGCCGACATCAGCCTGCATCGTTTCGGTATCATCAATATGTTCCCAGCCTATACGTGACATAATGAGCGGAATAGAGGCAAGAGATAGAAAATCTGCATCTCTATCTCTTGCCTCTATCTTTATAGATGCACCCGACGGGGGCGCAGGCGATTATAGAGGCTGGACATAGACCAATATATCGGCAGCATGAGTATCATATTTATTAAAATCGTTTGGGGAAGATGGATAAATGTTTGCAAAATAAGTGGGTAACCGAGCAAACGTGCCGTGATTTGATAGGTGAGGGCGACAATGATGGTGCCGATTCCTGCCATAATGAGCGGGGCGAAGAAGCGGCTGGAGGGAAGGCTCTCTTGTAAAAAAACAACGGTAAAAACGGCCGTCATATAAGAAACTGCACTCAATCCCATCGGCGCGATGGTGAACATATCCAGCATGAAGCCGCCGATGAACGCCCAGACGACCCCTTCTGTCACCCCGCGCAACAGCCCCCATGCGAGAGCGGCCAGCAAAATAAGCTGAGGCATGATATTGAGAATGGGAAAACGGGGAAAGACGGCCGTTTGCAACAACGCCAAAATCGCCATCAACGGCAAGCCAAGATAAACAGTCGATCCCATATTACCTTACGGATGGATCGGTAAAGATGTCACTATCCACCGATTCAAAATTGATAATGACGAAAACCATCTCCAACGCCGAAAAATCGACCGCAGGCTGTACAAAAGCACGTTGAAAAAGTTTCGCCTCATTACGATCTACTTCCGATACCCGTCCAACAACAATATCTTCGGGAAATTTGCCGCCTAAGCCAGAAGTCAACACCACTTCGCCAACTTCCAGCCTATATTTAAGATCGATCCAATCGACGATCATCGGCACGCCCTGCCCACCGCCGCGCAAAAGTCCCGTCGCCCGTGAGCTACCCAAACGGACAGGGATGGAGCTGGCGGTGTCGCTGATAAGAACGATTTGCCCGGCATCGTTGGTGGTGCGAAACATCTGCCCAACCAACCCGCGTGCCGCCTCGACAGGCATCCCAACCTGCACCTCGTCCCCCTTGCCGCGATCAATAATAATACTTTGCACCACCGCGCTCGGATCGCGCCCGATGACATTTGCCATCACACGTTCGATATTAGGGGCTTGGCTGGCACGGTTAAACAAACTTTGCAGAAGATTGAACGCGCTTTCTATCTCGTGCAGCTCTTCATTTTCGCGCTCAAGTGTGTCTACCCGCGCTTGTAATTCTTCAATTTCTGCGCGGGCGGAGGAAAGGGTGAGGGGAGCGTTGGCGATGTCGGCAACGGGGTCTATGCTGGATGTGGTGATGGAGGAAACGGCCGTTAGCGGGTTGCGTACAAAATCAAAAAAACGACCAAGATTATTACTGCGATCAAGCACAGAAAACAGTATCGCAATAACAGCCAGAACGACAATCGTTCCCCACTTAATGTTTTTTTGCAGATCATCAGGATTCATTACGGATTAGGAATAATGAATAACATATCCATTCAGAATTCATTATTAAAACTTCATTATTCATTATTACTATCTTGTGCTGCCCCGATCAAGGCTTGCCAGCACACGCTTGTAATTGTCCAAATCTTCTAACACATGCCCCGCGCCTCGTGCCACACAAGTCATCGTATCTTCGGCCACCCAGACGCGGATTTTGATTAAATCTTCTAATCGCTCGGCCAATCCACGAATCTGTCCGCCGCCGCCAGCCAAGCAGATGCCGCTTTCCATCAGGTCAGCAATCAGTTCTGGCGGTGTTTCGTCAAGCGTATCGCGCACCGTGTCCACGATGATATTGATGGATGGTGCCATCGCTTCGCGCAATTCAATACTGCTGATCTCAACCGCTTGCGGCAGCCCGTTGATGAGATTGCGTCCACGCAAAGTCATCGTTTGCTCTTCGGCTAAGGGATGGGCAGAGCCGATACCAATTTTAGCCCGTTCAGCCATCCGTTCGCCAATGAGAAGGTTATATTTACTGCGAGCGTATTGGATGATGTCCTCATCCATTTCGTCGCCCGCTACACGAATAGATCGTTTGACGACGATACCGCGCATGGCAAAAACGGCGACTTCTGTCGTGCCGCCGCCAATATCTACGATCATGCTGCCGCGCAGTTCGATAATCGGCAATCCAGCCCCAATCGCAGCCGCCATCGGCTCTTCAATAAGGTGCGCTTCCCGTGCGCCAGCGGAGATGGTCGCGTCGTATACAGCCCGCTTCTCGACTTCGGTCACACCGCTGGGAATGCCAACGACGACGCGGGGACGTGGAAAAGGAACGATCATCTGTTCATGCGCTTTTTTGATGAAATGGTCTAACATTGCTTCGGTGATCTCGAATTCAGAGATAACACCGTCACGCAACGGCCGTATAACAGAAATATCCGTGGGGGTGCGGCCAACCATCTCGCGAGCTTCGGCTCCGATGGCTAACGGCCGTCCTGTCCGCTTTTCAATAGCGACCCATGACGGCTCATTGATGACAATACCCTTGTCACGAATGTAGACAAGCGTGTTCGCTGTGCCTAAATCAATGCCAATATCTAATGAAAAAAGACCGAGAAACCAGTCTAATGGTCTAAACAATATATTCCCTTCCTTATGCTATATCAAAAATTTATTCGCGGGGCATTATAGCACAGGCGCGTTTCACTGCACGAATGGAGGGTGATTATTTAGAAAACGGCCGTTTTTCCCCCCAATATATTGACAATTAGCAATTAACAATTAACAATTAACAAAGAACAATGTGGAATTGACAATTGACAATTGACAATGAATAGGTATTTCTATGAGCGTACGCGCACTATTTAGTGGATTAGTTTATGATGAAGATGGTAACGTGGCCGAAACGGCATTTATCGGCCAGACAGCTCATTATGTCGTTGATGATAACGGGTTTCGCCGTCACATTGATGCCGAAGAGTTAGACCGACAAGTATTAGATTTCTTTCTGAAACAATTAGAAGGAAACGAAGACCTCGCAGCCAAACAGATGATGGACATGATGGGCAAAGATGATCTCTTTACAAAAGCGGCCATCTCCGCCTCTCTTGATGATGCCAACACCGACCAAATGCTAAAGCAAGGCATCCCCCCCCAAGCCCGTGACATGCTGGGCATGATGGGTTTCCGTGTCCGCATCAACTATCACGGCGAATTGATCGGCATGGATCAGCCCGCCCTCCCCGATGACGATGAGTATTGAGCCATCGTTCATCATTTCGGCATTGAGAATGGGACGCAGATCAGCAGGATTATCAGGATGAACACAGATTTCTTTTGTTTCTATCTGCGTTCATCCTATAAACCCTGAAAATCTGCGTCCCCTTTCCCCACTATGTCAACCATTATCATCGGCGGCGGACTGGCGGGCATAACGGCCGCTTTGCACCTTGCCGAACGCGGCTTATCCCCCCTTATTTTAGAAGCGGACCCAAACTATGCGGGGGGGCGTGCCGCTGGCGGCGAGATGGTGGAGGTAGACGGCCGTCACTTCCGCATGGAACATGGCGTACACGGCGTATGGTCGCCTTATCGCAATTTGCAAGCGTTGCTCTCTCGTCACCGCCTGCGCCCCGCCTTCGTCCCCGCCCAAGAAGAGACATGGTTTTATAAACGAGACGGCAACGTTAAACGTGCCGACATCGGCAGCGCATTACGCCGCAGTTGGTTCCCCGCCCCCTTACATTATCTAGGACTATTCACCCGCCCGCGCTTTTTACGCATTTTGGGGCTGCGATCATGGCTCAGTTTGCCAATGGTTTGGTACAGCTTGATTTTAGCTGTCGGCATCGATCCGTTAGCCGAGCAGCAGCCGATGGAGGGACTGTATCTAAGCGATTTTATGAAGGGGTGGTCGCAGCCGATCCGTGATTTTTGTATCGGTCTCGCCCGCAACGGCTTATCCGCCCAGCCTGACGAAGTGCCGCTGTCTGGATTCATCGCCTTTTTGCGCTACTACACTTTATTGCGACGGGATTCGTGGGGATTTTCTTATCTGCCCGCCGACTGCGGCACAACTTTAGTGGAGCCGCTGCTCCACAAAATGGAAAATTTAGGCGGGGAAATACGGTTGGCAACGGCCGTTACCCGCATCACCCCTGTTGCCAACGGCTGGACAGTTCACACCGTTGACGGGCAATCTCTCACCGCCGAGCATCTCATTTTAGCGACAGATTCTGCCAATGCGGCCAAAATCATCCAGAACAGCAAATTGAAGGGGGGAAATGGGTTGTACTGGCCTGAAAGTCGGGATACGGCCGTTGTCCGTCTATGGTTCGACTGCACTCCAAACCGATCATCAACGGCCGAAGGCGGCATGTTTAGCGGTGCATTCATCATAGATAATTTCTTTTGGCTGCATCAATTGCAAGACCAATACCGCCAATGGCATAACGAGACGGGCGGCAGCGCGATAGAAGTTCATATTTATGGGCCGCCATCCTTGCTGGCACAATCTGATTTGCAAATTCTAGCCCAAGCGATTGGGGACATCCACACCGCCTTCCCCGAAATGCGCGGTCACATCATCCATAAACAGCTACAGCGCAACCCCGTCCCCCACACCCTCTTCGGCGTTGGCGCGGCGGATGAGCATTTGGGCATCGAAACGGCGTGGGACAATCTTTACTGTTGCGGCGATTGGGTGTATCACCCGTCACCCTCATTTTTTATGGAGCGTGCCGTCGTGACGGGGATTGAGGCGGCCAATGGCGTGTTGAAAAGGAGCGGTATGAACACTTTCCCGCTCGTGGACGATCCCCCATTAGAGCCGTTTGCCGCATTTTTGCAGAAAATAATGAAGCGCGGACGGCGTTTGAGGAAAAAGGGGGAATAGGACGCAGATTTTCAAGGTTTTTAGTACCCAAGAAATTGTCCGCAGATTAGCGCAGATTGAATGTTTTTACGCCGCCTGTATCGGGAATCGGAATTCCCGATACCTATCTGGTGGAGCGTTGCGGGAATTCCGATTCCCGCAACAAATAAGATACAAGGACTTCCGCCAGTGTGTACTAGTATAACTTGGCCTAAGTTCTTAGATGATATATGCCGCCTGTATCGGGAATCGGAATTCCCGATACCTATCTGGTGGAGCGTTGCGGGAATTCCGATTCCCGCAACAAATAAGATACAAGGACTTCCGCCAGTGTGTACTAGTATAACTT
>WFSA01000080.1 GCA_015486215.1 Anaerolineae bacterium | reverse complement strand
ACTTATTCTCCGCATTACAAAATAGATGGTCTTTGTTCGTCTTCTTCCCGATTGTATTGTGAGGTACAGCATGTGCAAAACGGTGAATTATTTGGTGTAAACAAACTCAGATAAAAAGGTGAAACGGGTAAGTTAATAAAGTCTCATTCCTAAGGGAAGGTTCGTTTTTAACTTTGGACTTTCAGGTGACAGGCACTTGGCAAGTGCCTGTCACCTTGGCTACAGTTATTTACGAGTTTTCCCTAAGCCTATATTTCGCACCTTAAAAATTGAATAGGGAGAAAAGGAAATGCAAATCGTGGTCGAGGATGTATTGACATAACGGCCGTTTAACCAGAACTCGTCTCCTCATACGAATAGGGGGCAGGCGTATCCGCGCCACTCTCCGGGAATTCAGGTATTGCAATATAATCCATGTCCACTTCGCCCGTAAGCGCATTCAAGAAGACGACAATATCATCTACTTCCATCGCCGATAACATTGTATCAAGCTGATATTCCGCCATCAACGCCACCATCTCTTCCAGACTGGTGATGCTGCCATCATGCAGGTATGGAGCCGTGTCAGCAATGTTACGCAGGCTTGGAACTTTGAAAGCAAACTCATCCACGCCGCTTCCAGTAACCGCAATGCGCCCTTCATCGGTTATGCCAGGATATGGTTTCGCATCGCCCATGACTGCGTAACGCTCGCCGCCAACGGCCGTTCCATAATGACAAGTTGTACACCCCGTTTGGATGAAGAGGAGCAGTCCGTCTTTCTCCCGATCTGTCAGCGCATCCTCATCGCCATCAAGGTAGGTGTCAAATGCGCTAGGGGTCATCAGTTGACGTTCAAACGCGCCAATCGCCGTGCCGACATTATCGTAATTGAGCGGATCACTGTCATTGGGGAAGGCAGATTCAAACAGCGGCAGATAGTCGGGAATACTGTTAAGGACAAGGAGGACATATTCTGAATTGGGCATCCCCATCTCGCCGCCAGCAAGGATAGGCCCTTTGGCCTGCTCCTCCACATCGGCTGCCCGACCATCCCAGAATTGTGACAAGTGCAAAGCTGCGTTATACACGGTGGGAGAGTTGCGCCCGACGGGATTGCCGTCGTGTCCGGGCGAGAATTGCAGGCTGTCCACGCCATAATTGTCAAGCGGATGGCAAGAGTTGCAACTCATCTCCTGGCTGATGGAGAGACGATTTTCATAATACAAGATGCGGCCCAGATCAACCAACTCATCACTCAACTCATACCCATCTGCGGGGACTGATTCTGGCAACACACCAAAAACGGACAGCATTGCGGGCGTGATGTCAGCCGTGACTTCCTCTGCGGCTGGGGCATCCTCGCTGCTCTCTTCGTATGAGTACGGGGCGGGGGTATCCGCACCACTCTCGGGAAATTCGGGCACAGCAATATACTCAGTCGGAATTTCACCAGTCAGTACATTCAAGAAGGCAACAATGTCCGTCACTTCGTCGGTTGTCAACTCTTTGGCAAGTTGATACTCGGCCATGATGGATACCAATTCATTAAGATCGGTGATGCTGCCATCATGCAGATAGGGAGATGTCTCGCTGATGTTGAGCAGACTGGGAACCTTGAAGGCGTATTTATCTACGCTGCTACCAGTGACAGCCACGCGCCCTTCATCGGTCAATCCTGGGTACGGTTTTACTTGTCCCATGACGGCGTATCTTTCACCGCCAACGGCCGTTCCATAATGGCAGGTAGTGCAACCCGTGTTGACAAACAGAGCCAGGCCATGTTTTTCTTGGTCAGTCAATGCGCTGTCATCGCCATTGAGCAGATCGTCAAAGGCGCCTGGAGTCATCAATTTGCGCTCAAAAGCGCCAATCGCAGTACCGACGTTCTCATAATTGAGCGGATCATCATCATCGGGGAAGGCCGCTTCAAATAGTGGCAAATAGCCAGGAATGCTATCGAGAACGCGAAGGACGTACTCTGGATTGGGCATTCCCATCTCGCCGCCAGCAAGGATAGGCCCTTTGGCCTGCTCCTCCACATCGGCTGCACGGCCGTCCCAGAATTGTGACAAGTGCAAGGCAGCGTTGTAGACGGTAGGGGAGTTACGGCCAACGGGGTTACCATCATGTCCAGGTGAGAATTGCACCCCGTCCACACCATACGCATCGAGTGGATGGCAAGAGTTACAACTCATCTCTTGACTGATGGAAAGGCGGTCTTCGTAATATAACATACGCCCCAAATCAACTAACTCATCGCTTAACTCGTACCCTTCGTGCGGAACAGAGGCAGGCAACGGCTTGAACGATGCCAACATTTTTGCCTCATACACAATTTCACTCTCGGCTGCTTCTTCAACCGGGACGACGACTTCTTCCTTGACGGGGGTCGCTTCTTCTGCCGTATCTGAGCCGCAAGCTGCCAGCAATAGTGCCAGCAACAGGGAGATCAGTATCAAACTCCATCTCTTGTTCATATTTTCATTTCTCCTTGTGAATTAAACCGAATAATCTGAGTCACCACTTTCTTCAAAACGGCAACTATTTTACCAAGCGTATCTTCTCAATAAGTCGTGGAAAAGACCTGACAGGTTTCACCAACACCTCTCGTTTTACACGAGTATCATGGAAAAACCTGTCAGGTCTCCCCGTAATTTTGAGAAGATACTACCAAGCTACCATTATAGGAGGTCTGATGCGGGCGTGTATCCTCTGAGTGGATGATTTTATTGGTCGATTTGTTTAATTTGGACAGGAAAAGGAGGGGGGCGGATTAGTCCAGATGGGCGAGCGTGCTGGCAATCTGCCTTTATTTAAGGAAAGCGGCCGCTTGCAGGCGATTTCGAACGTGAAGCTTGTCTAAAATGTTTCGCAGATAGGTGCGTACCGTATTTTCTGAAATAAACAGGCGGGCGGCGATTTCGCGGTTTTTTAGCCCTTGCGCCACCAATTCTAATGTTTCGCGCTCTCGTCTGGTCAATTTGTCAAGGGCGGGGACGGGTGATGTTTGGGCCGCCTGTTGAGAAAGGGCTGTAAATTCGGTCAGCAGGCGCGGTACTAATGCGGGAGCGATGATCGCTTCTCCAGCGGCGACGCGGCGAACGGCCGTTATCAAGTCAGCTGCGCTAATGCTTCCCTTGAGCAGGTATCCCTGTGCGCCAGATTTAATGGACGTAAAGAGGTCGTCGTCACGATCTGAAATAGTCAGCATGATGATTTTTACCGTTGGCTGACGAACCAGCAGGCGACGGGTCGTTTCCAACCCGTTGCAGATCGGCATCTGGATATCGAGCAGGGCGACATCGGGGTGCGTTTCCTCGGCCAGCGTGACGGCTTCTGCGCCATTCTCTGCCTGGGCAACGATGGTCAGGTCGTCTTCCCGCTCCAGTAAGGTGGCTAACCCTGCGCGGAAGAGGTGGTGGTCGTCAGCGAGCAGGATGCGAATTGGTGCGATCATGGGAGTTGCCCGTTGGTGGAAACGGCCGTTTGCGAAACGGCCGTTTGCGAAACATCCGTTTCGGCTGGAAATGAAGCTACAATCTGTGTACCCGCATCGGGGGCCGTATAGACGTGCAATGTACCGCCGCCCCGCACCGCCCGCTCGTGCATAATTTGCAGCCCATAATGTGATCCCTCATGTAAATCATAAGGAGCGAACCCTTGCCCGTCGTCATGGATAGATAGTTCCACTGAGCCATTTTGACGCTGCACACGCACATCAACATGTTGGGCATTGGCATGTTTGCGGATGTTTGTTAACGCCTCTTGCAAGATTCGTATCGCCTCCACCTCTGTTTCAGGCATAAGATGGCACGCTTCACCGATGGACAGTGCTATTGTCTGTTCGTTCTCATGGATGAACGCTTCAACTTCTATCTCCATCGCTGTTTCCAAGCCGATTCTGTGTGAATGGCGTAAATCATCAATGGATTCGCGCACTTCCACGCACGCCTGCCCGACTACTTGCTGCATATCGCCCGCTTCTTGCCGAATCTGGGGAATGTCACCGCTATCCAATGTTTGGGTCAATATATCCATCTTCAGATGCAGCCAACTTAACGTTTGGGCTAAACTGTCATGCAAGTCACGGGCAATGCGCCCTCGTTCTTCCAGAATAGTCAACCGTTTCATCTTTGTCTGGAAGCGGGCATTTTCGATAGCTACCCCCAATTGATTGCCCATGCAGGCGACGAACTGAGTCTGTTCAGAAGAGACTTCTGTCTCCCCCTTTTGCAACAGGGTCAGCGTCCCTAATATGCGGTTGCCAGCCCGTAACGGCACGATCAATGCGCTGTGATACTCGTGCAGGTGTAAGGCAGCGTCCAGACAGTCACCGCATGTATTCCAATCCGTCGTCAGATCGATAAGTTGATGACCAGCTTGCACATTCCAAAGAACACATTGATCGTTATCAGCCACTGCGTCTACACATTTCACCATCACCGCTGACAGGCCATGATGGATAAGCGAGGGGGTGCTGTTTGTTGTATTTTTGAGGCGAATGATGCCATTACTCATCACTGTCGCTTGCAATGCTTGCGCCAACGCTTCACTGAGAATGGTTTCCAAATCATTACCGCTGCTGATAGTCAAGGCCATCGCTGACAGCGCATCCAGTTCGTTCGTGCGCTGATCAATTTGGCCGTGCAATGAATCCTGATAGGTTTTGAGGTTGCCCGCCATCTGGTTAAATGTTTCACCCAACGCTTGCAATTCATCACCCGTGTGCAGATTGCAGGCGGCTTGAAAGTCGCCTTCTCCCATTGCCGATGCTGCATCCTGAAGCTGGGTTAAGGGGTGTGCCACCATGCGCCGTACCAGCCCGTAGAGTGTTCCCATCATGAGCAAGGTGATAAAAACGGCCGTTGCTACCAACAACCGCCGTCCCGTCATTAAAGAACCGTCCACCTCTGCCATCGGCACCAACACGCTGATGCCGCCGCGCACATCACCAATTTGATACCCTTGATGACATTCCAGACAGCTAGATTGGGCATACAGAGGAATCATCTGCCGAAAATACCGTTGGCCGTCAATTACTTCAATTTCGGTGAATGTGGCGGGATTTTCCTCAAAGGCGTTCAAAGCTGCCATCTCAAAATCGTCGGGGGCATTATCTGCGTTTGTCAGGTTTAAGCTGGTGAGATGAAAGCGGTAATTTTCGCGGGCGTTGGCAATGGTTGAGATTTCTTTGGTGACCATGCCTGGTGATTTGCGGTAAAAGCCATCACGCCCTTCAACGTACAGCATACCGGGTTCCGTTGTCCACACGTCACCATACTCAGACACCCAGTCACGCACGACCATCATTTCAGAAAGTATGGCCTCCGCTTCGGTTTCGACTTGGCGCATCGCTTGTGCTTCTTGCAAACGGTATAACCATGTGAATATCGCCATGCTGCTGATCAGCATGATGCCGCCGATGCTTAACGTCAGGCGTGCGCCGAGATTTAGCTTTGGTTTGTAAAACGGCCGTTTGCCGTTCCTGTCTTGGATTGATTGGTTCATAACTTCAGTTCCCCCTAATGTCCAATTGATAATTTTGGGGAGACTATAGGCTAACAAAGAATCTGTCAAAATAATGTTGTCGAACTACCAACTGCCTGACAGTTTTTAATAAAAATGGAGTAACTTCTCAATATTTCGGGGTGACTACAACGGATGGTATCTTCTCAGCATTCTGGGGAGACTTGACAAATTTTCCTAATGGTACTCGTGTAAAATAAAGTGCTGATGAAATTTGTCAAGTCTTGTCCACGATTTATTGAGAAGATACACAAATTGCTCGTTAAATGGGAATTCTGTTGATGTAACGGTGTAGGACTTCTGGGCGTAAAAAGAAGAAAATGAACACACCCGCCATAAATCCGCCCAAATGTGCCCAATACCCAGTCTGGTAATCTGCTTCAAACATCAACACTTCTAATGCTGGGGGTATTTGTAAAAGAAGAAAATAGAAAATGAGCCAATAGGCACGGATTTTAGGAAAAATAGGCACAACGCCGAGCAAAATGAAGGTGCGGATACGCCCTTTGGGAAACAAGAGCAGATACGCTGCCATTACGCCTGCTATCGCACCGCTGGCTCCGATACTAATACCATATTCCCCAGCATGAACAGCGGTGCTGACTAAATCAGCCATCACGCCACACAGCAGATAAAATAGCAAAAATCGCCACGGGCCACACACATCCTCAACCCGTCGGCCGTACACCCATAAAAAGAGCATATTGCCGATAAGATGGCTTGGCCCTCCATGCAAAAAGGTACTGGTAACGGCCGTTATGCCCCCACCCCCTTGTCGATTCACGATTAACCACGCATTGCTCCCGTATAAATCTAAAAATGTGCGAAGTCCCTCTGGATCACGATATCCTATGATTAATTCCACGATGAAAACGGCCGTGTTGATCACGATCAGTGTCACCAGCATGATGGGAAAGCCCCCGTAACGATTTTGTTCAGTGTCGTTCAGAGGGATCATGCGCCGCTCCCATTGGGTAACGCTTTCATACGGTTATACGCCAGTAAAATATATATCACAAAGGGCGTAAGAAAAATAAGAAAACCAATCCCTGCCACAATCATCCGATGCGTCATTGGTAACTTTTTCACACCTAACCATTGTTGCCACAACGGATGATAGGGATGTGTGGTCGCCGTTGCCACCAGCATTCCTCCCAAAAGAACGGCCAATCCACCCAGACACGCCAACGGGGACAAATACTGTGCATTTAGCCCGCTTTGTAAAATTATGAACAACCCAAACAGCAAGAATGGGCCGATTGCCAATCGGACAAGTTGCATTGTTGGATCAATGATACGCACTTTTCGCAACCACTTGACCTGTTTTTCGATAATGCGCCGTCGTTTTTCGGCAATATAACGATCTGTCGCCATTGGAGATTGTCGTTCAGCCAGGTTGTACGCTTTAACAGCCTTTTTCATCTGACCCTTTTCTTCGTAGGCACGTCCCAAGGCCAGATAGTCTTCATAACCAACTTCTAGATATGTCAAACGAGTACGGGCCAACTTGTGATTTGGATTCAGGTGCAGGGTGTTTTCGAGAGCGATGATTTGTTCTTCGACATTATCGACCAGTTGGCTCAAGCGAAACCATCCCTCTTCATTGGTTGGCTCGGCTTCTACCAGTTCGTAGAGTATTTTCCGCGCTTGATGCCGTCGCCCGATTTTGGCGACTTGCATGGCTTCTGTTAACAAGTCGGCAGATGTTGGCTGGAGGGCATCTGGGTATTTCTCTTTCAGCTTTTCGAGACGGGTACGGATTTTTGGTCGTTCGGGGTTAATGCTCAGGGCATTTTCGAGGGCAATAATTTGGTCTATCGGTTCGTCAACCAGTTTACTGAGCCACAACCATGCGATTTCATGTTCGGGATTTTTTTCGACAAGATGCAACAACAAATCACGGGCTTCTTCTTTTTGCCCTGCTTTTATCTTGATTAATGCTTGTTGTAATAACTCAGATGACATGAAGATGAAATGGGTGATGTGCAATACGAAAACACGGGCTTGACGCAAATTTTACATTGCGCGATAAAATCAGGATGGCGTAAACATGCTGATAGACAGATCGACACCAGCATTTTTGATTCTATCAAGTCGTTGGGAATATAGCCAATTCCCCCCCCCGTATCGAGAGAGAGACGCATTCTTGGTGTCTTTGTTTGCGGAGGAGTAACGGCCGTTTTTCTCCCTCAGCCTGTCTTCTTGTCAGTCGCCAAGCCCAGTAACACATAATGAATCCCCACCATCGCCAGCGTGTCCAGATGACAGTAGGCAAGGAGTTGCTTTACCATTTGCTGTTTAACGGCCGTTTCCAAAACGGCCGTTTCCCCCTCCCCTATCATCTCTTCCCACACCACCTGCGCCGCGTCCCATTCTGCACATCCAGTAGCGTGTAGCTGAGCGATGGCGCGATGACGGGCAGTACGGCTTTCAAAGAGTTTGATTTGCCACCCTTGCGCGGTCTGGGTGAGAACGTCGGCCTTTACCAATAAATCTTGGGCGGCGAATGTCGCTTGGAACAGCGTTTCCGCGCCGTTGGTGATGGCTTCGGCTGTTAACGTTGCCATTTTTTGGGGATGGGGATGGTGGAGGATTAAACGGCCGTTTGCAAACATTCCCCGTGCCGCTTCATCCACTTCCTGCCCCGCTTGCAGGCGGCGCAGAGCGGATGGGGCTGGTGCGTTGTCAGCCAGAGGCGTTTGGGGCATTGGGTATAGGCGAGATAGTTTGTTTTTGTGAGCATGGGGGATTTATATTTTCTTAAAGATGCTGTGCCATAATCGGCCTACCCCAAAGTACCCTGGAGATTCTTTTTGGGGGCTACTCTGACCGAGACCATGACGGGAAAAGAAAAGGCAGTTTCAATCGCAGGTGGCGATTCTTTTTGGGGGCTACACCAGACAGACAATTTCCGTTGTGGATGGCAGTCACGTTTCAATCGCAGGTGGCGATTCTTTTTGGGGGCTACTCACCGTACAACTCTGACCAATAGCTGCTAATCATGTTTCAATCGCAGGTGGCGATTCTTTTTGGGGGCTACACAGCATGATTACAATAAATTGAGCGGAATTTTATGTTTCAATCGCAGGTGGCGATTCTTTTTGGGGGCTACCGAATTAGACGAAATGATCGGCAACTTGTAGAAAAAGTTTCAATCGCAGGTGGCGATTCTTTTTGGGGGCTACTT
>WFSA01000079.1 GCA_015486215.1 Anaerolineae bacterium | reverse complement strand
CGCTGTTGCTCATTGATTGGAAGCTGTTGCCTGTGCCGTTGCTCTATTTGAGTGCATATTTTGAGGAGCATCGTATGCGGTATTATGAATTATTAACGGCCGTTAGTCAGCGCGGTGCATGGAAAGAGTGGATACTCTTTTTCCTGCAAGGCGTGATTCATCAAGCGCATGATACAACATCCCGTGCAAAGCAATTGCATATTTTACAAAAAGAGTGGCAACGCATTTTGCGCCAAAATCAAGCAACTGGATCAATGATAGCAATTGCCGATCTCTTGTATGAATTACCACTATTATCAGCCAAAGATGTGACTCAACAGCTAAACATTACGCATCAGACCGCCTTAAAAACATTATGGCGATTAGAAAAGCTGAATATCATTAAGGAAGTTACAGGCAAAGAGCGATATTTACTCTTTTCCGCGCCAGATATTTTGCAAATTCTGGTGTAATACACAATTCTAATGTAAATCTTTTCTGAAAATCAGCATTAAATAATTCTAATGTAAATGCTCTTACATTAGACAATAACAAAACAAGGAGAATCATGGACAACATTATTCAACAGTTAAACGAAAAAGTGGCTGCCGCCGAAAGCGACATCCTCTCTTTCTTCCGCGAAATCGTCGCCATTCCCAGCATGGACAGCGACATCGAAGCCGTCGGTAAACGCATCGGCGAAGAAATGACCAAACTCGGTTTTGACGAGGTATTTGTAGACAAATACGGCTCCATCGTCGGCAAAATCGGCACAGGCGATAAGGTATTGCTCTACGACACCCACATTGATACCGTCGGTATCGGCGACCCCTCCCAATGGGAATGGGATCCCTTTGAAGGCAAAGTGGAAGATGGCATGTTGTACGCCCGTGGCGCACTGGACGAGAAAAACAGCACGCCCGGCATGGTGTACGGCTTGGCAATGGCACGCGATCTTGGCCTCCTCGACGGCTTCGCCTGCTACGTTTTGGGCAATATCGAAGAGTGGTGCGACGGCGTAGGCTGTGCTGCCTTCCACGACTGGGAAAATGTGCATCCCGACTTCGTCGTCATCGGCGAACCAACCAACATGAAAGTGTATCGCGGTCATAAAGGGCGGTACGAACTGGAAGTGACCTGTAAAGGCAAAAGCGCACACGCCGCCAGCAACTTCATGGGCGACAATGCTGTCACCAAGATGATGCCCGTCGTGAAAGCGATCTCCACATTGGAAGAGACCTTCACCCCCGACGACTTCTTGGGCTTAGGGCGCATCACCGTCACCAAAATCAGCAGCGTCAGCCCCAGCAATAACGCCGTCCCCGACGAATGCACCATCTTCATTGATCGCCGCATCACTTTCGGCGAAACAAAAGAGAGTGTGCGCGAGCAACTCAACGCCATCATCCCCGAAGAGACGAAAGAAGATTTTGAGATGCACGGCTTGACCTACACCGACCCCAGCCACACCGGCGCGGTCTACGAATACGAGCAATACTTCCCTTCATGGGCATACCCCGAAGACCATCCCTTCGTGCAAGCGGGCATCGAAACGATGAAAGCTCTCTGGAACAGCGAAGACCCGTTCGGGCAAGGTAAATGGGATTTCTCGACCAATGGTAATTACTGGGCGGGCAAACTGGGCATCCCCAGCATCGGCTTTGGTCCTGGCAACGAGATTTATGCTCACGCAGTAAACGAGCATGTACCGTTAGCTGACGTTGTGGCGGCAACAAAATTCTACGCATTGCTTCCAGCGATGATCAAATAAACAGATTGTCTCAAAATTGTCATTCCCGCGTAGGTGGGAATCTAGACCTCTACGGGAATGACATATTGAGGAGCCAATTATGGCCGACTTGATTACATGCCATTCAATTTTTGGCAATGCCGTAGAAATTCCTCGTGAGAAATTGCGGTTTAGACCAGCCGTGTATGCGATTGTCGTTCACGAGAACAAAATACTGTTGTTGACATCACGCAGTACGGGTCTATTGGCGTTGCCGGGCGGCGGCATTGAATTGGGTGAACCGATGGGCGAGGCGTTAAAACGGGAGTTGCGGGAGGAGACGGGGATCGAGGTGGATGACGGCCGTTTACTCCACGCTGACGAATCATTTTTCTACTATGATCCATCTGGCAATGCGTACCACGCTTTCAGATTTTTCTATGCTTGCAAACCGTTAAGTTTTGATATGGCTGCCGATGGAGATGTTGAAGACGGGGAAAATGAAAAGCCTCGATGGTATGATATTGAGGAGTTGACTCCCGATAATTTCTTATTTTCTGGCGATTTAATTGTCAGCTATTTGATGGACTTATGACAAACATGATTATATGCCATTCAATTTTTGGCAATACCGTAGAAATTCCGCGCGAGAAATTGGAATTTCGGCCGTCTGTGTATGGCATTGTTGTGCATGAGGGCAAAATTTTGTTGGTGAAGTCGCGCTCGGTTGGGCTGTTGGCGTTGCCGGGCGGCGGTGTGGAGATGGGCGAATCGTTGGCAGAGGCTGTGACGCGGGAAGTGCGGGAAGAGACGGGGATTGAGGTGGAGATGAATGATCATCTTATCCACTTTAGCGAACATTTTTTCTATTATGACCCTTTGGATGAAGCATTTCACGCTTTCCGTTTCATTTATGCGTGTAAACCAGTGACTTTTGAGTTGGTCAACGATGAGGGTGTAGATGACGGTGAAGTGATCGAACCGCGCTGGTACGATATTGATGGCTTAAAGGTTGAAGATTTCCAATCTTTCGGGGAAATTATTATTAACTATTTGAAGCAGTTGCCCTAATTTTTTAGGACAACGTATAAGGAGAAACAAAATGCAAACAGGTTTAAGAGGACGTGATTTTATTAGTGACTTGGACTTCTCAAAGGAAGAAGTCGAAACAGTTTTAGAGCTGGCATATGACCTAAAAATGAAGCGGGCGTTGGGCTTGCCCCATCCGTATTTGCGCGATAAAGCGTTGGCGATGTTGTTCTTCTTTAGCAGTACGCGCACGCGCGGCTCGTTTGAGG
>WFSA01000078.1 GCA_015486215.1 Anaerolineae bacterium | reverse complement strand
GTGGCTGTGTGGGTTGGGGTGCTTGTCATTGTGACTGTCCCGGTCGCCGTACTTGTCGGTGTCGGTGTCTCTGTCGCTGTTGCGGTCATTGTGGGGATGGGTGTGTATGTGGGCGGGATTGGTGTGGATGTCAAAAATTGGGGCGGCGTGGAGATAAGGGTGGCGGTGGCGGCTCCTTTGGTGATGGTGGGGATGGAGGTGAGGGTGGGAACGGCCGTTGCTGTGTTTTCCCCTTTTATGGTGGCTGTTGGCGATAAGACAGCGGGTAATGTTGGCGGCATCATATCGCTGCCCTTCTCTGGTGCAACCATCAGCGCAAAAACGCCAATGCCGTAACAAGGCAGGGTTAGTAAAATAATCCCTATTAATATCGTGTATGTTCGACGACGCATATTCATTGGAAGGGGGGAGGAGGAGAAATTGTCAATTGTCAATTGTTGGACAATTAAACAGAAAAGCCCCAGTGACGCATCACTGAGGCTTTTCTGTTCGTATACACCTTTAGACTGCTTTTTTCAAAACAGGCAGGCCATTTTTGGTTTCGCTGACAACGTACCCTTCTGGTACTGCATCTAGGGCATCGTTTTCACGAATGTCTCTGGCGAAGAAATAGATTGTTTGTGCACGGCCGTTTTTTAACTGTGTGTTTTTATGGTGTAAATAGTATGTTCTTTCTTTTGCATTTGTATAACTAAAAGCCATTTTTTTACCTTCCTTTATTTACTGTAAACGGTCATCCCTTTTCTTATTTAGTTTGTAAAATTAGTGCATATGTAACAGGGGGAATCGTTTATTTTTTATGTTAATTCCAACTTTAAGTAACTTCGCAGATTGCCAGCAGGGCTAATCGCTATCAGTCGAGAATGGTAGAACAATATCACAATGTTGGCAACATTTACGGGAATAAACGACGGGTTTTAATTTCGGCTGCAGCATCTTTGCGATAATGATATAATCGTGCTGGCCGCCCTTTGCCTTCTTGCTTCATTTTGCCGCTTTCTTTTAATATCTTTGCGGCCATAATTTTGTTTCTAAAATTACGTTTATCTAATTTTTCGCCTAATATCGACTCATATGCGTGTTGTAATTCGGTTAGGGTGAAGTGGTCGGGGAGCAGTTCAAAGCCGACAGTGGTGTACTCCAATTTATATTGCAAGCGTGTGAACGCATATCCAAGAATTTCAGCGTGATCGAAGGCGACTGTTGGCAATTTGTTCATCGGGAACCATGCTGTTTCTGCGGCATCATCCCCTGCTTTTGGATTGATGGTGCTGAAAGGGACGAGGGCGATGTAGGCAATGGTGATCACGCGGGTGCGTGGATCGCGGTTTGGTGCGCCAAAGGTGTAAAGCTGCTCTAAATATACATCGGCAACGGCCGTTTCTTCCATCAATTCTCGCCGTGCTGACATCTCTAACGATTCGTTCATTTGCACAAAGCCGCCGGGTATCGCCCACATATCTTGATATGGCGGCCTTTTGCGTTGGATGAGAAGCACGTGCAGATCCCCTTTGTGCAAGGCAAAAATGACGACATCTACGGTGACAGACGGCCGTTCGTATTTTGACGCATCATAGCCTTCCATTTCTTTCACTATATACCTCCTGTCGTTTGTACTGTGGACGCAAGTGTCCAAGCCGGCATTTCATATAACAAAAAAATCCCCAGCATTGCTGGGGATTTTGATACAATGCTCTATAGAATCATCCCTATGGAATACTTAGTGGTGCTAATTCAGGACGTTCTACATCTTCTGGATGAGGGGAAACGTCAAGCAAGTTGTTTTCATCTTGTGATAAAACCCAGCCGCTATAATCGACAATCTGCGGCAGCGAGACATTGGTTGTGTCGAATATAGCGACATCCCCCTGCGCTCGTAGAACTAAATCAACATCAATCCCGCGATCCATCGCCCACTTTAATATCAGTGCATCTTGTGGAAATACGCTTAAAATGACAATATCAGGTGTCTGATCAAAACGTACAGGTAACGGAGTCGCTTCTGCATCTGAGTAAGCGGATGATTTGATTTCGCTCTCTTCAACTGCATCTTCTCCATCACCACCAATGCTGCCGAGATCAATAGCAAACCCTTCCCCCACATCTTCAGCTATAGCGATGGGTTCGTCGTCGGTCCCTTGCTCGCTTAAGGGGCCGTGCCAATTACCAACCCAAACGACTTCAGCTTGCTGTACGGTAAGTTGTGTTACTCGTCTGGATATTGGTCGTGGTATATTAACAGTGCCTTCTTCAGTAGAGATATTGAACGGGTTGGCGGGAATAATGGCAGCTGTTTGCCCAATCAATGGGATAAATTCAAGCCGCCCATACGTTGCGCTGTCATCAAAAAGAAAAACCTTGCCCGCTAATAAGTCTGGATTGAATACACGGTTGATTAAATTTGGTAAGGAGGTATGGAATTCAGGGTCTATGTCAACAAATTTCATCGTCATCAATGCATCTACTAAATCGCCCGGCCGCAAGGCATATGCTGCTCCAGAAAATTTATTGATGGGGAAGGCGATGGCGACGGTACCTTGATTTAAGTATAACGAAAGGTCAGAGCCGAATTCAGCAATTTCGTCGGGCTGAAAGGCAATCATGGGTTTTAGTATTGCTTGTCCTTTTGCGATGCGAACACGGGCGAATTGACCATATAACTCTTCTGGGTCTCCGACTGTATATTGTCCCATTAGAGCAACGTTTGTCTCGGGACGAAACTCAACTTCTAGCAGGTCTGGGAGTAGCTCTTCGCCAACGGGCAGATCGATTTTGGCGACAACGACTTTTACTAAATGTAATTCGGGGGTCGTTGTAGGTTGTGGTAGACCTGGTTCTAATGATTCAACGGCCGTTGTATCCGCACTCTCGCCGCTGCCGTCGTCGCTGGATAACATATCGGCCAATGGACCTGTGCCAGATCGTCCCATTACAACAACCCCAACACCGATGGCACCGATAATTAATATCAAAATAATGGGGATGAACAATTTTAGTTTCATACTCAATTCCCTGTTTTTGGATAGCTTGTTTTGTCTATCGTAAGTTACTATTTTTTAACATTTTCTAGGTTTTAGCCAATGATGGCTGACTTTGCCAGTATAGCCATGAATTTATTTATTAAGATTAAATAAATTCGAATCCTTACCCGTCATCTATCCGCTGCCGCCGCCGCCAGATTCTCCAGATTCTGCGGTAGGTTCGGGTGTGCCGTATGGACTGTCCACTGTATAGTTGAAGGTTTGTGGTTCAATATTAAAACGATCCAATATATAATTTAAATCAACCGCATCTACCGTATAAAGTTGCCTATCATTTGGTTGACGCAGGGCGTAATCGATATCAACATCAGATTCAATTGCATATTTTAGCAATAGTTGTTGCTGTGGGGAAAGAGCAAGCAAGACGACATCTGGAGGCGGTGGGGTTGGCGTTGGTTGTTGTGCGCCTGCTGGAGTTGCTGTAGGTTCGCCCTCAACGGGTACGGGTGTGGGGGTAGGGACTTTTACTCCTTCGGTTGGCATCCAATCGCCAACTTGAATGACTTTTGCCTTTTGCAAAATCATAGAAACGACGACAGGGCGTTGGTATTCAGATGGAAAGACGTGTGCTATATCACCTGTGGGTAACTGTTCAAAACGGCCGTATGATGGAACAACCATTATATCTGGACGTGCTACAACCGTATCCCCTTCTGTTGCCGTTGTATCTTCTAAGTAGAAAACGGCCGCATTTTGCAAATACGTCTGGAACTCCTCATCAATTTGATAGAAGTTGAAGGTGAGCAAAATATCAATGTAATCCCCTTCGCTAATGCCATACGCCACACTTGCTAACCGACTATATGGTAAGGCAGCAGCCACCTGTCCTTCTGGAATGAGGGATGATGGGCCGAATTTTTCTGTACCAGCAACGCGGGGATCATCGGCGAGTATATCTGCGGTGAAGGTTTGTCCTTGAGATATATCGCTGCGAACAAATTTCCCCACTACTTCGCGTAAGTCAGTCACTACATTAGAATTGACGTTAGCTGATAAGCGTGATTCGAGGATGACATTGGGAAATGGTACATTGGGGTCTATATCTGCTTCGGTGATGTAATAGCCGCGTGGAAGGTTTTGGTTTGATACGACAACGTCAACCATTGGAGGCAATGGGGTGGCTGTTTCAGACAGTACAGCTCCATCACCGCCCCCGCCATTTTCTGCTGGGACAGTGACCATCTCTCCATTTATTTCTACTAATATATTTTCAGTAGATTCAGATGTGCCGCTGTCACTAGATTGGGTGTTGATATACAGATATCCGCCCAGTGCAGCGATCAGGACAACGATAAGTAGCATTATTAGAATATTGCGTCCTTTCATGTTTTCTATTCCTTAGGTTAGCGTAGATTGGGTGCAGCTTTTATGCGGTGTTGATTGCATTGGTGGCACAATGGCTGCTTCTGTTGTGTCAAAAAACGTCCCTATTTTCTTAATACTATGTAAACTTATTGACGTAAATATCTTAGCATATGTCAAGTTTGATAGCAAACAGTATGGGTAATCGTGTCAGGGCGATTGCAACCCTCAAATAGGACACTGGTTTCACGGATAAATACGGATAAAAGGGTAAAAATCAGTGAAATTAGCGTGATCCGTATCCAATTTCAAAATGGTTGATTGTCAATTCCCTGCAAAAATCGAGCATGAGATCGCCTTACTCTAATCAGCATGATCTGTGGATCGAGCGTTCTATTCGCTGTTCCCTCAATTCGTCGTTACCATTTTGTAGCTTTTATGCTATACCCCCGTATCTTCTCAGTATTCTGGGGGGACTTGACAAATTTTCTTAATGATACTCGTGTAAAATAAAGTGCTGATGAAATTTGTCAAGTCTTGTCCATGATTTATTGAGAAGATACATACATACCCCCCTCATAAAGAAATCCCCAATTGAGTTGCTTGAATACATTACCGAATCGGGACGCAATCCTTTTCGTAAATGGCTGGAGGGGTTGCGAGATCGTCAAGCCCGCGCTCGCATTCGTATACGGCTTAACCGCATTCGACTTGGGAACTTTGGTGATAGTAAAAGTGTTGGCAAGGACGTTTCTGAATTGCGCGTGCCGCATGGATCGGGTTACCGCGTATATTTTGGACGCAAAGATAACCGTGTTGTCATTTTATTATGTGGTGGCGACAAAAAAACACAATCGAAAGATATTGCATTAGCACAAGAGTATTGGCGTGCATACTTGCGGAGGACAAAATGAAGACTGTTATTGTAAGATATGAGGATGGTTTGCAAGCGTCGCTGGCCGATCCTGATGAAGCGGCCGCTTATTTAGATGCTGCTTTCGCAGAAAATGATCGCGTACTGTTTCTGTTGGCTTTGCGCGAGATTGTTGAGGTGCGGGGATTCTCTCAAATTGCACAAGCTACGCTTCTGAATAGAGAAAATTTGTATCGAATGTTATCTCCAACTGGGAATCCACAGCTTTCTAGTTGGATGTCGTTGTTGTAAGGTGTCGGGTTGCGGCTAGCAGTCGTGGAAAGTTAGGCTGTCTCCCATCCGCTCTTTCCCAAATTTGCTGTCATCCCCCACAAAAAAATCTGTAGATTACGCCGATTAGCGCAGATTATGTCGTAAAAAATCTGCGCTAATCGGCGGAATCTGCGGATAAATTATTTTTATCCGTTTATTTCCTTAATCTGTTGTTGTCATACCAAACGGCCGTTTCCCCACCATCAACCCGCACAGCAAACGGCCGTTTCTTATTTACAGCATGTCTTCATTCGGATACAATATAGCATATGTATACAGTTCTTCATTCAGATAGATTTGATAAATGGCTCACGAAGTTGAAAGATGTGAAAGGTAGGGCGCGTATTGTTGCCCGTCTTAGATCTGTTGAGCTGGGTAATTTGGGCGATGTAAAATCTGTTGGTAATGGAATTAGCGAAATGCGGTTTCATTTTAGCCCTGGATACCGTATCTATTTTACACGACGGGGCGATGTTGTAATTTTACTTTTGGTAGGAGGGGATAAATCTTCTCAAAGACAAGACATAAAAAGAGCAAAAGCGTTAGCGGATACATTGAGGGAGTAAGTTATGATAGAGAAATTTTCAAAATTCGATGCAGTTGCCTATTTAGATAGCGAAGAAATGATAGCGGGGTACCTGACTGCCGCTATGGAAGATGAAAATCCTGATGTTTTTTTGGCTGCTATTGGTGATGTTGCTAAAGCGCGGGGTATGAGTGCTGTTGCCCAGAGTAGCGGACTTGGCCGTACAAGTCTTTATAAAGCACTCGCCCCTGGAGCAAAACCGCGCTATGACACGATTCTTAAAGTTCTTCGTGGTTTAGGTGTTAAACCAACATTTGCCGCATATCAGGCATCTGGATAAATTATTGTCATTGTTTTTGATTGTACATAATACTGACAAATGGCCGTTTCACCATCACAACAAAAAAATCCGCAGATTACGCCGATTAGCGCAGATTATGTCGTAAAAAATCTACGTAAATCGGCGGAATCTGCGGATAAATTATTTTTATTCGTTTATTTCCTTAATCTGTTGTTGTCACATAAAACGGCCGTTTACCCACCAACCAACCCGCACAGCAAACGGCCGTTTCCCCCCCATCAATCGCACACAGCAAACGGCCGTTCCTCCACCGCAACAAAAAATCCGCAGATTACGCCGATTAGCGCAGATTATGCTGTAAAGAATCTGCGTAAATCTGCGAAATCTGCGGATAAATTATTTTCATCCGTTTATTTCCTTAATCTGTTGTTGTCATTCCAAATGGCCGTTCCCCCCCAATCAACCCGCACAGCAAAACGGCCGTTTTCCCACCATCAACTCGCACAGC
>WFSA01000077.1 GCA_015486215.1 Anaerolineae bacterium | reverse complement strand
CCCCGTGCCCCTCCCGTGAAAGCGTCGTAAAAACTACCCGGCAACGATTGACGCCCTTCTTCCTTGCGCCATAATTTCTATATAGCTTGATTCAAACAGGACATTATACTGGTGAGTGCATCCCAAATATCAAGCATGTTTTATTGAAATAGCAGAGGAATCATCACTGCATGATTATCCTTAAGATTCTGATACCAGACAGATAGAACGTCACAGATGACGGAGGTATAAAATGAGCGCATCAGGTGTTGTAAAATGGTTTAGTCGATTGAAAGGGTACGGATTCATTAATCCCGATGACGGTGGTGATGAAGTTTTTGTTCATTACTCTGCTATTGATGGAGATGGATATCGTAACCTGTATGAAGGGGATAAGGTTGAGTTTGAACTGATTGATAATGGCAAAGGGCCGCAAGCCCAGCGAGTTAGTGCTAAACGCTCCTTCACTCCCGTGTAAACAATCTAAAAATAAAAGTTTGTATAAAAAAAGTCTGCCAATGGCAGACTTTTTTTATACAAACTTTTACCCATCCCCCCAGCTTCTCCAACCGCGCTCACCGCCCCACAATACCTCATGGATACCCGTCTTCGCAGGTATGACAAATCGCCAAATTTACAATAATGCTCAACGATATTCTTTCCCCGTAAATTGGTGAAATAATAACCGCACACTCCACACTGACCCTGCATTAACCCCCAATTGTCACTCTATTGACGATAGTTATTACCTGTTTTACAATCTAGGCAGACGAATAATAATAAATCCCTATCCATTTTTGAATTTCTTTAACTTTGAACCACATACCCCCCGTTCGCTTGTTAAGCTGTAGGCGATAGTGTATAGTTTGCACTCAAGGAGCGGCGGCAAATATGAAGCATTGATGAGAATCAATACAATGAAAAATGGAAACGGCCGTTGGCAACACACAACATCTCTTATGGAAAAATGTGTAATAAGATACACGGCTTTCATATAACAAAACGGAGTGAAATGTGACACACCTGCTCGAAGTCCAAGACTTAGTAACCAAATTTTATACAGAAGATGGTGTCGTTCACGCTGTTAACGGCGTGTCGTATACACTAGACGAAGGAGAAGCATTAGGAATCGTGGGAGAAAGCGGTTCTGGCAAATCCGTCGGCGTTTTGTCGGTGATGGGGCTAATCCCCTCCCCGCCGGGTAAAGTCGTAGGAGGAACAGCAAAATTAAACGGCCGTGATCTCCTTCAACTATCCAAAAAAGAGCTACAAAACATCAGAGGGAACGAAGTCGCCATGATCTTCCAAGACCCGATGACCTCCCTCAACCCTGTCCTGACCATCGGCAAACAACTAACAGAAGCCGTCAAGCTCCATTTAGGACTAAATAGTGAAGAAGCTAACAAGCGAGCTGCCGAAATGATGGATCTTGTAGGATTACCAGATGCAGCCAACCGCCTAAGCGATTATCCCCACCAATTCTCAGGTGGACAGCGGCAGCGCATTATGATCGCAATGGGTTTATCTTGTGATCCCAGCGTTCTCATCGCCGATGAACCCACCACCGCCCTAGATGTCACCATTCAAGCACAAATCGTCGAACTGGTAAAAGGCCTCCAAGAAAAATTAGGTATGGCACTCATCTGGATCACACACGACTTAGCATTAGTAGCTGGGATGGTAGACAAAGTGGCCGTTATGTACGGCGGTCTCATCGTCGAATACGCCCCTGTGGGCAGCCTCTATAAGCAGCCTCACCACCCCTACACATTAGGGTTATTGCACGCAATGCCCAAAATCAATGCCAAAGACCAAACGCGGCTCGCCTCAATTGAAGGAATGCCGCCAGACCTAAGAAAAGAACCGACCCATTGCCCATTTGCCCCCCGTTGCCCATACGATATAGATAAATGCTGGCAAGAAAACCCAAGCCTGATCGCAACAGGACCAAACCGATACTCCGCCTGCTGGCGCTGGGAAGACATCAAAAAAGAAAAGACATTTGGAGGGGCGGAATGAGCGACATAACCAAAAGAGAAGTGCTGATTGAAGTAAAAGACCTCAAAAAACATTTCCCCATCATGCGGGGCATATTCAGAAAACAAGTTGGTGCAGTCAGAGCTGTAGACGGCGTCTCTTTTAATATCCATAAAGGAGAAACTTTAGGATTAGTAGGCGAAAGTGGTTGCGGCAAATCCACAACTGGTAGAACAATCCTACAATTGTTAGAACCAACAGAAGGAACAGTCCGCTTCAAAGGCACAGACCTGACCTCACTTAACTCAACAGAGCTAAGAAAAGCACGTCGTCATATGCAAATGGTTTTTCAAGACCCTTACGCCTCATTAAACCCGCGAATGACAGTCGGGAGTATCGTCAGCGAACCATTAGAAGTTCATAATATAGGCAACAAACAAGAGCGGAAAGAGAAAGTTAAAGATTTGCTCCAATTAGTCGGCCTTAACCCATACTTCGTCAATCGCTACCCGCACGAATTTTCTGGTGGTCAACGACAAAGAATCGGCGTAGCCAGAGCATTAGCAACCAACCCCGATTTTATCGTTGCCGATGAACCAATTTCCGCGCTGGATGTATCCATTCAAGCACAAGTCGTCAACTTGATGGACGACCTAAAATCAGAATTAGGATTAACCTACCTTTTCATCGCCCATGATTTATCTATGGTACGATACATAAGCGACCGCGTCGCCGTTATGTATTTAGGAAAAATAGTAGAGTTAAGCGAAAAAGACAATCTATACGATCATCCATTACATCCATACACACAAGCACTCCTATCTGCAATACCATTACCAGACCCAGAAAAAGAAGCAACACGGCAACGAATAGTATTAGAAGGCAGCGTGCCTAATCCTGCCAATCCGCCAAGCGGCTGCCGTTTCCACACAAGATGCGCCTACACAACAGATATTTGTAAAAAAGACGATCCCGAGTTCCGCGATATGGGAACGAAGGGAACCCCACATTGGGTAGCATGCCATCATGCAGAACAATTCGAATGAGAATGATGGTTAAATAGTATTACAAACTGTTAGTTTGCATTGCAGAGTCTATCATCATTCATTTATTCCTATATTAGTATCTTCTCAATAAATCATGGACAAGACTTGACAAATTTCATCAGCACTTTATTTTACACGAGTATCATTAGAAAAATTTGTCAAGTCTCCCCAGTATATTGAGAAGATACCTATATTATTACTACGAAATGAGGTATCTTCTCAATATTTCGGGGTGATTACAACCAATTAAGAAAGGAATAAATTACGTCAGTTGAGTAAATTCATTCCTTTCCTAATTAGCTGTAATCATGCCCCCAGATTTTTGAGAAGATACGAAATGAGGATTAAATAACTGGCGTAATTCTTTATTTCATTCCTAAAGGAGGTGAGGCCGAGCAAAAAAGAGACAAACCAAAGTAGAAAACTATAGGCAAAGAGCCATAGTAGAATAAATAAGTTACGAAAAAACCCAATCGAAGGATTGGAGGAGAATTTAAGAAAGATGAAAATGAAAAACCTATTATTAGCAGCCCTGATGTTAATGGGAATTTTGCTGGTTGCTTGTCAGCCAGAAACGGTCACCAATACAGTAGAAGTAACGCGTGTAGTTACCGAAACCGTTACTGAGACTGTCGTAGAAGAAGGCGAAACAGTTGAGGTAGAAGTAGAAGTTACCCGTGTTGTGGTTGAAGAAGTCGTTGTAGAGGCTGAAACAGAAGAAACGATGGATCAACCTGTTACCTTGAATTGGAACTTTGGCACAGAGCCGCCAACAGCCGATCCCTCATTAGCAACTGACACGACATCCGTTGACCTCACTGGTAACATGTTCGTCAGCACAACCAAATTTGATCCCATCACAGGCGAAGTTGTCCCCTATCTGGCAACAGACTGGGAAGCCAACGAAGATGGCACCGTATACATCTTCCATCTACGCGATGATGTTCCATGGGTAAACTACAACCCCATCACAGGCGAAACCACACAAGAAGTTGATGACGAAGGCAACCCCCGCTTCGTTAATGCACACGACATCGTATACGGTGTAAAACGTACCGTCAATCCAGACACCGCTTCTGATTACGCTTACGTTATGTATGTCATCAAAAATGCACAAGCCATCAATGGCGGCGACGAAGAACTCACCATTGACGATTTGGGCATAGAAGCAATTGATGATTGGACAGTTCAGTTCACATTAGAATATGCAGCTGGTTACTTCCCCGCCATCGCCGGTATGTGGGTTGCTGACCCAATGCCACAATGGGCAATTGAAGCAAATGATAGCAAATGGACCGAAGCTGGCATGATTGTCACCAGCGGCCCCTATGTTATGGAAAGCTGGATTCATGGCGGCGAGTTGAATTTGGTAAAGAATCCCCTATGGATTGAAGCTGACAGCGTACAAATCGAGCGCATTGAAGGCGTAATGATTACCGAAGGCTCCACAGCATTTGCCATGTACGAAAACAACGAATTGGACACCGCTGGTGTTCCCTCAACCGAAGTTGATCGCGTAAAAGCCGATCCAGTTCTTAGTGCAGATTATTACAGCGCACCCGCCGCTTGTACTTATTACTACGGCTTCACCAATAACAAACCACCGATGGATGATGTTCGTGTACGTCGTGCATTCTCAATGGCTATTGATCGCCAAAGCTTGATCGACAATGTTACCAAAGGCGGCCAAGTACCAGCCTCCACCTTTGCCCCTCCCGGAATCTTCGGTGCTGTTGAACCCGGTACTGCTGGTGTCCCCAGCGATACTGCCGCTGCTCAAGCCTCACTCCAAGAGTATTTGGATGAGAACGGCATGACTATTGATGACTTCAACGCTTTGGGCATTACGCTGATGCACAATACTAGTGAAGGTCACGCTCGTATCGCCGCAGCTATCCAACAGATGTGGCTGGATAATCTGGGTGTAGAAGTTCAAGTTGAGAACCAAGAGTGGAAAGTATACCTGTCTACAATCGGAAATAGCACTGATTTGGCTGAAATGCCCCATATTTACCGTTTAGGTTGGTGTGCCGATTACCCCGATCAAAACAACTGGGTACACGAAGTATTCAATGCCGAAGCTGGCTCAAACCGTCTGCGTCGCGGTTGTGTAGATGATACTTGTACTGAAGTTATCACTAGTGAATTTGATGATCTAACAGTGGCTGCTGGTCAATCACAAGACCCCGCAAAACGTATTGAGTTATATGCTCAAGCAGAAGAACTCTTAGCAATGGGCGAGGCCGCATACGCACCCATCTACCATTACACAAGCATGAATGTGGCAAAACCGTGGTTAAGCCGCCATTATCCCAACGTAGGTTCTAACGATTTCTACAACTGGACAATTGACATGGATGCCAAGTTAGCAGCTCAAGGAAACTAAGCTAATAGCTTGACATTGTTCTTGAAATAAGATGTGGTGGCGGTAGCTTTTGGGCTGTTTCCATCACACTTAAATTAACAAGACCGTTAGGGATGGGGATTGAACAAATCCCCATCCCCAATGCTGATAAATCATAATTATCAATGGATAATCATCAGTTATCAGCGTCATATACGATATTTATCCTTCGTTGACCGCTGATGATTAACTATTGATAAAGCCATTCAGGGAAATCAACATTCATGAATGGTTTAACTATCTTGCAACCGTATCTTCTAAGTATTCTGGGGAGACTTGACAAATTTCCCTAATGATACTCGTGTAAAATAAAGTGCTGATGAAATTTATCAAGTCTTGTCCACGATTTATTGAGAAGATACTTGCAACCCATATAACAAAAGAGAGGCCGCAGTGACCACATATATTATTCGTCGTGTTTTAGGCTTTATACCCGTTCTTTTTGGTGTTACTTTATTTACATTTGTATTGGTGCGTGCCATACCTGGCGGCCCTTTTGATACAGAAAAAGGCCTGCCTCCCACTGTCATGGCTAATCGAATGGCACAATATCATTTTGATTGGCCTGTAAGTAAACAGTTCCTCTCTTATATAGCAGGTGATGATATAGTAGCTGTTATTACTGGCGACGAAGACGCTCGTAATGGTACATCCAGAGGATTGATACGTGGTGATTTTGGTATGTCTACTGCTTACCGTAATCAAAGTGTTACTGATATTATCGCCACAGCGTTACCAACATCAGCTCAATTAGGCATTCTGTCCCTTTTGCTCGCCTTACTCATCGGCATTCCTGCCGGCACGATTGCAGCATTACGGCAAAATACATGGGTAGATTATGTAACAACATTTGTGGCTGTTATATTCTTATCCATTCCTAATATGGTACTCTCTCCAATTTTGATTTGGGTGTTGGCACTCAAATTAAATTTGTTGCCAGTTGCTGGATGGGGCGCACAGCCGCCGTATATTTTGGGAATTATTCCTCAGGTTGCTGACTGGAATATAGAATACTTTCAACATGCCGTTATGCCCGTATTTGCTTTAGGCACAGCATCAGCGGCTGGGATCGCTCGCCTTACTCGCGGCAGCCTATTACAAGTTATTCGAGAAGATTATATGCGTACAGCCCGTGCCAAAGGATTAAAAGAGAGGACTATCATTGTTTTACATGGATTAAAGAACGGGCTAATCCCTGTGGTGACCATTTTAGGACCAACATTTGCGGCTTTGGTAACAGGGACATTTATCGTTGAACAGTTCTTTGGTATCAACGGATTGGGTAAACATTTTGTCCAAAGTGTAGGAAATAGGGATTATACGCTATTAATGGGTGTGACATTACTTTATTCTGTGCTTTTGGTTATTTCTAATTTGGTGGTAGATATTTCTTATGCTTGGTTAGATCCGCGTATTCGCTTCGATTAAAGAAAATAACTACTTGAGTATTCTTTCTGCGAAGGCTGGAATCCATTTTCTTTTATCGTTTAAACGGATGGAATTATCGCTTTCGCAAGAATAATAATTCTGAGTAGCTTTTGACTATTAGGAAAGAGGATTAAATAAAACCAGAAACTTCCATTTATCATCCCCCCATCTTCATGAGGGCATGCTCTGCGAAAGCAGGAATCCACAGTCTGGGAAATCATGGGTTCCCGCCTAAAAGAGTTTACCCTCACGAAGGTGGGGATGGGGGCGGGAATGACAACTTTGGTAGTTAAATAAATCCTCGTTCCTTACACATTAAGTACAAATTTATTTATACAGTTGGCATGTGGCTGAAATAGTATGCCTATATTTTTATGATAGCCATATTTTAGGAGAAACTTTATGTCTGTTGTTCAACTATCCCCAGATCAATCTAAAGATGATGCTATCTTAGAGCGCAAACAACGCAGTTTATTTGAAGAATCACTCCTCCGCTTGATACGGAACAAAGTAGCTGTGGGCAGTATTATTTTTATCGCTATACTCACCTTTCTCGCCTTTGCTTCTCCCTATCTGCCATTTATTCAGGACCCTATTAAGCAAGATCTGATGTTAAATAATGCAGTGCCAAAGCCAATGTTGCGTTTGATGCCAGAGGGTGCTGAAAATTATGCTACTATTTCTGACAAGTTTCCTCTTGGTGCTGATCATCTAGGACGAGATTTATTAGCGCGTACAATACATGGCGCACGCATTTCGTTGTCGGTAGCCTTTGTTGCTAGCACAGTCAGCTTACTCATTGGAACTGTTTATGGCTTGGTATCCGGTTTTGCTGGTGGTAAAGTGGACAATATAATGATGCGTATTGTCGACTTTTTGTACGGATTCCCATTTTTGATCGTAATTATTTTGATGCAGGCCTTCTTTAAGGCTCAAGCACGACAGGAGACTGGTGGAATTTGGGCTACTATGACCAAGGTAAATAATAGCATGGGTGGTATGTTCTTCATGTTTATTGCTATTGGTTTGATTGGTTGGATTGGCATGGCGCGTATTGCCCGTGGACAGGTTCTTTCATTAAAGAAGAAGGAATTTATTGAGGCGGCACGTTCCATTGGCGCTAAAGATTCGCGTATTTTGCAAAGACATTTGCTTCCCAATATCTTGGGGCCGCTAATTGTTGCTGAGACAATGGCAATTCCTGGCTATATTTTTACGGAGTCATTTTTGAGTTTTATTGGACTGGGTGTGGATCCACCAACACCAAGTTGGGGTATTATGCTTTCAGAGGCGGTTCAAAGTATTCGTTCATACCCTAATCAGATATTAGTACCAGCTGTTTTATTGTCTATTACTACGCTCGCTTTTAATTTCTTTGGTGATGGATTGCGTGATGCGTTTGATCCAAAGGAAAAACGATAGAAGTTATTTTAAATATATGTTGAGGTGTAACTTTTCAATATTTCGGGGTGGCTACAACGGATGAAAGAAATAAACGGATGGTGCAGTCGAGAAAATATCCGTTCATTTTCATAATTTGCTGTAGTCATACTAAAAACAAAATAATTTCCATGCTTTTTTGAGAAGATATATGTTGATCTTATATAAGGAACGAGAATTTAATAACTTGCGGAAGTATCTTCTCAGTATTCTGGGGAGACTTGACAAATTTTCCTAATGATACTCGTGTAAAATAAAGTGCTGATGAAATTTGTCAAGTCTTGTCCACGATTTATTGAGAAGATACTTGCGGAACTTCAAATTGTCATTCCCCCATCTTCATGAGGGCAGGAATCCACAGTCTGGGAAATCATGGATTCCCGCCTAAAAGAGTTTACCCTCATGAAGGTGGGGGCGGGAATGACAACTTTGGTAGTTAAATAAATCCTCGTTCCTAAGTGATTGTCTATAAACAATTTCCCTTTTTCAAAGGGCTTTGCCCATGTAAAAAAGGGAAGAAGGGAAGTTGTTTATAGACGGTTACTAAGTATTTGCTGTATGATCAATATCTTGTTTTTTTGGAGGTGGTGTAGATAAATAAGAAGATAGGTAGAATCGCGATTATGTTTAGATGAATTTTGTATACCTTCTCAAGACCTGAGGGAACAAGTATATGTTGGGGATTAGAATTCTTGCAACAAACTCCGTAATATTGAGCAGATACAATAAAAATGTGGTAATTACTAACGCTCTTGTAGATGCCTAAGTAGTTACAAAATGTGAAGGAGAAATTTCAAATGTCGAAGAAAAATTTATTATTAACCGCCTTGATGTTAATGGGCATCTTGTTGGTTGCTTGCCAGCCAGAAACGGTCGTTGAGACAGTAGAAGTAACGCGTGTAGTTACCGAAACCGTTACTGAGACCGTCGTAGAAGAAGGAGAAACAATTGAGGTAGAAGTAGAAGTTACCCGTGTTGTGGTTGAAGAGGTTGAAGTGGAAGCGGAAATGGAAGCGGAAGATATGCCTGTAACTCTGAATTTTAACTGGGGTACAGAACCGCCAACGGCCGATCCTGCAATGGCAACAGACACGACATCAATTGGCGTGATTACCAGTGTATTTGTCGGTTTAACTCAACTCGATCCGATAGATGGTGCGGTAGAACCGTATTTAGCTACAGATTGGGATATTAGTGAAGACGGCTTGGAATATACCTTCCATTTACGGGATGACATCCAATGGGTGACATACGATCCTGTTACTGGCGAGACGACACAAGCAGTAGATGATGATGGCAACCCCCGTTTCGTCAATGCACATGATGTTGTATATGGTGCAAGACGTACCGTCGATCCAGCAACTGGTTCCCCCTACGCTTATGTGCTTTATATCGTCAAAAATGCCAGTTTAATTAATGCTTCTGATGAAAGCGTATCGCTTGAGGATCTGGGCGTTGAGGCAATTGATGATTGGACTGTGAAATTCACCTTAGAATCTCCTGCTGGTTACTTCCCTGCCATCGCTGGTATGTGGGTTGCTAACCCGATGCCGCAATGGGCGATTGAACAATGGGATAACAAATGGACAGAAGCTGGCTTGATCGTTACCAACGGCCCCTATGTTATGGAAAGCTGGATTCATGGCGGCGAGTTGAATTTGGTCAAAAACCCATTGTGGATTAACGCTGACAGCGTGCAAATTGAGCGCGTGGAAGGTGTGATGATCACAGAAGCTTCCACAGCTTTTGCTATGTACGAGAATGATGAGTTGGATACGGCTGGTGTTCCTTCAACAGAAATCGACCGTGTTAAGGCAGACCCCGTTCTTAGCGCAGATTATTTCACAGCACCAGATACATGTACATACTATTACAATTTTATTACCAACAAATATCCCTTTGATGATGCCCGCGTGCGTCGTGCATTCTCTATGGCGATTGATCGCCAAAGTTTGATTGATAATGTTACCAAAGGTGGACAAATTGTTGCTTCCTCATTTGCCCCTCCCGGCATGTTTGGCGCACCCGCACCCGGCACCGTCGGCGTACATTATGATCCAGAAGCGGCCAAAGCATCACTTCAGGAGTTCTTGGATGACGAAGGGATGACGATAGAAGAATTCAATGCTCTAGGGATTCAACTGATGCACAATACCAGTGAAGGTCATGCTCGTATTGCTGCTGCTATTCAACAGATGTGGCTGGATACACTTGGTGTAGAGGTTCAAATAGAAAACCAAGAGTGGAAAGTTTATTTGCAAACAAGAAAGGTATCTACACCTTTGTCTGAAATGCCCCATATCCTCCGTGCTGGGTGGTGCGCTGATTATCCAGATGAGAACAACTGGGTACATGAGGTGTTTAACGCCGAAGCCAGTTCGAATCGTTCCCGCCGTAACTGTGTGGATGATACTTGTACAGAGGTTTTCGCTACAGAGTTTGATGATCTGACTATGCAAGCGAGCTTGTCCCAAGACCCAGCCGAACGTGTTGAGTTATATGCTCGAGCGGAAGATATTTTGGCAATGGAAGAGGCCGCTTATGCGCCCATCTATCATTACACTTATAATCGCGTCAATAAACCGTGGCTGCAACGGAATTTCCCGGTTTCTGGTATTGATTTCTATAATTGGACGATTGATATGGATGCTAAATTAGCGGCACAAGAGTAGGTTTATTGTATACACAATACTCAATCTGAGTTTTGATTGAATTATTCAGCCCCCTGAAGGTGATGGTTTACTTTCGGGGGGCTGTTTGATTTTGCGGAACTGTGAAGCTGATTTATGTGTTTTGCATGGAGATATTTATTATGAAAGCGCGTATGCGTTGGGAAGCGGTTACGCTGGAATTGAGAAACCCATTTCGGGTGTCGTATGGGGTGAGCGCGATGCGGCAGGCGTTTTTGCTGCGATTGGCGAATGATGAGGGATCGGGCGAGGGGACTATCCCGCCCTATTATGGGATTGGGGATGAGGAGATAACGGCCGTTTTCCACAAAACCTCCCAACGTCAAGACCCCTTCCCCGACGATCCATCAGAAATAGCAGAGTGGGTGGGGGAAACAGGGGCTGCTCCCGCCCGATGCGCGTTAGATATGGCATTGCATGACAGAATCGGCCGTTTGCAAAATCAACCATTGTATCAACTGTTAAACCTGCCGCATCCAAAACCGATGCTCACATCGTACACCATCAGTCTGGACAAGCCAGAGGTGATGGCTGAAATGGCGCGGCAAGTCCCCGATTATCCCATTATCAAAGTGAAATTAGGCAGCGATGATGATGTCGCGTGCATTGCCGCTATTCGTGCCGCCCGCCCCGATGTGAAATTGCGCGTAGATGCGAACGCCGCATGGTCACCCGATGAAGCGATACGACGCATAAACGCATTGATACCGTATGATTTAGAGATGGTGGAACAGCCCACGCCGACAGAAGATATTAAAGGGATGGGCGAAGTGCAAGCGCGGGTGAACGTGCCGATTGTTGCTGATGAATCGGTGCAGACATTGGAAAATGTGGAACGATTGGCAGCGGCCGGCGTGCAGGGGATCAATCTAAAATTGATGAAAGTCGGCGGCATTGCCCCTGCGTTGAGAATGTTACATCGTGCTCGTGAATTGGGGATGCGTATCATGTTGGGCTGTATGGTGGAAACCTCTCTGGGCGTAACGGCCGTTACCCACCTCTCCTCCCTAGCCGAATGGATCGATCTTGACGCGCCCCTGCTGATTGCCAACGACCCGTTCGATGGCGTAACATATGACAAACATAATATGATTTATCTACCGTCTGGCTCTGGTATTGGAGCGTTGAGGCGCACAGCGTAGGGCAAGTTTGCCAACTTGTTTTACAGGATAACGTATGCTTGACCACATTCAATCACTTCTAACACAGTTTTCGCAAGGAGATAAACGGACTGATTTTTGCAAATTAGAAACGGCCGTATGCCAACAAAACAATTGCACGATCACAGGTACCGTGCTGGACGAAGCGACAGCAATCAAAGCGCGTGAGGCGTTGCAAACACAATTCCCCACTATCACCTTTGATCTGGAAAATGTAGAAATTTTAAGTCAAAACCCACCAAAAATAATGCACGTCGGCACAAACGGAACGGCCGTTAAATCTGCTCCTTCATGGGGGTCAGAGACGATGAGCGAACTGTTGAACGGCTGGGAACTCGAACTATTGATGGAGCGGGACGGATGGGCGTTCACACGGCAGACGGACGGTTATTTGGGCTGGGTTTACCAGCCGTATTTGACAGAAACGGCCGTTTCTCTCCCTACCCATATGCTCTACACCCCCGTCACCTTGTTGCGGGCGCGACCTGCGGCTGATGCTGAACTGGTCGGACGTGTATTTGGCGGAACGGCCGTTCTTGTCACCAATAAACGAGAGGGATGGCTTCAACTTCACTTAGCAGGCGGCTTATCGGGCTGGATTTGGCGGGGGGATGCACAGCCATTAAACGCAATGCCGACATCTTCTGCCGTCCAGCGTCAAAGCATCGCCGCCAACGCCCATAAGCTGATCGGTATTCCCTACCTATGGGGCGGCGGCACGGCGCACGGGCTGGACTGCTCTGGCTTTTCGCAACTGCTTTATCGGCTCGTCGGCGTGACGATTCCCCGTGATGCGGATATGCAATTTGATCTGGGTGCGCCTGTGGAACGGCCGTTAAAAACGGGCGATCTACTCTACTTTGGCGGCAGCAAAGATGGACATCGTTCCATCTCTCATGTCGGCGTTTCGCTTGGTGGATGGAAAATGATTCACGCCTCCCGCTCGCGCAACGGCGTTTATATTGACGATGTACAAGCCGTCTCATGGCTAAAAGAGTTCTACGCTGGAGCGCGTACTTTTTTATAGAGCCAGAAGATTACCAGGGGCGACCCTTGTGGTCGCCCTTAAACTGTACAGATCACTTCGCACAAAATGAGCCATGCCCCATTCTGGAACAATGCCTAAACAAAAAAGATGAAATACGTCGCTACCTTGATGTCGTTGATAATTTGGAAAGCGTTGCTTTTTCTCCCTCAGCAACTGTGCAGAGACGAGCAAAAGCGTGTTTTCTAGCGAAAGCAACTGAAATATGTACTGGTCAGAGGTTAGTTAAAATTGTCATTCCGAACCCCCCAGAGGGGGTGAGGAATCTTGTCTCGGCAGATGTAAGATTCCTCACCCCTACGAGGATTCGGAATGACAATTAACGAATTTCAACTAATCGTTGACCATTACAGAAAGCAACTGAAATAAGTGTGTTTTAGTTTAGTAGAAGTGACAGTCACGGGGGCGTATAGTTTCGGGTAAACCAAGTCCGTTTGCCCCGTGACTGTCACTTTGGTTCAACTTATTTGAAACACACCCAACTGAAATAGGCAACATGTATCAGAATAAATAATCGTGATCCCCACCCTCGTAGCGGTACTCCTCGTCCCCTCAATCGTTATCATGCTGCTACGTAGAAAATACGCATGAACAGCATTTTGCATCTTCTCAATAATTCAGGTGAACATATCAGCAATTACGAAAATGTAACAGGTGTTGCCATTTATCTAGTTTGTGTTACGCTTCTGGAAACGAAACACCTGTTTCATGTAACACCTGTTTCATGTAACACCTGTTTCACTAGGAGATGAAAATGGAAAAACAAGCATGGTTATTATTCAATTCTCAATTACCCGCTTCCCCATCGAGTTCGCGGGTAATGGTATGGCGACGGATGCGGGCGGCTGGGGCGGTCAGTTTGCAAAATGGGGTCT
>WFSA01000076.1 GCA_015486215.1 Anaerolineae bacterium | reverse complement strand
CCTATTCTCACATCCGACAAAAGAGGAGAATAGATAATGACCCTACCAAAAGAACTAACGACCATAATGCTACCATTTGTAACGCTTTTCAGCGAGACCGTTTGGGATTATGCCCAGATTTTGATGATGGGAGCAATTCTAGCACCAGGCAAGCGCACCGTCAGCGCAATGTTGACAGTAATGGGCTTAAAAGATGATCCGCAATATCAGAACTATTACCGTGTATTAAACCGAGCGGAATGGAGTGCCTTAGCAGCCAGTCAAGTTTTATTAGGCTTACTTGTAACTGCCTTTGCCGCAGCGGGTGTACCGTTAATTATTGGTGCAGATGAAACGCTGGAAAGGCGTAAAGGAGATAGCATTACACAAAAAAGTGTATTTCGGGATGCGGTTCGTTCAAGCAAGAAACTCAAGGTTTTTTCGTTTGGCTTACGCTGGGTAAGCATGATGTTGATTGTCTCATTGCCATGGAGTACAAGGTGCTGGGCATTACCATTTCTGACAGTTAACGCTCCCAGTGAAAAGACAAATACAAAGAATGGAAAGGAGCATAGAACCAGCATAGACTGGATTATGTATATGATTGAGCTAGTGCGGAGTTGGCAGCCAACACAACAGATTGTTCTCGTGACCGATGGCGGGTTAACCGCTGTCAAGTTGGGGTTGACATGCAGCTCATTCGAGTTACCTGTGACATGGGTCTCCAGATTACGACTTGATGCAGTTATTCACGATAGTCCTGAACCACAGCCGAAAAGTAAACGTGGTCCCAAGCCAAAGAAAGGCAGACGGCTGCCATCCTTGGCAAGCCGACTAAAAGATGAGGGGACAAAATGGGTCGAGCGAGAAATTGATTGGTATGGTGGCAAGAAATATACAGTTGAGTATGTCACGGGAACGGCACTCTGGTATAGAGCTGGTTTTGACCCGCTGCCCATTCGCTGGGTATTAGTACGCGACCCCGCAGGTAAATACGAAGCAACATCTTTTCTCTGCACTGACCAACAGGCGTGCCCGATCCAAATTCTGGATTGGTTTATTCTGCGATGGAATGTGGAAGTCACCTTTCAAGAGGCTCGCGCCTTATTGGGTGTAGAAACTCAGCGTCAATGGTCGGACAAGGCGATAGCACGCACGACACCCGCATTGATGGGAGTGTTCTCACTCGTAGTACTCTTTGCCCACTATTTAACGCAAGACAAAACATTCCCGATTCGCACTTCAGCTTGGTATAAGAAGAAAGAACCGACATTTTCTGATGCGCTTGCTGTCGTTCGCCGTCACCTCTGGGAAAATCTATGGGGCAATTATATTAAGTCAGCGAAAAACCCTGACTACCATCTAATTCCATCCCAGATTTTAGCTGGTCTGGTTGATTCGATGTGTTACACCACTTGAATGGATAAAGTCGAGATAGTGACCGTATACTATAATCGTGACGAAAACATACAGCAAATGAAAAAAGGGGATAGGATGCGAGAACGCTCGTTTTTAACTGGACACCTAGGGAGACTTGACAAATTTTCCTAATGATAAATTTGTCAAGTCTTGTCCATTACAGTTGTTGCCGTGATTGGACAACCATAAAGGGAATCCCCCCACAAAGGTCGCCCCTACAGGGGTGAATTGTAGGGGCGCAGCCTTGTGCCCGCCCTCAAAGTATAAAGATCATCTTGCGTAAAATGAACCACGTCCAATCTTCTTCTCTCAACAAGCAGCTACGACCGTTTGCTATGGTCAACTGCCTTCAAAATCTTCAAATTCAACACAATAAAACGCCACAATTGAATAATTTTATTATTCATCTGCCGACGTTCCTTCTCCGTAATTTCCATCACTAATTTTTCTTCAGCCATAATACCCTCGCTGTGCAAGCGTGCATGTGTGCATGTTTGCAAGTAAGCAAACTGGCCGCTTGCAAACTTTTTTATTCCGGAATCATTTTCCAACCAAATTTTCCTTGCAATTTGTACATAAATGTCGTGTGAATCATGCGCTTCATCCATGCGCCGCCAAGCCCCATCTCCATATGCGTCACAAACATATCGCGTCCATGCTCATTTGGGTATCGTTTGAAATCTGGCACGACAGGATAGATCATAATCGTCGCCGCTGAACCATCCCACAACGAATCTCCCATCGAAGCAATGCAAGCGGCGGCCATTTCTGTCATCCGTTCACTATGGGTCATTCGCCCCTTCTTGATCAAATCAATGATATTCATCGCCACAATACGACCGATAATACCCGAAACCATCCCTGTGCGCGGCGGCGCGGCCACAATGGTCGTCCCATTTGGGGTGACATGCGGTTTCGAGATAGAGCCGGGCGGGGCAAACGCGATGCCAGCCGCAAAGATATTGTCATAATTCGGATTCTGATAAAGTTCAGGCCATGATGTAGATTTGTTAATCATCTTGTCATGGGGCAATCCATAAATACCGTCCACGATAACGAAGTTGGAAGCGTTGACCACTTTACCGGAAACATCCTCCCCATCTTTGCCGATATAGTTGAGAGCGATCCCCTTAAATTGAGGGATGAGCATGGCAAAGTCGTATTTCATTTCACCATATTCACCCTCAAAGTTTTCCCAATAAATCGTGTCCTCATCCACTTTATAAACAGCTTTCTGCACATCCCACTTGATGCCATACTCTTTGAAAGCCGCTTTGATGAAATCTTCGCTGGAGACGATACCCCCCTTATACTTTGCATGAACACCGCGCACGCCAAAATCACCCACAGCCTGCTCATTGGAAAGCCAGCGCAATTCAGCCATGTCGCGCACGCCGCGCCGCACCATATCTTTATGCAAATTGGTTATGTATTCAAATGCAGCCCCTTGACAAGTTGAGGTTGCATGTCCAGTGCCGATGACGAAGGTGCTTTTTTGTCCATTTTTCATCCGCGCCACTTGGGCTAAATACGCCTCGCTGCTAGCGACAGCGTGCGGAGCGGTACAGATAGATTGGGTATAATTATGTTTGGGTCCCAGCCCTTCAGTCGCTTCATAGTTCAGCTTGGGGCCGGTCGCAATAAGGAGGTAATCATACTCAACGCGCTCTTCTTTGCCATCAGATTTGCGTTCAACTAACACATATTGCTCGTCAGGATGCACCTCTTTTGCCGCTCCATACAGCAAACGGATATTCTTCTTATCGTAGACGGGTCTTAGGGGAAAGCGGGTCTGTTCTACAGGCATCCGCCCGACGGCGACCCACACCCATGAGGGAATATAATGAAAATGTTCATGCAGGTTAATCATCGTAATGTCGTGATTTTTGCCGAGCGCGTCACCTAAATATAAGGCGGCCGTGTGCCCCGCAAATCCTGCGCCAATAATCGCTACTTTTGCCATAAATACACCTCCGTGCAATATGATAATGGTAACTTTTCAATATTTTGGGGTGACAACAACGGATGAAAGAAATAAACAGATGGTGCAGTCGAGAAAATATCTGTTTATTTCCATAATCTGCTGTAGTCACACTAAAAGCAAAATAATTACCCCGCTTTATTGAGAAGGACAAGACTTGACAAATTTCATCAGCACTTTATTTTACACGAGTATCATTAGGAAAATTTGTCAAGTCTCCCCAGAATACTGAGAAGATACCTGATAATGGTTAAAACAATGTGTGTCTGTCGGCAATCGTTCAAAGAGGGTGTGAACAGATATAGTTGCCATCAATACATTATTCGTAACTATTCAGCCTATCAATTATTTCACCACAAAGAAAATCTTAAAAAACTTTGTATTCTCCGTGTCTTTTTTGTGGTTAATTTGGACAAGGGCTGAGTAGTTACCATTATTCTTGAATATGCAATTGATATGTTAGTGGGATATTCTCAATTGTGAGAACAGTATGAGTAATTAAGCCATAGATTGTTATTTTTGCCAACTTTTTGAGGAAATTAGCTGGGAATATTATCACAAACAGAATCGTGAAAGTCAGAGTTACTCAGTTTCCCCGTCATAGCTGAATAGTTCCCCAAACCCTTAGGGCGATTGCAACCTCCAAATCGCACTGTTAAATTCCAAATTTACATCGTTTTTAGCAGCTCTGCAATTGACATAACATGTGAATTGCGGGGAATTTATGCGTTATGATTGTCGTGATCGTATCTTCTTAATAAATCGTGGACAAGACTTGACAAATTTCATCAGCACTTTATTTTACACGAGTATCATTAGGAAAATTTGTCAAGTCTCCCCAGAATACTGAGAAGATACTCGTGATCGGTTTTTTCGATTTTCGATCACGAAAACGATCACGATCACGAATTAAGGCGAGGTTGCAATCGCTCTACCAAACCCTTTGATCTTATATCCATCTGCGTTTATACTGTATCTACTATTGATGGGAGATGTATCCTTATCTCTTCATTCTGTCTCTATCCCAAACCCAAAGGAGTATCTTATGAGTTTTAAATTTGAACGCTGGCCAACTGAGTATAGAACAATCAATCAGCCATTTGGCGTAAACCCCGATATTTACGGACAATTTAATTTGGCTGGGCATGAAGGTGTTGATATTCAAGCACCGACGAACAGCCGTATTTTTTCTGTGGCAAACGGCCGTGTACGCATGGTACAACTCGATCCCCGCGCCCATAATTACGGCATTCATGTCCGCATCGATCATGAGGATGGGTATCAAACCATTTACGCCCATCTGAAACAGGCGCAAGTGCGGCCGGGACAACAAGTAAGTGCGGGACAGCAGATCGGTATTGCCAATAACACAGGTAACAGCACTGGCTCCCATTTACATATCACCCTGAAAAAACGAGGGGCACAATTAAAAGGGTATCCACCAGGTTTTATCGACCCGACCCCCTTCCTCGCCCCCTTGCTTGGTTTTGTGCGCCCAGATGGGCCGTATATTTCTGGCTGGGCGTACACATCGGCCATTATGGTTTTTGGCGATTTAGCACAGGCAGGATACGGAGGCATCAATCTACGGGCTGATTCAAACCGAAATGCCAAGTTATTAGGATTAGCTCCCGGCGGCACGGTAATGATTGTGACGGGTAAACAACGAGGCCCTTATACCCCTGTACAAGTCGCCTATCGTGCATTAGAAGGCAGCACTGCTCCGCCGCCGCCAAACCCCGATCCACCGCCGCCGCCAACGGTCGGCACGGTTGACGGATGGGGATTCGCTCCCTATTTAGCCGTCTCTAATAAGCAAGCTGTTGCTGGCGAATATGGGATCAATCTACGCATGGAGCCAACCCGCAATGGCAAAGCTATCGGCGTTGTGTCGGGAGGAAGTACAGTAACGGTACTCGGTGGGCAACGGGGCGAATATCTGCCTGTACGCGCTCGTCTGGTGGACTTTTTGGGGGCGGTCACGATGCCGCCGCCAGCGGATGGCAGTAAAGAGTTAGGCGTATATGAGGGATGGGCGTGGACAAAGTATTTGACAATTCACGGCCGTCAAGCCACTGCTGGTCAATACGGCATCAATTTACGCGATAAAGCGAGTAAAAACGGCAAGAATATCGGCCTTCTCAAAGGAGGCACAACGGCCGAAATCATAGGTGAAGCAAAGGGAGGATACACTCCTGTTGCCGCTAACTTTGCCGATGTATTAAACAAAATAGACCCGCCGCCGCATATCGAGAAGAGCATCGCTTTTGACAACCCAGATACAAGCAGCCCTATCTTTATGCCGCCGCAACACTCAACACCCGGCTGGGCATTTTCAAGCTCATTAACAGTAAACGGTACGCAAGCGACGGTGAATCTGTACGGGGCAAATTTGCGCGATGCGCCGCGTCGTGACGGTAAAAATATCGGATTTATCCCTGAGGGCGGATCGGTTTGGGTAACGGCCGCAGCACAAGGAGAGTATACGCCTGTGCGTGTGGATGATGCTGTTTTACAACGGCCGTTTGATCCCACACAGTCCACTCCCAAACCCGACGCACCGACCGAACCAATCCTGCACGGCGGTGCCCGCATCGGCCTGCACGCCTCCGCCGATCCATTTATTTCCGATGCGGAGATCAACGAATTTCACCAGATGCGGCCAGGCATCATCAAAGTCCTCTCCTTCCATAACCCAGATGCGATCAAGAAATTGGCCGCCAATGAGCCAGACGCGACGTGGGTTGTGCGGGCATTCCTTGATTTTGGCGGGCGCAATATCCGCCCGTCTCAATTCCTCAACGACACCATCAATGATGTCAGGCGCACGCTCAACCTCCTAAAAGGGAAAGATGTAGTCGTTGAACTACATAATGAACCCAACCTACAGGTGGAAGGGCTACATAGCTCTTGGAGCAATGGGGCCGAGTTTAATCGGTGGTGGCTGGAACTGTTGCGGCTGTACCGTCAAGCGTTACCGCATCAACGGTTCATCTATCCTGGTCTATCTCCGGGACATGCGGTAAGTCATATCAAGCAGGATCATATCGCCTTTATGGAAGCGAGCCGTGAAGCGGTGGAAGCGGCTGACGGAGTGGCGGTTCACATTTACTGGTCAAACGTGTATCCAATGTCCACATCGTTACGGGTATTGGATGATTACATCGCCCGTTTCAATTTCCGTCCCATGTGGATTACGGAGGCGAGCAATAATAAAGAAGGCACTTCTGCGGCCAGAAAGGCGCAAGAGTATCGTAAGTTCTGGAACGCGTTGCAAAAACGGCCGACAATTCAAGGGGTAACGTATTTTGTCGCCTCTGCCAGCAATCCGATCTTTGCCAGCGAGGCGTGGCTCGGGCGCGGCATCGCGGCGGCTATCGGACGGAGATAATTATATTGGGCGATTCAGCGAATCTCCCCTACAGAAGAAAATGTGTAGGGGAGACCCGCTGGGTCGCCCAAAGAGTGTAAGGATCATTTTGTTACAAATGAACCATGCCCTTAATTCTCTAGATTTTGTAAAATAACGGCCGTCATCTCCTCAGTACTCAACGCTTTTTCACCGTCACGGGCAAGGTCGCCTGTGCGATGGCCGTCATTAATCGCTTGGGCAACGGCCGTTTCCACCAACATCGCCTCCTCTTCCAACCCCAGCGAATGACGCAACATCATCGCCAATGACATGATCATACCGACAGGATTGGCGATCCCCATCCCCGCAATATCAGGTGCCGAGCCATGAATCGGTTCATACATCCCGCGCGGCAGCCCGTGCGAATTCAACGCCGATCCCAACGCGGCCGACGGCAAATTACCCATCGATCCCGTCAACATAGAAGCCTCATCGGTCACGATGTCGCCGAACATATTGCCAGCAACCATCACGTCAAAAGAGGATGGGCGGCTTAGCAAGTGCATCGTAGCGGCATCGACGAGAACATGTTCCAATTCCACATCGGGATACTCTTCGGCTAAGGCAACGACCGTTTTGCGCCACAAGCGGGAGCTGTCCAGCACATTTGCCTTATCAATAGAAGCGACTTTACCCCGTCGCCCTTGCGCCGCTTTGAAGGCGATGTCAGCGATGCGGCGCACTTCGCTCGCGCTGTAGAGCATCGTATCTTTGCCCCACTCTTCGCCGTTTTCGTCCGTCCATCGCTCCCGCTCACCAAAGTAAATACCGCCCGTCAATTCACGAACGACGAGAATATCTACGCCATCTAATTTGTCACGACGCAATGGGGAGGCATCGGCGAGGGCGGGATATAGTTTGACGGGGCGCAAATTGGCAAATAAGCCCATCGCTTTACGAATGCCGAGCAGCCCTTGTTCGGGGCGCACTTTGGCATTGGGATCGTCCCATTTTGTGCCGCCGACTGCGCCGAGCAGCACGGCATCGGCCGATTGACAGGCGGTTACGGTCGCTTCGGGCAATGCTGTCCCTTCGGCATCAATGGCGCAGCCGCCGATTAACTGTTCTTCTGTCTCAAAAGTATGCCCAAATTTTTGAGCGATGGTGTGGAGAACGGCCGTTGCCCCTTCCACCACTTCTGTTCCAATCCCGTCACCGGGTAAAATTACAATTTTTGCTTTCATTTTTTCTCCAAAAATCAGACGGGTGTGTTTCACTTTGGTTCAGCTCATTTGAAATACACCCAAATCAGATTATGCAACGGCAGTTGCCATTGCATAATTTATCAATAATGCCAAATTTCATCCGCCAGATGATCCAAATCTACCCTGCTGACATCTTATGGAAACGATAGTATTGAAACTGCTTGCAACATATCATACGCTCCTGATGAACTACTGGGAAGATAATCAACTAACACAACAGCGCGAAGATTATCCCAAATAACGCCATCAAGTGTTGTTGTATCCAATATAAAATTCTGAACGCCACCAGGTGGCAAAGAGGTGGATATACTAGATCTGGCTGTCGCCCGTACATAACGGTTTGTCAGCCGTTCCCCACCTGGTGAGCTAAATTCTTCATATACACTCACCCAAACGGCCGCCCTATTTGCTGAACTCAATGTGACATCACTTCTGTTCGTCACTTTTACATCAAAATGGAGCGTATCGCCGACACGTTTTCCAACAGCAACGATCTCTGCTTGCGAAGCGCGTGCCAATGATGTATTCACCATAGACCTGTATTTTGCATCAAAATTTTCGTACCCATTGCTGGCATAATTACCACTATCTACCATTACCATTGGCAATGTCACAGAGCCACCGCCATGTGTACTCCACCAACGTCCTGTTCTGGAAGAAAAAGTAGAGTTATCAACATCATATTCCAAAAAAACAACGGGCTGTCCATCATACTCCTGCGCTAACTTGTTGACCGTCGAACTGGCGGCCTGCGAGATGCCTCAGGTATCGCGCATAAACGCTTCAAAAACAACTAGACGAGGCTCAGGCGGTGAAACTGGCTTTATTATTATTGGCAGATAGACAAACTTGTCTTCCTGTGCGTGCCCGGCAGAGTTACTGACAAAGGCGACGGTTAGGACAAATAAAAAAACGGCCGTTATCCAAAACAGGCCCGTTTTCAGGCGGGTTAAAACAAACATCTCTGGCTCCTTATAGGTCAACAAAATTGACCTGTCTTGTCTCGTAAGCGGTTACTCTCTTAATTAAAATGGGACACTAATTACACAGATTGGCTCCGCTCGCTTTTATCTGTGTTCATCTGGCTGATGAAATTTGTCAAGTCTTGTCCACGATTTATTGAAAAGAAATTCTGGGGAGGCTTGACAAATTTTCCTGATGATACTCGTGTAAAATAGAGTGCTGATGAAATTTGTCAAGTCTTATCCCTTCACAAATAACGCTGAACATCAGCCGCCAGCCGATCAAGCATCGATCTGTCGCTCTCGACAAAATCCCATTTAATCATGATCGCATCGTCGGGGAAGCGGGGGATGATGTGTAAATGAAAATGGAACAGGTCTTGCTGCCCAACAGTGCCGTTTGATTGCACTAAATTCATCCCCGCACATCCCGACGCATCCCGCACCGCACGAGCAACCTTCGCCGTCGCCTGAAAAATCGCCGCCGCCGCCGTCTCGTCCAATTCATACACATTTTCCATATGTGCATATGGGATGATCAACACTTTATACGGATTCGGCTGATTCAAATCCATAATGGCAAAAACAGTCTCATCACGATAAACAAAACTCGCCTCCGCTCGCCCTGCCCCTATCTCACAAAAAATACACAAAGCCGCATCCCCCTCTATCTCTTTGCTCTATCTCAACAACGCATACTCATAACTATCTGTCAGCGCATACCAACTCGCTTCAATGATATTTTCGCTGGCACCGACGGTGCTCCATGCACGCTCTCCATCTACAAAATCGATCAACACCCGCACCCGTGCGCCGGTTCCGTTTTCGCCATCTAAAATACGGACTTTATAATCGGTGAGATGGACAGTTGCCAATTGCGGGAATGTGTAAAATAACGCTTTGCGTAAAGCTAAACTGAGCGCATTGACGGGGCCGTTTCCTTCAGCGGCGGTGTGGAAAAGTTTGCCGCCAATACGTATCTTTACAACCGCATCAGCATCAATTGAATCCCCTTTTTTAGGTCTGACCCAACTGATGAAATCAACTAGCTCAAAGGGAGCTTTGTAGGATGGTTTTAAGCGGCGCAAGAGCAGCGACATAGACGCTTCACCTGCCTCAAAAGCGAACCCTTCGGCCTCCAACTCTTTAATCTGCATCACAATGGCACGCGCTTCATCGCTATTTACATCTACGCCAAATTCGGCCGCTTTGTCCAACACATTTCCTCTTCCTGACAGCTCGGAAATGATGGTGCGCTGTTCATTGCCGACGAGTGTGGGGTCAATATGTTGGTAGCTGAGTGGATTTTTCCGCATAGCGGCGACGTGCATCCCGCCTTTGTGGGCAAATGCGCTGGCTCCAACAAACGGCCAATGATCATCGTGGGGCAGGTTGGCAACTTCGGCGACGAAGTTGGAAAGCTCGCCAATTTTTGGCAATGCACCATCGGGAACGCACTCTTTGCCCATCTTTAACTGTAAATCGGGGACGATGGTGCAGAGATTGGCATTGCCGACCCGTTCTCCATATCCATTGATTGTGCCTTGAACGTGGTTTGCGCCGGCGGCAACGGCCGTTAACGTATTCGCCACCGCACAGCCGCCATCATCATGCGTGTGAATACCTACATCACATGTTACTTCATCCATAATTATGCGGACGACTTTATCCATTTCCCACGTCATCATGCCGCCGTTTGTGTCGCACAGAACGACACAATCCGCGCCCGCTTTAGCGGCAACGTTCACCGTCATCAGCGCATAATCGGGATTCGCTTTATAGCCGTCGAAGAAATGTTCGGCATCGTAGATGACCTCTTTCCCCTGCGCTTTCATATAAGCCACACTTTCACTGATCATCGCCAAATTTTCTTCCAGATCGGTCTCTAACACGTCACGAACATGCAAATCTGAGCTTTTGCCAAAAATGGTAACGACTGGCGTTCCCGCATCCATCAATGCTTGCAGATTGGGGTCGTCTTCTGGTCTGGTATCCTTTCGTCGTGTGGAGCCAAACGCCGCAATTTTTGCATGTTTGAACTCCATATCACGCACAGCATTAAAAAATTCAGCATCTTTGGGGTTAGAACCCGGCCATCCGCCTTCAATATATGCCACGCCAAACTCGTCCAGCTTTTGGGCGATATGTATCTTGTCGTTCAGAGACAGAGAGATACCTTCGCGCTGTGTTCCATCGCGTAATGTTGTGTCGTAAATGTATACTTTATCTTTTTTCATGGTTCTATCCTTTTTAACCTGAGTGCAGAGTGAGAGCTAAAGGGGAATGTATACTCTGCTTTTGCTCAATCCTCTAGCTCTTGCTAATTATGGATAGAGGGTGTGGATATAACAAGGAGAAACTTGTACGAAATTGACAATTGACAATTGATCATTCTGTCATTTTCTTCATGTATTGTGCCGACCACCAATCTAATTGGGCAAAGATGGCATCAACGCGCAATACGGGTGACGCTGTGCGCGGGGGGAGTTCGGGCATGGTGAAACGGTCAAAACGGAGAAGGCGGTAGAGCAGTTCATGTTCTAACTGGACATTGAGCAATTTGTTCTGAAAATCGTGGATGAGGATGTGAATCGCTTCGTCACCATCGGGCATGGTGAAGTAGGCGCGGGGAAAGGTTTCTGTGCGGATAACGGCCGTTTTCCGCGCTGCATCCCGAAAGATATGAGGATGTTTGGGGGATAAACCAGCTAATGGGTTTCCGCCCCGCGTATGGGTGTAATTTTGCAGGGTGAACATCGCCGATGATTCGTAGAGCAGAAGCAGGCGCAATTGCCGTGCGGTTACTAATTCGATCCCACTTTTAGGCTGCTCTAAAACGGCCGTTATCGCCGCTGCATCCATCTTATCCAGCAGATCGGGCAAGCTGTCATCGAACACATAAACTGTCACCCCCAGTCGGCTGAAGCTGGCGACGAGGCCGGGTAAGGCGGGATCGGCGGCGGGTTGATCGGGTGTCCATATGGGAAAATTGTGGCTGTCCATCAACTCTTTTAAGCGGTGCTGCATGGCGGCTAGGAGAGAAACGGCCGTTTCTTCCATCCCCACTTCGCGCCCCAAAAATCGGCAGGCCGCAGAGCGCAGTCGCCCTATCTCGGCCGCATTGCCGACAGCGGCCGACGATTCCATCATTACTTGCGCCCAATAAGGCAACCCGTTAGGGCGTTGTTTGAGCGGGACGGGATCGCCAAGCAGGCAAGTGCCGTCGTGCAACGCTTCGGCTAACATCGGGAAAAGGCGCAGGTGACGTGCAAAAATCGCCTGCGGCACGATGACAGGAACGGGCAACTCTTCGCCCATCTCACGAAAGGCGGTTCGCATTTGGTGCATATCAGCATTGTTGGCGGTGACGAGGAGCAATTTTGCATCCGAGGGGCAATTGTACGCATAAACGGCCGTCAATTGCTCACCAAATACATTTATCAAATCAGCAGCAAAGGATTGAGTTTGTGTATTCATAGCTCTATTATACCAAATTGTTATAATCTGTGGGAAATTAGGTGCAAGTTTGCAGGCAGCAAATAAGTCTGCATACCTGCACACTTGCACACTTGCACACTTTATTGAGGATTTATGCGTATTTTTATCACGGGGGCGACTGGATTTGCTGGTTCACATTTAGTTGAGCAGGTGCTGGCTGACGGGCATGAGGTTTACGCGCTTGTTCATGCGGCGACCAGCCATCAGCCGTTGCCTGAGCATCCGCGCGTGCATGGGGTTGATGGGGATTTGATGGATTTAGCCTCGTTGACGACGGCCGTTGCCCGCGCTGCGCCTGATGTGATTTATCATTTAGCGGGACAGGCGTATCCGGGAAAATCGTGGCAAAATGCGGCGCGGACGCTGGCTATTAACACGGGCGGAACGGCTAATTTACTAGAAGCGGCGGTCGCTTACGGCCGTCCGCGTGTCGTTGTCGTGACCTCTGCTGAAATTTACAATGTCACCGCCCCCGATCAAATGCCCCTGACCGAAAGCACTCCACCGCACCCGCGTCATCCTTATGGGGTGAGCAAAGCGGCGGCGGGGCAGCTTATTCCTGTTTATCATGCGCGGTACGGGTTGGAAGTGATGGAGGCACGGCCGTTTAACCATATCGGGCCGCATCAAGCGTTAGGCTTTGTCGTGCCAGATTTTGCCAGTCAATTAGCAGCTATCAAATTGGGGCAGAAAGAGCAGAAGATATTGGTCGGCAATCTGAAAGCGGAACGGGACATCACCGATGTACGTGACGTTGCCCGTGCCTATATCGCTTTGGCGGAAAACGGCCGTGCAGGGGAAGCGTATATCATCTGTTCAGGCCAGCCCATCTCCATCCATTACCTGCTCAATACCCTCATCGAAATGACGGGAACTGCGGTAGAGGTAGAGTACGATCCCGCACGGATGCGCCCATCCGATACGCCGATTCTGTATGGCAGTTACGCCAAAATCAAGGCGCATACGGGCTGGCAACCACAAGTTCACCTGCGCCGCTCATTGGCTGATGCGTTACAGGAATGGGAAGAGAAGTTATCCAATACATAGTCACCCGTTTACTGTCCGCAGATGTCACAGGTGATGCAGATTGAGGCATGGTTCAAAATTTGGCAAATCATCTTTACAGTTGTTGGGTGATTGGGCGACGATAAAGGGGCGGGCACAAGGCCGCGCCCCTACAGCGCACAATCACGGGAATTGCCGCAGAACCTTATTTTTTGCAGTTGGTCTTAGGCGTTATTGATTCTTATGAGCTGTTCGCCGGGCGTGTTCATATCCAAAACGGCCGTTGCCCTTTGTACCATCTCTTTTTCCTCATTTGGCATGGCGTAATACAACACAATATCAGCGGAGTATATACCCGTCGGCTCTGTATCGCGCAGGTGCATGGTCATGGAAAAGTTGGGCGTTTGGGTGTCCACGATGATCATCGAGGCGGCGCGTTCGCCGTTTTCGTTGAAGATATTGATTTCCAGAGACGGCCGTTCCAAGAATGGCGTAATCTCAAACCCGACCATCACCCGACGGCCGTCTTCATACACATAAAAACCCACTTGTAATAAGCGCACATCAACACGCCCTTTCGGCATATCGGCCGCATCGTCTAAAAAGTTTATCATTTGCATGGGAGAATTATACACGAAAGGCGGGCAGCGTTCATCATTTGATGGCGATAAACGGACAATGCTGACACGGCCAAGAAGTGACAGTCACGGGGCGTATAGTTTCAGGTAAACGAAGTCCGTTCGCCCCGTGACTGTCACTTTAGCGCACTCTCGGCTGAGTTAAAAACAAATGTTCCCTATGCGAAATACAGGGACAAGGAATTTACCGTATGCAAACAAAAATACGCCGCTATATGATTCCTATGACAGCGACATCTGCCGTTTTTCTCCTGTCGCTCCTGCTCCTATTCATGGTCGGCACAGCGTCACCATTACCGCTCGACATCACGCCGACGGTGAACACCTATCTGCCCATCATAGAAAAGCCGCTTGAACCCACCCCGACAAACACGCCAATCCCGGCCCCCACCCCGATTCCGCCCGACGACATCAGCAACGAGCAGACGGTTATCGATCTCATCAACCAAAACAGGAACGCGAACGGGCTTCCATCGTTGCCAGTAGCCTCAGAGTTGACGCAATCGGCACGCAGACACAGCCACGATATGGGCAACAATCATTTTACGGGGCATGTCGGCTCGGATGGGTCAACGTATGGGCAGCGCATGCAAGAGGCTGGCTATGCGTGGGCCGATTCGGGCGAAATTATCGGCTGGGGATTTGGCGGTGATGCGGCAAGCGTGGTTGATTGGTGGATGAACAGCGCGACGCATAAGGCGACGATCCTTTCTGAAAATTTCACCGATATGGGCGTTGGCTACCGTGAAGATGCTGGCAGTGATTGGGGCTATTATTGGACGGTCAATTTTGGCAAGCGAAAATCAGAACATGCGGCATCTCCAGAGGAGTTCTACGTCTGCACGTTTACCTCTCAAGGGGAGTTGGGGGGCAGCAGCTTGCGTATCTATAGTGTGGAACCGTGTGAATGAGGGAGGGGGACGGCCGTTTTTCCCTGCCTAAAAATCGTTCTGGCCCGCTTTCGCCTGCGGTTTTGTTGCCATCTGCCCGGCCGTTCGTGACATTTCTTTCAGTGTCCAATTTCAAAACAAGATCAACTCAATTTTGTATCTTCTCAATAAATCGTGGACAAGACTTGACAAATTTCATTAGCACTTTATTTTGCACGAGTACCATTAGGAAAATTTGTCAAGTCTCCCCACACACTGGCAGAAGTTCTCCGGCAATTATCGTAGGTCAATTTTGTAAAATTGCACTACAGAAAACCCCAAAGAACTTAGGCCAAGCAGTGCTAGATTGCGTTGAGTGTTTCTTGCATTAGGGGATGCAAACGGCCGTTGCTCACCAATAAATCCCCTTTCGGTAGCGGCACGACGGGGGAGCCGTCTATCATCGTCACTTTTCCGCCCGCTTCCAATACGAGCAGAACGCCAGCCCCGTAATCCCAACTGTTCAGCTTGTATTCCCAATACCCATCCGTCCGTCCCGAAGCGACATAGGCGAGATCGAGCGCGGCCGAGCCTGCCCGTCTAAGCCCTTGTGATTTTTTGAGGAAAACGGCCGTTTGCTTCAAATTATCCACACTGCTGCTATGTTTGTCATACGGGAAACCAGTCGCCAAGACGCTGTGCAGCAATGTGTCTGTCTTGCTGACAGCGAGCGGGGTACTCTGCCCATCATGGCGCAGAAATGCGCCATCGCCCGCGCTGGCATAAAAACATTCATCCCGCATCGGGTCGTAGACTACGCCGACTATCGGCTTGTTCCCTTCATATAAACCGAGCGATACGGAAAAGTGGGGGAAGCCGTGCGCGAAGTTGACGGTTCCGTCGATGGGATCGACGAACCAACGTAAACGGCCGTTTGGGGAAGCGTCACTCCCTTGCCGATTATTTCCCTCTTCGGCCACAATCGCATGTGACGGGTATCGTTCGATGATACGCCCGACGATTAACGCTTCGGCCGCTTTGTCGAATTGGGTCACGGGGTCAATCGCCGAGCTTTTATACTCAATCTCCTTACTTTGCCGAAAGCCATCCCGTAATAGTTGTCCAACTTCTAAGCTCAAATCAATTGTAAATGTTAGCAGGTCTTGCAAATCCATATCGTTCTCCATAAGTTAAGGGAGAACTCGTAAACAACTTTGGAGTTTCGTCATCGCCCCCCCACCCTAACCCTCCCCCTTTAGGGGGAGGGAACTTGCTCCCTCTCCCTTTGGGAGAGGGCTGGGGTG
>WFSA01000075.1 GCA_015486215.1 Anaerolineae bacterium | reverse complement strand
GGCTTTAGAATGAGGTATCTTCTCAGTATTCTGGGGAGACTTGACAAATTTTCCTAATGATACTCATGTAAAATGAAGTGCTGATGAAATTTGTCAAGTCTTGTCCACAATTTATTGAGAAGGTCTTGACAAATTTTCCTAATGATACTCATGTAAAATGAAGTGCTGATGAAATTTGTCAAGTCTTGTCCACAATTTATTGAGAAGGTACGGAATGAGGATTAAATAAAATTAGAAACTTCCATCTGTCATTTCTGCGAAGGCAGGAATACACAGTCTGGAAAATCATGGATTCCCGCCTAAAAGAGTTTGCCCTCATGAAGGTGGAGCAAGAATGACAACTTTGGTAATTAAATAAATTCTCGTTCCTTAGTGTATAACGCAAAAAGCCCGCTTTTTAGCGGGCTGTCTGTAGCGTGCTGTCAACTATCGGTTAAAAAGGAGCGGCGTGGAAATAAAGCCACCTATTTGATAACAATTTCCTCTTCTTCATCAAAAAAATTAGCTTTTGCCGATGGTTCGCCCGCTTCTGGCATAATGAATGCTAAAACGAGGTAAATCCATATTCCTGAGCCGCTGGCAAATACTAATAACACAAAGAGCAGGCGAACTAATACTGGGTCAATGTTCAAATAATCAGCTATACCAGCAGCTACGCCTAAAAACATTCTATCATCATGTATACGTACTAATCGTTTATCACTCATCTTATGACCTCCGTCATTTTCATCGGTCTTAGTGACCGTTCATTTCTGCTTGATATAGACCCATACGCAAAAAGTGGGGGAATGGTTGCAGACAGCAGAAAGATTTCGTGTAACTTCTCAATATTTCGGGGTGACTACAACGGATGAAAGGAATAAATGGATGGTGTAGTCATATTAAAAACAAAATAATTTCCCCGCTTTTTTGAGAGGATACGATTTCGTCGTGATTTATGAGATTCGTTTTACCCTCTCTTACCAACAAGTTAAAATCGTATCTTCTCAATAAATCGTGGACAAGACTTGACAAATTGCATCAGCACTTTATTTTACACGAGTATCATTAGGAAAATTTGTCAAATCTCCCCAGAATACTGAGAAGATACTTAAAATCGCTGATATGGTTCATTGTACGCAAGATGATCTTTACACTTTGAGGGCGGGCACAAGGTCGCACCCCTGCAATTTACTCCTGTAGGGGGTGACCCCTGTGGTCGCCCAATCACGCAACAACCTTTGATCCGCGTTATTTATAGTTTAATGGGACGCAGATTTTCAGGATTATCAGGATGAACGCAAATTTTTTTGATTGATGAACTATGCCAAAATGTCGTTTTTATGGAGTGATTTGATATGAAACCTTATATGTCTGTTTTGATTTTTCTGCTACTGCTAATTGCTTGCAAGCCAGAACAAGAGTCGTCGCCAACGGCCGTTTCTCCCGCAACAATACCGCCGACCGATATACCGTCGGATGAGGAGATGCCAACGGCTGTTTCCCTCCAACCGCCCCCAGAGAGCCAAAAAGACGAAGCCGCCCTGTTCAAAACAGGTCTTGTTGCCAGCCAGCAAGCCATCGTGGATGAGTTACTGCCCGTTGCCCCGCTCTATCATCTGCACTTAACCGTCAATGAGGATTTGAGCCGCATTTTAGGGCGCGAGCAGCTTCGCTACACGAATCAAGAGAGCGTCGCCATTGACGCGCTCTATTTCCATCTGTTCCCCAATCTGCTAGGCGACTCTATCACTGTGTCGGAGGTGATCATTGATGGCCGCCCCGTCACCCCGGTGCTGGAAAAGGAGGAGGACAGTATTTTGCGCCTGCCGCTGGACAGCCCTTTGCCGCCTGATGGACAAGTGCAGGTGAAAATTTTGTTTGAAACGGCCGTTCCCAGCGAATCCGAGCGCAATTATGGCATATTTGCCAATACCGACGGCGTGCTGGCGATGGCGCATTTTTATCCCCAGCTTGCTGTGTATGATGATGAAGGGTGGAATACGGCCGTTCCCTCCCCCGAAGGAGATGTCACCTACGCCGACAGCAGTTTCTACATCGTCGAATTGACTGCTCCAGTCGAGCAAGTGATCGCTGCCAGCGGGTTTGAGGCTGCGCGGGAGGAGGATGGGCGCACGCAAACAGTTACTTATGCCGCTGGGCCTGTCCGTGATTTTTATGCGGTGATGAGCGATGATTATGCAAAGCAAAGTGCGACGACAGGCGAAACGACGATCAATAGTTATGCTCCAGCGGCGTATACGGATGAAGCGGCGCAAGCGTTGGCTAGCAGCGTCGAAGCGATGGCCTATTTTTCCACCCAATATGCCCCTTATCCATATACGGAGATGGATATTGCCAGCACGCCGACGCTGGCTCTCGGAGTTGAGTATCCCGGCCTTTTTGTGTTGACGAATAAAATTTACGAAGACGGCCGTTATCTCGATTATCTTGAGGCGACAGTCATCCATGAGATGGGGCATCAATGGTTTTACAATCTCGTCGGCAGCGACCAGCTTGATGAGCCGTGGCTGGACGAGTCGTTGACGCAATATATCACGGCGCGTCAGTTTGAAGAGCTATACGGGCAAGCGGGATGGGATGGATATTATGGGTCTTTTGACAATCGGTGGGCGAGAACGGAGTATGCGGACATTCCCATCGGTCAGCCCGTAAGCGTGTATGAGAAAAGCGGCACATACAGCGGTATCATATACGGACGCGGCCCCATCTTTGTGGCTGAATTAGAGGAGTGGATGGGACGGGAGACTTTCGACATCTTCCTACGCGATTATGTCGAAACATACGCATGGAAAGTCGCAACGACAGAGGCGTTCAAAGCGTTGGCAGAGGAGCATTGTGACTGTGATTTGACGGGGCTGTTTGAGGAGTGGGTGTACTGAGCAAGCGGCATATTTGCAAACTTTGCCCCCTTGCCCACTTACAGGCTTTGAAAAAAAACGGCCGTTTGTTGTGCGATTTTGTCCCATGTGAAGAGGGCGGCTGTTTGGGCTGCGCCTGTGGCTAAGCGGCGGCGGCAGTTGTCGTCGCTGGCGATTTTTTGGATGGCATCGGCTAGGGCGTTGGCATCGCTGGCGGGGACGAAGTGGGCGTTTTTGCCGTCTGTCAATTCGGGAATGGGGGATGAGGGGGTGGTGGTGAGTAACGGCCGTTTATGTGCCAAAGCTGCCATCAACGTTCCCCGCCGCAATGATGCGCCGTCACGATACGGCATCACCATTAGATCGGCGGCGTACAGATAGGTCGAAACGTCGGCATCATCCACGAATCCTGTCCAGTGGACGCGCTCAGTCAAGCCCGCGTCATCAATTTGGCGGTGCAAATCGCGCAAAAAATGGGCGTTGTTATTCCCATCGCTGCTGCCTGTTTGACCGCCGATGAAAACGAGGTGCACATGGGCGTTTGACAAACCGTTATCCAACTTCTCCATCGCCTGCAATAAGGTATCCGCCCCTTTTGTCTCGTTCAAAAAGCCAAAATAGCCGAGCAGAAAGGTCTCATCATCCAACCCTAACTTATCGCGCACCGCTTTAATCGCCTCTGCATCTAATGCGGCAGGGATGATATTGCTACCAATGGGAATTTGAATAAGGGGGGTATCTACGAGCGTGTGCAAACGATCTTTATCGACGGCGTTCGTGACGATGATGCCATCAGCGCACTTTGCCATGCCGAAAACGGCCGTTTGTCTCAATTTGCCTGCTTTGGGGAAAAGATACGGGGTGCGGAGATCGTGGAAGGTGACGGCCGTTTTGGCAACTCCATGCAAGCGCCACGGCAAAAAATTGATGGCGGGGCGATTCATATCGTATGCCGCCGCCTGATATTGAATGTTGATCAGGTCAAGATCGTAATGAACGGCCGTGTCGGCCACCTGCCCTATCGCCTTCCAATTCCATTTTTTTATGATGGGATGCAGCTGGGCAAAGCCTAGATCAACAGGTGCTGACAATGCCCGCCAATCCTTCGCCACAAAAGGGCGCGACCGCTTATCGCTGATGATATGAACCTCATGTCCCAGCGCGGCAACCGCCCGTGCCACCTGCTCGGTGAACGCTCCTACCCCGCCTTCCATCGGCGGGTATTCACCAGTGACAAATCCAATTTTTTGCATTATGCGGATGTTGAGGCTGCAAGGTTGCAGGTGTGCAAACCGTTGCTACCTACATTTCGTAGGGGATGGGAACGGGGTGTCCACGCCAACGGAGCAGTTTAGAAGCGTATGTCGTTCGCAATGTCTTGAAATTAAATTTCTTAAACATCTCATTATCCGACTCAGGAAACGGCGAATTTCCCTCAATAATACGGAGCAAATCCATATCACCTAAAGCGTTCATCGGCATTAGCTCATCGTGAAACAACTTAGGCACTTTGCCCAATGAGGGCGGCATACCAGAGCGAATCGTCTGTATAACGACATCCTCCAAAGACATTTTGGGGGAAATATCGGCGATCATCGCCAGCTCTTCATATATTTCTGACGGCAAGTTCAGACGAACGGTTGTGTTTGACATAAATACCTCTAGGAAATGGATAAAATAGACATAATCATAGTTGAATTATACGGGGAAAGGGGGCAGGGGTGCAAGTATACAAGTGTGCAAGTGTGCTGTTTGTTATTTGGACTCTGTCACTCCTTATGATTCTCAACAATATCCATCATGCCTTTTTGCGATAAAATTTCTACAAATTGACGGCCTATATTTACTAATCCTGCGTGTTCCCATTTGGTCAACACGCGACTGACTGTATACAATGTTGTACCAGTCATTTGAGCGATAGCTTCTCTTGTCAACGGCATGTCAATTCTGATTCCTGACTCTGTTTCAACGCCTGTCTGCTCAGCCAAGCGCATTATCGTGCGTGCAACACGTTGTTCTACGCGCTCTGTCGCTAATTCACGATACATATTTTGTGCCTTACGCAGACGGCGCATCACCATATCCCCGCTATTAAGCGCAATGGGCGGGTACAATTTCATCAGCCGCTGCAAATCGGCACTACTCCAAGCGTATGCTGAGCTGTCCTTGACTGCTTCTGCCGAAACGGGGCAAATATCACGGTCGGACATAGCAATTACAGCCATCTCTTGTGAAGGAGTAGCTAGGTGCATGATAACTTGTTTTCCTTCAGATGTGGTTTGCAATAACCGCACAGCACCTGAAATAACGACAAAAAAGGTGTTGGCTGGATCGCCTTCATGAAAAAAAAATCCACCAGCAGAGATGTTACGGATTGTTGATTCTTGGAGAACGGCCGTCAACGCCGCCTCATCTAATCCATGAAATATACGGCTGTCTGCTAATACAGACAATGATACAGAAGAAGGTGTGAAATGTTGACTCATTTGTGAATGGTAACACAAGCAATACAGAAAACAAAAAAAGCCTAGTGAAAAATCACTAGGCTTTTCTCATTTAATCAACTGATTAAATATCTATTGAGATGATACTATCCAGCTTACTATTGCATAGCACCTGCGAAGTAATCTTCCTCAATTTGTCCACTTTCCATACGTTGCTCATAGATACTCGTTGCTCTATACAATTTCTGTTGCAACATAAAGAACCCATGCCAATGTGCCCAGTCTGGGCCGCCCATCATTGCGCCTTGTCGGGCACGACGGCCGTCATGATGCCAGATGTGATAGTGGAGAACCATGAACTCGTCATTCCACGGATTCTCTTTCAGCAAGCCAGCTTCGGCCAATTCTACACGCATCGCTTCAATTGGTTCCCAGTACGCTACATTATAAAGATTAACCGCTTTATCACCACTAGCGAAGAAGCCCTCTGTAAGTGTGCTTGTATGACATTCGCTACAAACTTGCTCCATCTTGGCTCGTCCAGCTTCACCGTCACCTGTCCACATACTCATTGGATCAGGATCGCTACGTACTTTAGACACTTTCGCCCACAAGTTCCAGTAGAGACGCTCGCTGACATTATGCGTCACTTCCAAATCGCCAATACCGCTCATATGGCAAGTGGCACAGGTTGGGGCGCGATAATCGCCTGGTTCCCATTCGCCCGGTGCGCTGTCCCATTTCCACTCTTCACCTTCAGTCGCAAATATCTGACCATGTTTACTGTTTTCATAAATCTCAAGATCGGGATGATCTGGGCCGATATGACAGCTGGCACAAGCTTCTGGTTTACGTGCTTCAGCTATATTAAACTTATGGCGGGTGTGGCAAACGACACAGTTACCAACTTCACCATTGGGGTAGACATTACCAATACCAGAGGAAGGATATGTTTCTGGAGACGGCCGTCCTGTACTATCTACGTCAAAACGCACACCGTGGCATACCATACAACCAGTTTCTTCAGATGCGCCGCCAAATTCTGGATGGTCGCGTCCCTCGTGGTGATTTATCAAAGCTTGCATAGCATCTTTAGATTCAACCTGCAATGCAGCCCGTTGATGCCCGCTAGCATGGAATTCAGAGACCTCATCTTCGTGACACTCCTCACATACCGAAGGGGGAACGAGCAAAGAGACAGAAACTTTTACATCTCCATGTCCATTAACATTTTTGAGTGCCATTGGCGAGTCATCATCAACCTCATGGCAATCAATACAGCTAACATTTTCAGTTGCATGACGGCTGTCGTCCCAATCTTCGACGATGCCGTGCGTCTCTTTAGCGTGACATTCCACACAATCACGCGCCTCATCAGAAAGAGTTTCTATATAAGGATCGTTACTAACCTTTACGACACTGGCTGAATCAGCAGACTCAGCAGGCGTATCGGAACTGCCGCCACAAGAAACCAGTACCAAACTAAACAGTACCACAGCCAATATAAGTAATCGTTTACTATTCTTCATAAATTCACCTCTTTTTGTGCTAATTAAATAGGTACTCTCAATGTTCCAAAGCGATCTGGGCAACTCTTAGGATTGGCTATTCCCGAAAGCCGCCCTAACGCCGCTGATTCATTAAGATGTTACAATATGGTCATCTTTTTATTCATCAAAATGGTATTTATACTTAGTTTCAAGCAAGTATTTGTTCAACTCTGCATGACCGACTTCTTCGTGACAAGTAACACATTTTGCATCAATCGTGCCTGCAAAATAATTATCGTGCATACCTTGATCGGCCGTTGCCGCTTCAAGGTTCTCATGGCAAGAAAGACAGCCTGAATCATAAACATACGATTCCCGATGTTCTCGCTTTGCCTGCCAATCAATTTTGCTCACATCACTAAATGTCTCTACCCAGAGATCGTGCGTACCCGTTTGCGCTTTGGCAACAAAGTAGTTGTAAGAATTATCATGGGGCAAATGACAATCCGTACAACTGGCACGGACACCATGCGAATTATTTCCACCATGTATATTACCCATCTGTGCCTTCACCATAGGCTCCATGCTATGGCAACCGACACAAAATTCAGCATCTGAGGTCGCCGCAAAACTTTCGTCACCAACGAGCCATGCAGAAAATGGCAATACAAATAACGCAACAACAGCAACAACAATCAACGTAGGAAATATGTATCTTTTCTTATATTTTTTGCCTTTTATAGTCATAATTACTCATCCTTGAAAATTATATTCAGACCTGTTCGTGCAATTCATCAAATCTGAAGCAGTAATTCATTTTGTCATGTGTTGACAAAAACAAAAGTGATCATCCCACTCGTGAATCATAACACAATCGAACATATGCTCTTTGCGCTAGATCAATGAAAACGACCAATTATTAACCAATTAGTATCTTCTCAATAAATCGTGGGCAAGACTTGACAAATTTCATCAGCACTTTATTTTACACGAGTATCATTAGGAAAATTTGTCAAGTCTCCCCAGAATACTGAGAAGATACACCAATTATTAGAACTGCGTCAAAAATATGACCCAATGAAAAGTTGTTACTCGCAGTATTGCGTAGATTTGCATAGATTTTAGAAGGAAGAGGCGATCCAAAACGCGATCCGTGAGACATTGCCTTATTTTAATTGATAATTGATAATGGAGAATTGGTGCAGAGTAGGGGGCGATTCGCTGAATCGCCCAAAACAACGCAAATCACGACAGTGACTGTCACGAGGCGAACGGACTTGACTTACCCGAAATTATGCGCCCCGTGACTGTCACTTTTTTGCAAATTATGAATGGTAACGCGCTAAAAAAAAGATCAGCTTTATTGGTGGGAATCGGCATTATCGCCGCACTCGTTTTTTTTCGTTTGCAAACAAAAAATGAGGGGGAAACGGCCGTCCCCCTCCCGATTCCCACACGCGCACAACCCGCCGACATGCCGACGGTTCAAATGATAGAAACGGTGAGCAATACGGCCGTTCCCCCCCGCCCGACAGTAAAGCCAGAACCGACCAGTGACCGACCAAGCAGCATCAACGGCATCCCGATCTCTGAATTCGTGAGCATGGATGCGGCTGCCCTGCAAACGGCACACACCATTTTCGCACACGGGCAGGAATTGGGGCGCGATCCGCACGCTTTTTCCAAAGCAGGCGACAGCACGATTGCCTTGCCCCACTTTCTCGCCCGTTTTGATGAAGAGATGTATACATTGGCCGATTTTGCCTATTTACAGCCGACGATTGAGCAGTATCAAGGCTCATTTTCCCGCGACAGCGCGGCGGTACGAATCGGGATGCACTCGTGGACGATGCTCGATCCCGCGTGGGCTGATAAAAGCGTCTGTCTGCCAAATGAAACGGCCGTTTCCTGTGAAATCCGCCTCCATAATCCCAGCATCATGCTGATTCGATTAGGCGCGAACGATAACGCTGGCGACGCTTATTTTGATGAACAGATGCGGCTGCTTGTCGAGACGATCATCGAGGCGGGAGTGCTGCCTGTCATCGGCACCAAATCTGATCGCGCTGAAGGGAGCGATGTCAATAACAGCATCATCCGTCAAATCACGGCCGATTATCATTTGCCCGTATGGGATTTTGATCGGCTGGCCGACAGCTTGCCCGCGCATGGATTGGATGTTGACAACACCCATATGAGCACCTTTTACGCCCACGATTACAGCGACCCGACCGCCTTCACACGCGGTCACGCCATGCACAATTTGACCGCCCTTATTCTATTGGACATGATCCATCAAACAATTGATAATTGACAATTGACAATTCTAAAGGAGCTGCGATGCACACAAAAAATGTAAGATGGTGGGTTTTATTCGCAAGTTTAATCATTGCCTGCCCATCACTGTTTATCGGGATGATGGGGCTTAACGCCTTTTTTGATACGAGCGGCGGATCATCCTTTCTGTTGGGCGTATTTCTGCTCTGTATGAGTACTGGATTTTGGCTGTTTCCCTTTGGGATATGGAAATTTGGCAAGAGCCGTCCTGCACCATCAGAAACGGCCGTGGCCGTCACCGACAAAGCGTACACCCCGTTCTATTCCGATCCGTATTATGATGCGGATGCAAGCATGGGCAATGAATGAACGATAGACAGATGCGGCTGACCATTTTTATTTTGGCGGGGATAACGGCCGTTACCCTCCACTTCTCCCCTCCGCCCCCCATTTCGCAGATGGCCGCCATCCTGCTGATCGCCATCCTGCCCGCGCTGAGTTGGCAGCGATGGATGCGCGGCGCATGGGTCGAGCGGCTGCTGTCAGCGTCGGCAGTTGCGCTGCTGCTGAACGCCATCATCGCGCTGCTGTTCAGCTATCTGCCCGGCGCGATCAACCGCTCTTTATTTTTGGCCGTTTATGGGGGAATGACAATTGTGCCATTATTGGGAAAAGGGGCAGAGAGCGGGGGTGACGGCCGTTTTTCTTCCGCATTACGGCCGTTTTTCCTCATTTTCGCCCTCGCCCTCCTTTTCCGCCTGCCCCATCTGGGCTATTCCGAATTTCAAGGAGATGAGGGAACAATCATGGCGCGGGCGGCGGCGATCATCACAGGGGATGACAACGCCCTCTTTCTACACCAAAAAGGGCCGGTTGAAATCCTAGAGCCGTTGAGTGTCTGGCTGTTATCGGGGCAGATTAACGAAACGTGGAGCCGTCTGCTATTTAGTTGGGGGAGCGGGCTGTCTGTGTGCGCTTTGCTGATGCTGGGATGGCGATGGTTTGGCAAAAAAAGGGGGATTATCGCCGCCCTGATCTTTCTCATCGTTGGCTTCTCCATCGCCTTTGGGCGTATCGTGCAATATCAGAGCCTCGTCATACTATGGGGCATTTTGGCACTGTATCACGCTGACCGGTACACCGATGGGGAGCGGGCGGGGGATTTGTGGTTGACGGCCGTTTTTCTCGCGGGCGGATTATTGGCACATTATGACGCAATACTGGTCGCGCCGGCCATCATCTGGCTGCTGTTTGCCCATCTTGCCCGCACAAAACGGGTGCGCTGGTCACATTGGCTGGGCGCAGCGACGGTCGGCATCTCCCTTTTAGCCCTCTTTTACATCCCGTTCATGCTCAATCCCAATTTTGCCCGCACCAGCCAATATCTGCTCAAAGGGCGCGTCGGCAGCGGCGGCGAAGGGGGACTGCATTGGGGGGGAACGGCCGTTTGGCAGATGGCGACGCTCTACAATAGCAGTTATTTCATCATCGGTCTCATCCTGTTCTCGTTGATCGGTGCCGCCTGTCTCGTCAAAAAACGGCGGGGGATGGGGAGCGTGCTGTACCTATTCGCCCCGCTCTTCTTCTATCTATTCGTCGTCGGCGATCCGCGCACCCATATTTACACCATCTTTCCCGCAGCGGCGATATTGACGGCCGTCGGTCTGCAAAAGGCGGGGGGATGGGCGAAGGCACGTCCTTATCTGTATCGGGCGACGGCCGTTTTGCTCTTCATCTGGTGGGCATCGTCGGCGTGGTACGTCTACGCCATATTTATCGATCACACCCCCGAACGTGTCCGCACATGGACGGCCAATCGCCCTGCCGGTTATTGGACAAGCTGGAACGAGCCGCCGCTTTACGGCTTATTCGGCTTTCCCCATCAGGCAGGATGGCGCGTTGTTGACAACCTGATCCCCGCTGACGCATTGCCATATGCCAGCAATGAAGAGCATGAGATAACGGATTGGTATATGAAATCCGCGCCGCGCACCCATTGCCCCAATTTCAACTCCTTCGTGCTGGCGGCAGAAGTGCAGGACGAAGTGCCGTACAATCCCATCTGGCTGGACGGGTGGGCGGTAGAGGAGACGGTTATGGTAAATGGCAGGGAGGAGATGGTGATCAACGGCCGTTCGTCCACCGCCCCCCGCCCCGTCGAAGCCGCCGATCAACAGCTATGGCTCACGCCGCAAGAGGCCGTTCCTGCCGTCCCCGCCGACATCATCCCCCTCAATATCAGTTTGGGGGATGGACAGGTACGTCTGCTGGGGTATGAGATAGACCTAGCAAACGCGAGGCCAAATGGGGAGTTGACAATCGTCCTCTATTGGGAATCGATCACCCCGTTTGACCAAAATTACCAAGTTTTTGTCCATCTATACGATGGCCTATTACACGCACAGCATGACGGCGCACCAGAGTGTGATATGATGCCGACGACCCATTGGCTGCCAAACACCGTCATCGCCGATCCGCATATCGTGCCGCTGCCCGCCGACATGCCCATCGGCGACATGCCGCTCTATGTCGGCATGTATAATTTGCTGACCAAAGAGCGTCTCGCCGTTGATTCAACGGATACGTTGATGATTCTTGTGGGCACGGTGGAGATTGGACGTTGATGAGGCGTGTGATGTTCATATTCGTGAACTGAGGAATGGGGATTAAGACATGGTTCAAAATCAGGAAAGTCATCTTTACAATTGCCGCCATACAGGGCGACCCAGCGGGTCGCCCCTACCATTCTGTCTCCTGTAGGGGCGACCCGCTGGGTCGCCCAAAAAGTGTAAAGATCAATTTGTCGAGAATGAACCATGCCGGGATTAATTAAATGGGGTAATTGGTCAATCCCCCCCACCCTAACCCTCCCCCGAAGGGGGAGGGAACTTGCTCCCTCTCCCTTTGGGAGAGGGCTGGGGTGAGGGGGAAGATTTCACAGATTGGCGCAGATTGAAGATAAGGAGGTGATGGCTTGATACGATTGAGGGATAGAGTGCAATTTTTATGGGCGGCAACGGCCGTTCTGCTCATTGCCGTCGCTATGCGAATCGTTCTATTGCACGATGTCCCCCCCGGATTAGCGCGGGATGAGGTGCGAAACGGCGACATCGTGCAGTTCATCCGTCAAGGGGAACACGCCCTTTTTTTTCGGGCGGGATACGGGCATGAGCCGCTCTATCATTATTTTTCAGTTCCATTCCAAGCGTTGCTGGGGGATAATTTCCTCTCTATTCGGCTGCCGTCTGTCGTTTTGGGGATTTTGCTCATCGCGCTGACGATGCGATGGGTCAAGCGGGAGTTCGGGGGGATGACGGCCGTTGTCACCGCTTTCGGCCTCTCTGTCGGCTGGATGCCTCTCATTTTTAGCCGTATCGGTATTCGCGCTATCATGGAGCCGCTCTTTTTGGTCGCCGCCGCTTGGTTTTGGCAAAAGAAGCCGCTCTTGGCCGGCCTGCTGCTCGGCTTGAGCTTATACACTTACTCCGCCGCACGAGTCGTTTTCGCTCTCCCGCTATTACTTATGGTCACAGAAACGGTCATCTGGAAAATGAAGCCCGATGGGAAGTTGGGGGATCGATTACGGCCGTTGCTCATCATTTTCATCACGGCCGTTCTCGTTTATTTACCGTTACAACTCACCTTCATCGCCGATCCAACATTGCAAATACGGGCGCAACAGGCGCAGGGAACGTTGAACGCGCTATTGGCTGGCAATTTCCAGCCGATTATTGCCAGCACATTGGGTACGCTGGGTATGTTCAGCTTTTCGGGAGCGGTGGAGTGGACGTATACGGTTCTTGGTCTGCCATTATTTGATTGGGGTACGGCCGTTTTCTTCTACGCAGGTCTGCTCATCGCCTTATGGCGTATCGGACAGCCTCGTTACACCTTCATCCTCGTCTGGCTGCTTGTCGGCCTCACCCCCAGCGCGATCACGTCGCCGAGCATTATCCGCATCATTGGAGCCGCGCCCATCATTTACCTGCTGCCCGCGCTGTCCATCTCGTTCATCAACGCGCATCTGCCCACAAAAAAGCGACAGCCATACGTCCTGTTTCTACTCATTGTTTTATACATCGCCCCACTGACCAGTTACAGTATCACCAACGGGTTCATCAAATGGCCGTCCACGCCGGAAACACATCATAAATACCAAACTGTTTTGCAAGATATGGGGCAATATTGGCAGCAGCACCCCGCCGATGGGCTGGTGATAACCCAAAATTTTTACGAACCAATTGATGCCGATACGATGCGGCGCAATATGGGATATGATGTTGAGGCACGATGGGTACAGGCGCACCCGGATGTCACGGGAGCGATGGTCATCCCTGACGAGGCGAACGGGATGCTCTATGTGCCTGAGTATGCGTCTCCCTGTCCGTCATTGTTGGCGGCGGCGGGAGTGGGGGAACGGCCGTTGGTACAACAGCCGTTGTATCGCAGTAAAAAAACGCCCTCTTTTGCCATCTATCCATTATCCCCTCCCCTCATTCCAAACCCGATCCCCCCACTTTTATTTGATGAGAAAATCAGCTTATTGGGGTATAAAATTGGTACACAAAGCAAAACAGATGTAGAGTTTTTCACCTATTGGCAAACAGAAGCTCCGTTACCGCCTGATTTAACAATTTTTATTCATCTCATGGATAACAGCGGTCAATTGATCGCGCAGCATGACGGATTAGATGTCGCCCCGTCCACCCTTCACCCCCACGACTTCATCATTCAACGGCATACCTTGTCACTGCCGGCCGATATTGCGGCAGATTCCATTCCCGTGTATATTGGGCTGTACACCCGCTCTACCAATACACGCCTCCCTATTCACAATCAGAATGAAACGGCTTCGTATATATTTGATATAGAAGTAGTACATTGACGAGCTGTTGCTCATAGTGTAGTATCGGGCGATTTTTTGAGGAAAATAGCATCCGTTCACTCTCCTCACCCCCCCACCTCAATCCTCCCCCTAAGGGGGAGGAAGCCAAGTTTCCGCTCCCTTAGGGAAAGGATTAAGGGGAGGGGAGTGAACGGTTACAAAAAACAAGTATTCAAACAAACAAGAGGAAAATATGAATAATCTTCAAATGCACCACAAAACAACAAAATATCTCACTATCATCATGGCGATATTCTTGCCATTATTGCTGTCCCTATTTATGGCTAATGCGTTAGCGGCACAGGAGGATTCTCCGCGTGCACCAGAGGCGGCTGTTTTAACGGCCGTAAAAAATGTCAACCTTACACAAGCAGCAGCAGGCAGCACGGTAAAGTATACGATTGTGATCACAAATGCTGGCACTACAACCGCCACTTCGGCAATGATTACAGATACATTACCCACAGAACTAACTATCATATCTAATACACTCTCATCAAGCAGCGGCGGCTCTTTTGGCACATCTGGTCAATTAATCACATGGACAGGTTCTATCACTAATGGCACTCAGGTAACGCTTTCATTCGATGCCGTTTTGACGGATACAGTAACGAATGGAACGATGATCACCAATACGGCCGAAATCACAGGTAGCGGAACGCTTTTGACGGATACGGCCGTTTTCACAGTTCTCACAGAGTACAAAACATACCTGCCAGTCGTATTCAAACCATTACCCTCCCCCACATTGACATCGATCAGTATACCTGTATCAGCAGATGATCATGCGTCATCAAAAGCGACTGCTTCGTGGACGGCCGTTGACGGTGCGGTCAAATATGAATTAGTAGAATCACAAACCGCTGACTTTGCCAGCAGTACAGTCATCTATTCAGGAACAAATACCTCTTTTGAAATCTCCCATGCGTCCACATGGAAGAACACCTATTACTATTATGTACGGGCTATCCATACAGATGCCTCTGTCAGCAGCGGCGGATCAAACATCCTCGCCCAATCATTCATCTATCTTGATGAGTTTAATGATCCAGCTTCTGGCTGGGCTATGCGCCGTGAAGACACGGATGATGTCGATAATTCAGCATATTATCTAAACGGACAATTTAAGATGAAGATTCACGGCCGTTGGGACTCCCTTATAGCCGGCCCCCTCACCCCAGTCCCCACAACGTGGAACTCTTACCGCATTGATACAAAAGTCCAACTAGGCGATGGTATAGACAACCTGCATAGTTACGGCATCATCTGGGGGGCTGATTGGAACGACAAATCCGTACCCTGTCCATACAAATATGGGAACGCTTATCGCAGCTGTTACAATCAGTATTATCGGATCAATGTTATCTGGTCTAATCCAAATGATTACCTTACCGTAGGTGTAAAACGTATTGATGGTCATAGTTATGCATCAGACAAAGATATAAGCACAACATTGATGCGTAGCAGGCAAGTTTATGTATCCAATCCAAGTGGATGGAATACATGGCGTATTGACGTTAACAGTAATGGGAGTATGGCAATATATGTAAATGGTCAACATGTCACTACCGTAACCGACACACATTATATCGGCGGCGGAAGGTACTTCGGCTTGTTCGCTTCTTCTGATGAATATCTGGGAACGGCCGCCTATATCCCATACTATCGTGTTTCCCCATTAAATTAAGGTATAAACGTATCTTCTCAATAAATCGTGGACAAGACTTGACAAATTTCATCAGGAAAATTTATCAAGTCTCCCCAGAATACTGAGAAGATACGTATAAACGATCACTCCTGCTCTAAGGGAAGGTTCGTTTTTAACTTTGGACTTTCAGGTGACAGGCACTTGGCAAGTGCCTGTCACCTTGGCCACAGTTATTTACGAGTTTTCCCTAAGTGGATAATGGATAATTAAGAAGGTCTTGATTATCCATTATCCACTTTCAATTACCCTTTACGAATCCCATTTTTTCACTCCATACATACAACAAATATATGCAGAACTCTGTATTAAAACGGTATGAAGTCCGTATCACTGCTATTTTTCTTGCGTCTCTAATCGTTTATTTGGCGATTGCATGGTTTTATCATGCCAAACAAGGGTATTACGGCACAATGGAGGTACCTCGTTTTGCCGACCCATGGATTGCCAGAGGAGAAACGATTTTAAGCGGTAAAATGCTGTACCGTGATGTGTTCACCAGTACCCCGCCATTGACAAATTATCTCTTTTTGCCGCCTGTGATCGTATCTGGATGGTTTTCTAATGTGAACCCATGGGCGACGGCGGCATTCATGGTTTACTTCTCGCTGTTTAACCTATTCTCCGCACTATTGTTATTGCATATGCCAAATAATCGGCAAGATGGATTTTATGCGGCTCTTATCTTTCTTTTAAACCCGCTCACCTTTGGCAATACGATATTACGTCGTCAAGATGAATCCGTTATCGCCTTTTTTTTCGCATTATCTTTGTTTTTTTATTTAAAAAAACGGCATTGGGGAACGGCCGTTTCTCTCGGCATGGGTCTGATGGTCAAATTGACAGGCGCGATTATGTGGCTGGTCGTGATGATCGAAAGCGTGCAGTTTCCTGATGATAAAATTTCTTGGAAAAAACGGCCGTCAATTATCTGGCAAAACTTCATCATCCCTCCCCTAGTCAGTCTGCTCATCATTGCCCCCTTTTTAGCAAAAGCAGGGCGTTCCGCGATGTTTTGGGATATTAGCCAAAAACATACAGAACATCCTTTTCAATATGGAGGAGTCGGTTTAGCCGCCCTCTGGAATCGTTTTCACGATCTCCCCTTACAAATTCCCCTGCAATGGTCATCCTATCTGTTTCTCATCGGAATTGGGCTGACTGTCCTGATCATCACATGGAAACAGTATGGCATAATAAGAAATCTCGCCATTTTAATGGCAATGATTCTCATTCTCACTCCCAAATTACACACTGGCTACTTTTCTCTGCTGATTTTACCATTAGCATTATTGGTTAAACCGTATAAATTACTCCCCCTCTACTTCTCACTAGGCATTGTCGCTATGACGGCCGATTTTTATAAATGGCCTATCGAGAATTATCCTGTCGCCTTTACCTTGATGACAATCACGATGGTATTGCTCATAGGTATCGTAATCCGTCTCACCCATTCATCCCAAAAACAGCCTTGAAGAACATGAATTGGAAACGGCCGTTAAAACAGATCGATCCCGGTTTTGGCATAACATTGCTCATCACCCTCATCGCTGTCTGGGCATTCCTAAGCAACCCCAGCCTGCCGCAAGAGACCGATGCCGAACTCCACATCTTCCGCCTTGCCGAACTGAGCCGGCTCGTTCACGGCGGCGAATTTTACCCCCGTTGGGCATCCAATTTCTATTACGGCTTCGGCTACCCCATCTTCAACTATTACGCCCCGCTAAGTTATTACACTGGCCTGCTGTTTGAATTTTTGCTCGGCGTAAGCGTCGTAACGGCCGTCAAACTCACCTTCATCCTCGCCATTCTCTCGGGCGGAATCGGTATGTACGGCTTTGTACGCGACAATTGGGGGCGGCCAGCGGGATATGTGGCAACGGCCGTTTACCTCTACGCCCCCTATATCCACTATATAGACCCGCACGCACGCGGCGTACTGCCCGAATCGTTCGCGCTAGGGCTTTTCCCGATGGCACTCTGGATGCTGGACAGATTGCGCCGAAAAGCGACGGCGCGGCGATGGCTGACGGCCGTTTTCTTCACCGCCGCCATCATTCTCAGCCACAATCTCATGGCATTGCTCCTTTTTGCCATCTTACTCGCATGGACAATATGGCAAGCGGCAAATGACGGATGGAAACCAGCCCGCACGCCCATCGCCGCCCTCTTTTTTGCCGTCGGCCTTTCTGCCTTTTTTTGGCTGCCCATCGGCTTAGAACGGAATGCCGTCAACCTCAATACACTCATCGGCGCAGGTGACAATTACGATTTCCATACCCATTTTCTCTCCATCTATGAGATGCTTCGCCCCACGATTTTTCTTGATTGGGGGGATGTACAGCCGCTCTTCCATTTCAATGTAGGTGTCGCTCAATGGGTTTTGAGCGGGATGGGAGTCGCAGCCATCCTCATCCGACGGGCAAAAGAGGCCGCCCATGCCGCCTTTTTTGCCATCGCCGCCGCCGTTTTACTGCTGATGATGCTCCCCGTCTCTGCTTTTTTATGGGAGAGCATCCCCGTACTGCCCTTTTTCCAATTCCCATGGCGGCTGCTGGGCGCAACGGCCGTCATTCTCGCCATCCTCGCAGGCATCGGCACAGAAGCGATTTTACGCACACTCCCTTCCTCGCGGGCAGCGATGGGAGCGACGGCCGTTCTCGTCGCCCTTCCCCTTATTTTAGGACTGCCCCTCAGTCAACCCCTCCCTCACCCCAAATTTGGCGACGTTTTCCCCCTGCGCGTCTTCCTCATCGAGCGCAAAGGGCGATGGCTGGGCACAACCTCCACCGCCGACTACGTTCCCGCCACAGTAGACAATATCCCCCGCGCCAACGACGACTTTGCACGCGGATTTTATGACAACACACCGTTAGATCGGGTCAACCGCCCCTCTCTGCCCGCCGATGCAGCCGTCACCTCCCACGAACTAAGCCCGCTCCATTTTCAATATCAAATAGAAGCTGAAACCCCTTTCCTATTACGCCTTTTCCTCTTTGATTTTCCGGGCTGGCATGTGCAGATAGACGGCGACATTGTAGAGACAGAGCTTGGCTTGCCCGAAGGCTTTATCGTCGTGCCAGTGCCCTCTGGCACGCATTTGGTAGATGTCCGTTTTGGCAGCACGCCCGCCCGCGATCTCGCATGGGCGATCAGCGGCTTCTCTCTATTGCTCACACTACTGTTCGGATGGAAATGTAGGGGGAGCAGGGCTGAGAGGGCAAAACAGAAAAAATGGGGAGGGACAGATTGGATCGTATTAGCGGTAATTGGGGGAATAACGGCCGTTACCCTCCTCATCCTGCAACCCATCGGCGCATTGCATTATCAATCCACAGGCGACATCGCGGAGCCAGCCGAAAACAGTATAGCAGCCGACTTTGGCGAACAGATTCACATCATCGGCTACGACACCTCAGCGGCGACAGCCCAGCCAGGCGATACAATTAAGGTGACATTGTATGATAAAGCAGAACGGCCGTTGACATTTGATTATCAAAGTTTCATCCACGTCCTAGCCGCCGATGGCACGCTCGTCGCCCAATCAGACCATCTCAATCCTGGCAGCTTCCCCACCCGCCGCTGGCCTACAGACAAATACATACGGGATGAACATCAATTCACCTTACCCCCCTCCCTGCCCGTTGGTACATATACCGTCAAAACTGGCTTCTGGGTACAATCAGATGGCTGGCGGCTGCCACTATTCGATGAATCAGGTCAACAAATCGACGATGGAACTGTTCTATTTCAGTTAACCGTAAAAAATGAGCGGTAAATTGGCAAATCAATTGTCAACTGGAGTCTGGCGAAAATTGAATTTCAGTCGAGGCATAAGGGCGGTTTGCGAACCACCCCTACTGGAGAGAAAATCAAAAAACGCCAGTGTCCAGTTGTCAATTGCTCACTTCCACGGTTCGTAATCCCGCAACGTCGAGCCGCCCACAAATTCGCGCAAAATAGAATCGCTGGCGATGTAGCGCAAATCGTCTGTAGAGATGGAGTCAAACCATTGCAGAAAAGCGAGCAAGCGGTTTGCTTCAATCCGCTCTCTAGTGCCGGGTTCCACTTGGAGAAGCAGCGGGTACGCCAACGGTTTTAACGCCGCCATTTCGTAAACTAATGCCGAATTAAAGAACGCATCAGCGTAATGTTGATTGGGGAAAATATGCCGTTTCTCGCCGCGCCGCACACTTTGCCAACGGCCGATTGTGTCCGCAGCCGTATAGCCGCGATGTGCCGCGTCACGCACAATGCGGCGGAGAAGACGGGTGTCTGTGGTGGGAACACGGTTATGCTTGTCGAGGTTAAGCTGGGTGAAGGCCGAAATAAAGACACGGTAAAGCGCATTGGCGGACAATCCTTCAACCAAACGGGGATTAAGCCCGTGAATCCCCTCTATAATCAATATCTCATCTGATTCCAACTTGAGCGGATCGCCAGCTTCGCTTGTTCCTGTATGAAAATTAAAGCGCGGCTGGGTGATGGTTTTGCCATCCAGCAAATCGCGCATATGTTGACGGAATAAGGGGATGTTGACCGCCTCAATCGTTTCAAAGTCAAGTTCCCCATTCTCATCAAGCGGCGTTTCTCTGCGGTCTACAAAGTAATTATCCATGCCGATGGCGACGGGACGGATGCCAGCGGCCAGTAATTGAATGGCAAGCCGTTTGCTGAATGTTGTCTTGCCCGCCGATGAGGGGCCGGAGATAAGCACGATCCTGACTTCATGGCGGCGGGTGGCGATGGCGGTGCTGATATTGGTCAATTGACGTTGATGCAACGCTTCGGCGACGAGAATCGTCTCTTGAACACGGCCGTTTCGCACAATCTCATTCAATGCGGCCACGCTGGGCACGCCAATAATCTGCAGCCACTCGTCATACTGCTGAAAAACATGCGCCAAGCGAGGCTCATCGGTGAATGCTTGTAAAATATTTGGGGCTTGGCGACGTGGAAATTGAAGGATAAAGCCATGATTATATGGGCGAATTTCAAACAGGGATAAGTAGCCCGTTCTCGGTACCATAAACCCATGAAAATAATCCTGAGTGCCATTTAATTCATACACCGTCAGATAATCTTTACGCCGTTTGGCAAATAGTTCTGCTTTTTCGTGATCGCCGTTGTCACGGAAAAATTGCAGCGCTTCGTCTAAGGGGATGCGAATCTGGGTGATGGGTAAATCGTCGCTGATAAGCTGGCGCATACGATCACGCAATTTGTCGAGATCGGCCGCAGAGACATTGTTAAACGGTCTCATCTCACAATAATAGCCGCCAAAAGGCATGGAGTGTTGAATGCTGATGGAGCGGTCGGGAAAAAGCTCAGAGGCGGCGGCGATCATCAAAAAGCTGAGAGAGCGGCGGTAAATACGTGAGCCGTCGGAGGCGTTGATGGTGACGGGAACAAGGGTCGCGTCTTGTTGTAATGGGTAGGAAAGTTCGCGCAAACGGCCGTTCATCAATACAGCCGTAATCTGCGCCTTTGTCTGCAAATTAGCAGCGGCAACAAACGCTTCAATCGTCGTGCCGCGTGTGCCTTCATACGTCTTTCCATCAGGGAAAACAGCTTGCACCGTCGTGCGTGGAGTTGAGGGGATTATTTTCTTGTTCATTATTAATTATTCATTGTTAATTGTTAATGCGGCCAATTCTTTTGGGTGTGTTTCATTTCAGTAGAAGTGACAGTCACGGGGCACAAAGTTTTGGGTAAACCAAGTCCGTTCGCCCCGTGACAATCACTTTGGCTCAACTCATTTGAAACACACCCAATTCTTTTTCACTATTTCGATCAAGTCGTCGGCATTATATGGTTTAGAAAGAAAATCAGACGGCACTTGATCATCAAATCGTAATACAGATTCCTCTTTACGGGAGACTTGACAAATTTTCCTAATGATACTCGTGTAAAATAAAGTGCTAATGAAATTTGTCAAGTCTTATCCACGATTTATTGAGAAGATACTGCAAAATCAACAAACAGCCGTAATTTGAAAGGTACTTGATTCTCATGTGGACATGGTTCATAAATCAAAAGAAACCTGCGTTCATCGTAACTACTCAGCCATTATCCAAATTAACCACAAAGACACAAAGAACACGCAGTTTTTTAAGATTTTCTTTGTGATCTTTGCTTCTTTGTGGTGAAATGAGTGATAGGCTGAGTAGTTACCGTTCATCCTGATACTCCTAAAAATCTGTGTCCTATTAAATTGTAAATATCTTTATCTCTATTTTGAAGCATACCAAAATTTGCAAACTCACACCGTTACTTTATACTTTGAGATATCTACTTTGTACTTACAGGAGCATACAGCATGGGAATTTCTTATCAATTGACAATGCGGCAGGGACCATTTCCAAATAATCATTATCCCCTGATAAACGACCATACAATTATTGGCCGCGCGACCTCTTGCGACATCCATATCCCCGACCCAGAAATTTCGCGCCAACATGCACGAGTGACGGCTCAAGGAGCCGGAATGTACGCTATAGAAGATTTGGGTAGCACAAATGGGACCTTTGTAAACGGCCGTCGTGCCACCTCTCTCACCCCCATCAATCATAACGATATAATCGGGCTGGGCGAAGCGTTACAATTCATTTTTGAAGCCAGTTCTGACAAAATTGATACAACGCCTGATTTCATTATTCCCGGTACAGGAGGCAGCTATATAACAAATAGCGCACAGAGCGGAGAACCAGAATTACCCCCGCCGTTCAATGAACCTAAACACATACCCCCAATACAAGAGAATGTGATCATTCATCAAATAGAACAGCCAAAATCTTCTAAACGGGAACTCCTGATCGGATGCGGCGGGGTGCTGTTGCTCACCGCTTGCTGCATCGGCGGCCTGTTCGCGCTGGATGCGTATCATGGCGGAGAATTGTTATATTGCGGCCCATTACGGCCGTTTTGGGATGTCATCCTACTCCCCTTCGGCTCCCCGCCCTGCGGGTGATACAAAACAATCAGCATAAGAACACAATTCTATCTCTATCTATAAGGAACATATGGAAATACAATTTGCTATTACAAAAATTAACAAATACGCCTCGCGTGAAAGCGGGGATACGATAGAAATGATCGAACGGCCGCATGGCGGCATATCATTTGTATTGGTAGATGGACAGAGAAGCGGCCGTTCAGCCAAAATCATCAGCAATCTCGTCGCCCGCAAAGCAATTCAACTCCTGTCCGAAGGAGTGCGCGACGGAGCGGCAGCACGGGCAGCACACGATTATCTTTACACCAATCGCGGCGGCAAAGTGAGCGCGACGCTTAACATTTTATCGGTAGATATGGACAGCAAGTCGGTGGTCATCTCCCGTAATAATGAAGCCCCCGTCATCATTCGCACGCCCGAACAAGGCGTTTATCTCCTGAACGAGCCGTCCCGTGCCGTTGGCGTACATAAAAACAACAAACCAAATATCACCGAAATGCCATTGACCGTAGGCACAATTATCGTCATGTTTACCGACGGATTGCGTCATGCAGGCAATTGGAGCGGCAGCGATTTATACAATCCAGCCGAAGCGGTCGAGCGCATCATCGCCACTGGAGAGCGGGACGCACAAGTCATCGCCGACCTGTTGATAGATGAAGCGATGGCAAAGGATAATAACCGCCCTCGTGACGACATCAGCATTTTGGTCACCTCTGTTTACCCCAAAGGATTAGACAATATACGCAGGTTGTACGCAACGCTCCCTTTGAGCTAAAATAGATGCAGTTGGGAGAGTGGAGAGTAGGAGGTTCCCCCCAATCTCCTATTTTCCATTCTCCCAATTTTATATTTCCGCAGATTTTGCGGATTAACGCAGATTTCTGGACTATAGTTCTCATTTACGTTGATCTACAAAATCTGCGGATTTTTATATATTTCGCCCTTCTCAACCCATGATTAATAAAAACAAAATACGCATCGCCCTTGTGGGACCATGTACGGCAGGGAAAAGCACACTGAAACCTGCGTTGTTAGAGCAAGGTTACATCGTGCGGATGCCGGTGCAGGATCATTCGCATGTGCCGACGATGTGGAAACAATTGAGCAAGCCTGATATTTTGATCTATTTAGATGTTGAAGCGGAGGTAACGGCCGTTCGCCGCCCAAAAAACCCCAGCAGCCCCGCCTATCTCGCCGAGCAACATCGCCGTCTTGCCCACGCTCGTGAGCATTGTGACTTTTATCTGGATACCAGCACACTTTCACCAGAGGAGGTACGGGAGAAGGTGTTAGCGTTTTTAGGTGAAAGGCAACAAGGGGTAATGGGACACAGATAAAAGGAATCCGCATTTATCCATAAAATCCGCCCTATCCACGCTCCATCACCCTAAAGATATTTCAAAATGGCAAATAGTAAGGGATGCCAAGCAAATCCATGATGGCAACGGCCGTTGGGGCAATAAAAATCGCAGGCAATAAATTCGCCGCCCGAATCTCTTTTAATTCCAGCAATCGCAATCCAATCGCCAATAACAGCACCCCGCCCGTAGCGGTCAATTCCGTTATCATCGGCTCGGTAAAAATATCATTGCCCATCCCAGCCAAGAGGGACAATCCCCCCTGAAACAGCAGGATGACGATGACCGACGCGATGACACCCGGCCCCAGCGTGGTGGCAAAGGCGAGCGCGGCAAAGCCGTCCAGCATCGCTTTAATCGCTAATTTTGTATAATCGCCCATAAGACCATCTTCGATTGCGCCTTGAATGGTCAAGGGACCGACGCAAAAAATAAGACTGGCGGTGACGAACCCTTCGACAAAGCGGGCTGAGTCGCTATCACTGCCATCTTTGATGAACAGTTTGCGTAACCAGTCACCAAATTGCTCTAAGCGTTTGTCAAGGCGGAGCGATTCGCCGATGAGTGCGCCGACAAGCAGGCTGCCCAGCACGATCAACGGGTTTTTGGTCACAAGCGCACTGCTCATGCCAATGGCAAGGGTGAATAACCCTAATGTGGCGAAAATAGTTTCCTGCATACGGGCAGGGAATCGACTGCCCAGCAATGTGCCAAGCGTGCCGCCGATGAGTACGGTAATGCTGTTGATTATGGTTCCGATCATAAGGTGGGAGCAAGAGGGTAGAGCAAGAAACAACAAAATAGTACACCAATTGCGCTAATACACGCTGGCCGAAGTTCCTGTACGATTATCGTAGGTCAAATTTGCAAATTTGACCGTGCAATTTTACAAAATTGCACTACAGAAAACCCCGAAGAAGGTAGGCCAAGCAGACCTAGTTTCGCTGATTTTTTTATTTGAAGAGCAATTGAGCTTCTTGTGCCCCCTCTAGCTCTTGCTCAACCCTCCAGCTATAATTAACGTATGAATTATGTATGGAATCCCGAATGGGAACAACTTTTTGAGGCATTTTTGACAAAACAGATGGCAAATGGTGCAGATGCCGCACATGATTTTAGCCATATTTATCGGGTAGTGAAGAATGCACAGCTATTAGCTGAAGCGGCCGAATCGGGTGATTTGAATGTCATCATCCCAGCCGCGTGGTTACATGATTGTGTCATTGTGCCGAAGGATTCGCCCCAACGGCCGTTTGCATCCAGATTAGCCGCAAAAACGGCCGTCACCTTCCTAAACTCCATCACTTACCCCAAACGGTATCACGAATCCATCGCCCACGCCATTGCCGCGCACAGCTTTTCGGCAAAAATTCCGTGCGAGACGATTGAGGCGCAACTGGTACAAGATGCAGATCGGATCGATTCGCTGGGGGCGATTGGGATCGCCCGTTGTTTGCAGACGGGAGTGGGAATGGGACGGCCGTTATACGACCTTGATGATCCATTCTGCCATCATCGTGAACCGAGTGACGATGTTGCCACCATCGACCATTTTTATGTCAAGCTGCTCACGCTGGCTGGCACAATGCAAACAGAGGCGGGGCGGATTGAGGCAAATAAGCGCACGGCCGTTATGCGGGATTGGTTGGCGCAATTAGAAAAAGAAATTAAAAAATAGAAATCGGAAGCAGGGAATGGGGAGCGATCTGGCTAATCCAGACTTTTCGTTCCCTGTTCCCTGAGTCTCTCCAGTACACCGCGCACATCGGCGGGATGCCAATCAGCAGGTTTAAGAATTTTACCGTCGGCACGGCGGGGGCCGCCAACTTTTCTCATATTGGCCGCATGGACTTCGGCAAAAACTGCATCGGGGTCCACGCCACATGTTTGAATCGCGCCGTAAGTGACATAAAGCAGGTCAATCAATTCGTGGACTAAATTACTCAGATTTAGCTCTTCGTCTTGATCGGGGGCGGCAAAAATCTGTTGGAAAACGGCCGTTACCTCCTCAACTTCCTCCTCAATCAATGTTTTTCGCATTTGCAAAATGTCCAACGGAGGAAGTTGAGGCGTTGTCGGCAGGGCGGGCTTCATCACAGCATGAAATTCTCGAATACGGTCAGCATTGGTTGTCATTATACAACTCCTTATCAAAAAAATTGTCAATTGCCAATTGTTGAAAAACATCCCCACCTTCGTGAGGATGGGGGCGGGAATGACAATCAAAATTTTGGGTGATTTAAATGTAACTTCTCAATATTTCGGGGTGACTACAACAGATGAAAGAAAGAAACGGATGGTGCAGTCGAGAAAATATCCATTCATTTTCATAATCCGCCGTAGTCATACTAAAAACAAAATAATTTCCCCGCTTTTTTGAGAGGATACATTTAAATTTAGAAATGGCCTAATACTCTTGGAAATCAGTTCTATTTCTCGCATAAAACGGATTATCCGCCCATTGACAATTAACAATTGACAATTCCTTGCTTGGTTATATAATCGAAATACGATAACGATACACGATAATAGCTTGACATTGTATGATTAGAGATTTCTTTTTAGGGTTTATAAAAATTCACCTGCTTTACCATGCCGCTCAAGAACCAATATTTGGGCTTCAGTTCATGCGCGAATTAAAGACACATGGGTATCATGTCAGCCCTGGAACAATTTACCCCATTTTCCACAAATTAGAAAAACAAGGGTACCTTCTATCTAAAAAGCAAATTGTGGCTGGCAAAGTACGGAAGTATTACCACACAACAGAGCAAGGAAAAATGGCTCTATTAGAGGCGTATTCAAAAGTAGAACAGTTGCTGGATGAAATTGGCGACCTCAAGACCGTATTGGATATGCCCTGAAAGTATCTTATCAATAAATCGTGGACAAGACTTGACAAATTTCATCATCACTTTATTTTACACGAGTACCATTAGGAAAATTTGTCAAGTCTCCCCAGAATACTGAGAAGATACCCCTGAAACATAAAAAAATATGGAAACTCCTCGTTTACAAACGCACAATTTATCATTGGTACGCAACGGCCGTCCAGTCCTTCACGATGTCAATATCACCATTCAACCAGCCGAGATCGTCTGCTTGATTGGGCCGAGCGGCGGCGGCAAAAGCAGTTTGCTCCGTTGCCTCAATCGGTTGACGGAGCCGCCGCCCAACACAGTTTTTATAAATGGAAAAGAGATGACGACGATGGATGTCATCGCATTGCGGCAGCAGGTTGGGATGGTATTCCAATCGCCCGCGCTCTTTTCGGGCAATGTGGCCGACAATGTGGGATATGGGGCGATGTTGAGAAAACGGCCGTTGTCCCCTGCCGCCATCATCGATCTGCTAAAAATGGCCGACCTGCCAGCCGATTACGCCCATCGCCCCATCACCGAACTGTCGGGCGGAGAAGCGCAACGCGTCGGGCTGGCGCGGGCATTAGCGAACAAGCCGCAAACCTTACTGCTCGACGAACCCACCAGCGCACTCGATCCCGATTCCCGCCTCCATATCCGCCAAACAATCAGCAAACTGCGCCGAGAGTTAGGCTTAACGATCCTCTGGGTCACACACCATATAGACGAAATGCACGAAATAATAGATCGTGTGATTGTTTTGGAAAATGGACAGGTGAACGGGTAGCGGAACTGCAAGTTTGCACACTTGCCCACTTGCACACTCTTATGACAATTCCCCCTGAAGCATTATTCCGTATAGTAGCCGCGTTTGTGTTAGTTTTAGCAGCGGCATTGGTTTCGCGTTGGCAGACGTTGGATTTAGAAAAACAGATTATCACCGCTTCTGTGCGTGCGTTTTTACAGTTGATCGCCATCGGCTACGCACTGACATTTGTTTTTGAAGCGGACAATCCATTCGCCATTCTCTTAATTTTGGCGATTATGACGACCATCGCTGGGTACACGGCCGGCCAACGGGGAGATGGCGTACGGCACAGCGGCTATGTCGCCTTGGCAGCTATCAGTTTTGGCTCGATATTGACGCTTGGTTCGTTAGTTCTCTTCGGGATTTTCAACTTCACTGCCCAACAAATTATCCCCATCGCGGGGATGGTGATTGGGAATTCGATGAATGTCTGCTCATTGGTGATGGGGCGGGTGCGGGATGAGGTAAACGGCCGTTCTGGGGAGATCGAAGCGGCATTAGCATTGGGGGCAAACGGCCGTCAAGCCGCCCGTCCCCATTTACGTGCCGCCCTGCACAGCGGCATGACCCCCATCGTAGACAGCACCAAAACTGTCGGCCTGATTCAACTTCCGGGCGCGATGACAGGGATGATTTTGGCGGGCATCTCCCCGCTAGAGGCGGTACAGTTACAGATTATTGTCATGTACATGCTCATCGGCGCAGCTTCGTTCACAGGGTTGGCGACGGTGTGGTTGAGTTACCGTCAATTCTTCACCCCGCATCATCAATTACTGCTCGGAGAGAGCAAATAATCATCACCAAAGGTTATTTTCGATCATATGTACACTATTAACTACCCAACTTCTCTTGAATGACCGCATATCCCTGTGCAATGATTTGCTGAAATGCGAAAGAAATAGGTGCATTCCCATAGTCTCGACTTTATCCATTCAAGTGGTGTAACACATCGAATCAACCAGACCAGCTAAAATCTGGGATGGAATTAGATGGTAGTCAGGGTTTTTCCCTAAGGCACTCCATTCCGCTCGGTTTAATACACGGTAATAGTTCTGATATTGCGGATCATCTTTTAAGCCCATTACTGTCAACATTGCGCTGACGGTGCGTGTGCCTGGTGCTAGAATTGCTCCCATCATCAAAATCTGGGCATAATCCCAAACGGTCTCGCTGAAAAGCGTTACAAATGGTAGCATTATGGTCGTTAGTTCTTTTGGTAGGGTCATTATCTATTCTCCTCTTTTGTCGGATGTGAGAATAGG